>JANXWE010000087.1 GCA_025351325.1 Fimbriiglobus sp.
TTCGGGGGCGATGTGTTCGTAAGTCGTCGGATCCTTGGCGACGGCGTGCGTGTGCATGCCACCTTTGTGCGCGAACGCGCTTTGGCCGACGAACGGCTGGCCCGTGCGGAAGTTCATGTTGGCGAGTTCGTAGACGTACCGCGACGATTCCGTAAGGCTCTGCAAGCTCTCGGGTCGGAGCAGCGTCTTGCCATACTTCAGCGATAAATTGGCAATGACGCTCACGAGGTCGGCGTTGCCGCAGCGTTCGCCGATGCCGTTCATCGTGCCTTGTACTTGGGTGGCCCCGGCCCGGACACCCGCGAGCGTGTTGGCCACGCCCAAGTCGCAATCGTTGTGACAATGGATGCCGACATCGCATGTCAATTTCGCTCGGACAATCCCGACGAGTTCGGCCACGCGTTCCGGCATGGTGCCACCGTTGGTGTCGCACAGAATCACCACGCTCGCCCCTGCGGTTTCGGCCGTCTCCAGCGTCTTCAAAGCGTATTCCGGATTCGCTTGATAGCCGTCGAAGAAATGCTCGGCATCGTACATCACAATTCGTCCGGCGGCACGGAGATGCGCGACGGTATCGCCGATCATCCGCACGTTTTCGTCGAGCGTTGCTCCGAGGACATCCACCACGTGGAAGTCCCACGTTTTACCGACGATGGTCACCACCGGTGTTTCTGCGGCCAGCAACGCTTTCAATCCCGTGTCGTCGGCTGCCTCGGTGTTCTTCTTCCGGGTCATGCCGAAGGCGCAGACCTTGGCGTGACGCAGGGGAATCGACTTGATCGCGGCGAAATACTCGGCGTCTTTCGGGTTCGACAACGGATAGCCCCCTTCGATGAAATCGATGCCGAGTTCATCGAGCCGCTTGGTGAGAGCGAGCTTGTCTTGCAGTGAGAAGTTGACTCCTTCCCCCTGGCTGCCATCGCGGAGCGTGGTGTCGTAAACGAAAACGCGGGACATGAGGAGCTCACTGGGACTACCGGGTGAGTTCAATTTAGGGTTTGCGGCATCGGCGGATAGCCGAATGGACGATTCGGGAAGGCGTCACTGGGCGAAAATCAGCACGCTGTAAGCCCCGATGCTGATGTCGGCGCGGTTTGGCAACCCGTCATATTCGCCCGGTGCCGCCGTGACTTCGGTACTCGCATAGCCCTGGAATTGTTCGCTGTAGCCTTTCCAATCCGAGTTGAAGATGAGTTTCCACTGGCCAGGTTGCGAAAAGCCGAGCGTGTATTGGGCGCGGGCATCGCGGTGGAAGTTGGCCACCACGACCACTTCGTCGTTCGGCCCCATTTTGTCCCAACGCCGGAACGCGATCATGTTGGAGTCGTCGTTCACATGGGTGACGGCCACGTTCGGCCCGGTCAGACCCTTCGATGTCCCCTTCTTATTCAGCCGCAGGTGGATCAGATCGCGGTACATGCGGACGATGCCTCGGAAGGTTTCGGTCTGTTCCCAGTGCAGGGGCACCGTGTCGCGGAACCATTCCCCCTCCACGAATTCCTGACCCTGGAAGAGCATGGGGATGCCCGGCGACGTGAGAACCAACGCCGCGGCGAGCGTGGATCGCTTTTGAGCGAACCAATTCGAAGCCCCGTTCGGGTCGATCTCTTGGGGCACCCGTGCCCGACCGTTGGCGACTTCGTCGTGCGATTCGCTGTAGACCACCCGGCGGATCGGGTCGCCGTTGTAGTTGCTGAGAATGGCATTCCTGACCGCATCCATCGAACGTTGCTCGTCGGCTCCGGTGATCACCGCTTCGCGGATCGGGTGGACGAATTGGGCGTCCCATTGCGTTCCAAACGCTGCCCCGCCATTTTCGACGCTGTCCGTGATGGCCGCACTGCTTTGTAAATCTTCGGCAATCGTGATCGCCTTCGGAAAGTGCTTCCGAACTTCCGTGTTCACGTACTGCATCAAGCTCCAACCGTCCGGCAACACCTGGCTCGCCGAAGCGTCCACCGCGCGGATGTAGAGCGTCATGTCCATCCGCAAACCGTCGACGTGAAACTCTTCCAGCCACATCATGGCGTTGTCGCGGATGAACTGCCGGACTTGGGGTCGACCGTAGTCGGGGCGGGTATCTCCCCATGGCGTGGCCCGGCGCCAGTCGTTGTAGAAGTAGATTCCGCCACCATTGTTTTCGCTCCACCCATCGAAACGCCAGAGATCGAGATCACTCGGGCCGAAGTGGTTGTAAACGACGTCGAGAATCACCGCGATGCCATTGCGGTGCGCCTGCTTGATCAACTCCTTGAACGCTTTCGGGCCACCGTAAGCCGATTCGACCGCGAACATGTGGGCGGGGTTGTAACCCCACGACCGATCCCCGGCGAACTCGGCCACCGGCATGATTTGGATGCAGTTGATCCCGAGCGTTTTGAGGTGGCCGAAGCGGCGGACGACGCTGTCGAACTTCGCGGGGGCGTCGTTGTTGGGATCTTCGTCGTTGAACGTGCCAACGTGCAATTCGTAGATCACCAACTCGTTCCAATTGGGAATCTCGAAGTGATCGTCCTCCCATTCGAAATGCGGGTCAGCGACCACGGCGTTGCCGATGGAGTTGGTCACCTCGCGGGCATACGGATCGATTCGAGTGACGACACCGGCCTCGGTGTCGAGCGAGAAACGATACTCGTGACCAACTTTGGCTTGCGTGACATCGGCGTACCAAAAGCCTTCGTTTTCTTGGGCCAACGGGTGCGCCGCCGCTTGGAAGTCGTTGAACGTGCCCACCACCGAGACACGTTTGGCGTGCGGCGCCCAGACGCGAAATGCGACTCCGCAGTCGTGCGGAATCGCACCCATACCAGGGACAGTGGATGCAGACATGGCAGCTCCGGGGGTGGACTATTTCTTCGGTTTCGGCGTGTCGTCATCGTAAGCTCGGACGATTTTCATCACCAACGGATTGCGGACGATGTCCGCCTCTTCGAGCGTGAGCACCGAAATGCCCTCGACGTTCTGCAACCGCTGCACCGCATCGATCAAGCCGCTGCGGACGTTGCCCGGCAAATCGACTTGCGACATGTCCCCGGTCACGACGATCTTCGAGTTCAGGCCCATCCGGGTCAGGAACATCTTCATTTGCGTGCAGGTCGCGTTTTGGCCTTCGTCCAAAATGATGCACGCGTTCGAGAGCGTCCGGCCCCGCATGTACGCGAGGGGCAGAATTTCGATGATGTCGTTCTCCAAATACTTCTTGACGATCTCCGGTTCCATGATGTCGTTGAGGGAATCGAAGAGCGGTCGCAGATACGGGTTGATCTTGGCGATGAGGTCGCCGGGAAGAAAGCCGAGCCGTTCGCCCGCCTCCACGGCCGGCCGCACGAGGACAATCTTCTTCACCTGTCCCGTGCGAAGCAGGGTCACGGCCCAGCCGACGGCGAGGTAGGTTTTGCCGGTGCCCGCCGGGCCGACGCACAAGACGATGTCGTGCGATTTCAGAGCTTGAACGTACCGACTTTGGCCGTCGGTTCGTGGCCGGACGTAGCGGCCGGAGTCCATCACCGTCAGGGCATTCCCCGAACCGCGGCCATCCCCACGCACCACGTCGATCACGGAGCGCACGTCTTCGGGGGTGAGCCGGCCGTTCTTGCGCAGTAGCCCACGCAGTTGCCCAAACGCCCGGTCGGCATGATCGACTTGTTCTTCGGTTCCCTCGAGTTGGAGCGTGTCGCCACGTGCGACGACTTTGACGCCGAGGGCGTCGCGGACGGTTCGCAAAAACTGGTCGCGCGGGCCGAACAGGATCACCGCTTCCTCGCGGCTATCGAGTGTCAGCGTCTTCGAGGCCAATTGTGTGTCGGTCATCGGTGCGCCCAGCTAAGGAAGTAAATATTGCGTTAGGACACGCCCGCGTCGTCCGGGTTCGATTTCTTCGTTCAACCCCGGAACCAGAAGTAAGCCACCGGCCCGGCGAACAGTATCGAATCGATCACGTCGAGCACACCGCCGAAACCCGGAACCGCCTTCGAGGCGTCTTTCGCCAAACCGTCTCGTTTGATCATCGACTCGGCTAAATCCCCGAGAATCCCGGTCAATCCGACCACCAACCCGAATGCGGCCGCTTCGAGAATTCCGTATCGGAAGACCGGCACGAACTGACCGGCGATCACCGCCGTGGCAATTGCAAATGCGATCCCACCGGCCAACCCTTCCCATGTCTTTTTCGGACTGAGCAGCGGTGCACACGGATGTTTACCGAAGATTCGGCCGACGGCATACGCCCCGATGTCGCAGCACTTCGGTACGAAGATCGCCAAGGTGAGCATCCAAACAGTGTAGTCGGATACCAGCCAGCGAATCTTCAGAAAGAGACTCGGCAGCAGGCCCAAATAAGCGGCCACCAAGAGGGTGTGGGCCACCCGGGTAACGCAGCGCCCGGATTCTCGGTAGCGGGCCATTTCCACCAGCAGGGCTACCACGGTGAAGGCCGCGAAGAGTTCGCCCACCAACCCCCGCTCCGAATCTTGGAGTAGGAACGGCAGCAGCACGAACAGCACCACGCCGGAGACGCAGAGCCATTCGCGCGGGCGATTCTCGGCTGAAATCAGTGCAACCAGCTCCCGTGTGGCAAAGACGCCGACGCCGAGTGCGAGCAGAAACAAGATGGGGAAATACGGGGCGAAGAACGAATCGAGGTACAACACGCCCCCGGCCGCGGCGGCCATGATCGTGCCCAAAAGCAGGCGGGTTTTCAACATGCGTGTCCGGTCATCAAACGGCTCCGCGGCTGTTGACCAATCCACCGAACCGACGGTCGCGGCCGGCGAACGCCCGGCAAGCGTCGTGCAGGGTATCCGCATCGAAATCGGGCCAACACTTCGGCGTCACCCAGATTTCCGCGTACGAAATCTGCCAGAGCAAGTAGTTGCTCACCCGCATTTCGCCGGCGGTGCGCACCAGCAGATCCGGGTCACGCATGCCCACGGTGTAGAGCGAATTCGTGATCGCCTCTTCATCGATGGCGTCTGGTTCCAGTTCACCACATTTCACCCGTTCGGCGAGTGCCCGTACCGCATCGACGATCTCCGAACGACTGCCGTAGTTGATCGCCAAGCAGAGCGTTAAGCCCGTGTTCCCCGCACTCAGCGCGATGCTCCGATCCATTTCATCCTGCACATCGGCGGAGATTCCGGCCCGCCGGCCGATCACCGTGAAGCGGATATTTTCCGCGAGGATCAACTCGCGTTCTTCGAGGAGGTACTCTTTCAAGAGTGCCATGAGGAAGTCGATCTCGGGTTGTGGCCGCTTCCAGTTCTCGGCACTGAAGCAGTACAGCGTGAGCTGGTCGACGCCGAGTTGGCAGCATTCGGTGACGGTGGCCCGGACGACGTCGGCCCCCTTCAAATGCCCGGCGACCCGTTCGTCGCCACGCTCCACCGCCCAGCGTCCGTTGCCATCCATGATGATGGCAATGTGCTTGGGCAAACGGTCGGGATCGACCCCGACTCGGCGACAATACGCGGTGCTATCGTGGCCCGGAATCGGCATGGTCATTTCATCGGAATGGTTTGCGCACGATCTGGCCCCACCGACACCATCGATACCGGCAGCCCGACCAATTCCTGGATTCGATCCACATACTTTCGTGCCGCCGTCGGCAAATCGCTCGGCTTCCGGCAACCGGTGATGTCTTCGCTCCAGCCCGGCAGCGTTTCGTACTCCGGCTCGCACTGATCGAGTTCGTAGGCATCGCTCGGGAAGTGGGTGATCCGTTCGCCACGCAGCATATACGCCCGGTTGATTTTCACTTCCTTCAGCCCGCTCAGCACGTCGAGCAGCATCACGGTGACCTCGTCGGCCCCGGCGAGATCGGCGGTATATTTCAGTGCCACGGCATCGAGCCAGCCGGTGCGACGCGGCCGGCCGGTGACCGTGCCGAACTCCCGACCGATCTTGCGGATCCGTTCGCCGATACCGTCCGGCCCGTCGTTCAGCTCGGTGGGGAACGGCCCACGCCCGACCCGGGATGTGTACGCCTTGATGACACCGATGATCCGCGTGAGGTGCCGGGAGGGAATGCCCGTGCCCGCCCAAATGCCCGACGGCAAACTGCTGCTGCTCGTCACGTACGGGAACGTCCCGTGATCGACATCGAGTAACGATCCTTGTGCGGCTTCGAACAGCATCTCTTTGCCGGCCGCAAGGCCCGCTTGCAACAGCCGCGTCGTGTCGGCGACGTGGGGCCTGAGCTTCTCGGCGTACCCGAGATATTCATCCGCGAGCTGATGCACATCGAAGGTCTTGCCGCCGAAGGCTTGCAAGTAGCGATTCTTGAACGGCACAATCTGCTTGAGGCGCTCCGTCAAATGCTTGGCGTGCAACAATTCGCCGATGCGGATGGCGTGCCGACGCCCGACCTTGTCTTGGTAGCACGGCCCGATGCCACGCCCCGTCGTGCCGATCTTGCCGTCCGCATCGGCTTCGGCCAACCGTTCTTCTTCCATGTGGTACGGGAAGATCACCTGGGCGTGATCGCTGAGGACGAGATTGCTGCCGACCGGCACGCCCGCGCTCACCAGTTGCTCGACTTCTTCCAGGAATCGGGGCGGGTAGACCACCAAGCCGTTGCCGATGATGGACGTGATGTGCGGCTTGAGCACCCCCGTCGGCAGCAGCGAAAGTTTGAAAGTACGGTCACCCCAAACCACCGTGTGCCCGGCATTGGCGCCGCCGTTGTAACGGACCACGAATTGGTGCGAATCACCGAGGATGTCGGTGATCTTCCCCTTGGCTTCGTCGCCCCATTGGAGACCGACGACACACGTTGCGGGCATACGAACCTTCTGCACGAGAACGACATCACGGAACAGTTTTTCACGTTACCCCGACGCTGGGCAGCGTCAAGGGTCGAAGTTCAAGGCGAACCATTCTTCGAGCGTGCGCGGGTTGGCAGCGGGGAAAGCCGAACGGGGCAGACCAGTTTCGACGCACGCATCTTCGACCGCATCAAGATACGCCACATCCAAAACCGCACGGAGGTGGTTGCGCAATGTTTTAGACTCGCCGATCATCGACAATTGACGCCGTTGATCCTGGATCGTGAGTCGCCAACTCGTTGACCGAAACTCGGGTTGGTACTCCCACTTCAACCAATGGGTTAACAGAATCACCAATCGGCTCCAAGCCTCCCGACGATCTCGAATGCCCATGTCTGTGAGGTACTCTTCGAGGTGGGGATAATCAATTTCGTCGAAGCGCCCCTCGGCAATGCAACGGGCCATCTGACCCAGCCAACCCGTTTCGTCGGCTTCGTACAGCGATGGTTCCGCAACTTCGGTGGGGGCCAAAGAAACCGCATTCATTTTAGACTCTCCTTCCGCAGTTCGATTCGCAGTGCCAGTCCGTCGACCTTGGAACCGGTTCCGTACGCGTCCGCAGTCAGTGGCACGTCACTCCATTCGCTTGCTTGTGTTTCCGTGGCAATGTTCAGTTTCTGAGTGGCCAGTGCCTTGGCCAGCAATTCCGCCGGGGAATGCAAATACAGCGCGATGGTATCGGCGATCTGCAACCCGGAGTCCTTGCGGGCCTGATTCACCAGACGAATCACATCCCGCGCCAACCCTTCGAGCTTGAGTTCCTCGGTGATGACGGTGCTCACCACCGCTTCGCGGCCCCGATTGTCGTTTGTCCCGGCGTAGCCAGTCTTTGCACTCGTGAACTCGATGATCACGTCCCCAGCGTCCAGTACAACCCCGGCAAGTTCAAAACTCCCAGAACGCAATTCGCGGGCATCCCGCTTGGCTAGTTCCGCTTCGGCATCCTTGAGTTTCGGCCCCAGTTTGGAGGCGGCCGTTTTCTTGTTGATCTTCATGGTGGCCACCATTAGCGACTCGGCATCCGCTGGTTGTGCCGTCACTTTCTTCACGTTCAGTTCATCGCGGATCAACTG
>JANXWE010000178.1 GCA_025351325.1 Fimbriiglobus sp.
GCCTAAATCCGATTTACCTGACGGGCACGCAGATTGATCACCCAGGCGAGCCGACTGGCGTGAGCCGTCGGTGCGGTACTTGCAAAACCACCAACCGATTCTGTAATCGGATTGCCGGGACTGCATTAAATGTACGTAACATCAATTCTTCCGAGTCCAGCGCAACCATCCTCTTAACAGGCGGGCGACCCAGGGTGTGAGTCGCGCCCGGTTGAATTGATCACCGAGCTTGCGCAGGCTTTCGGTGTACGTCGGGTACGGGAAGACCGTGTCGGCGAAGGCCCGCGCGCCCATTCGATGGGCCAGGGCCAGCGAAAGCGTGCCGATGATCTCCCCGGCCTGGGAACCGACGACAGTGGCTCCGAGAATCCGATCGGACTTGGCCGCCAGGAACAATTTCACAAACCCGCTCGCCCCGTCGGTCGCCCCGCGATCCAAGTCGGCCAACTCGACCCGTAACACGCGGTTACCGCTGTCGGTATCGCCGATGCTCGCCACCTCCGGTTCGGTGTACGTGCAGCGTGGGATCGACTGCGGGTCGAATTTCGCGCGGCCAACGAACAGGGCATTCCGCAACACCACCCGGGCCATCGCATCGGCGGCATGGGTGAAGTGCGGCATCTTCGCGGCCACATCCCCCGCCGCGAACACCCGCCGATTCGTCGTCCGCAACCGCTCATCGACGGCCACGCCCGCCGTCTCATCGAATGCGATCCCCGCTGCTGCCAAATTCAACGAATCGACATTCGGCACCCGGCCCACCGCCATCAACACCGCATCAGCGGCGAACCCGGCGGGAACCTCCGGCAGAATCGACACGCCATCGGCTTTCAAAGCGTTCGCCAATAGTTCCGCCGCGTCCGCATCTTCCCTCGGCAGCACTCGGCCCCCTTTCGCAATCAGCGTGACCACCGACCCCAAGCGGGCAAACGCCTGGCCGAGTTCGCACCCGACCGGCCCGGCCCCGATCACGAGCAGTCGCTTGGGCAGCGTGGTGAGAGTGAAAATCGACTCGTTCGTGTACACCGGCACCGCGGTGGAAAGCGGGCTGGGAATGGTCGCGGCGCGGGTACCCGTCGTGATCACTGCTTTGCGGAAGTTCAACACGGCGCCGTTCACTTCGATGGATTCGTCGTCTCGAAACCGACCCTCGCCGAGGAAGACATCGATCCCCAGGGCGCGGAACCGTTCCGCCGAATCGTGCGTGGCCAACCCGGCCCGCACAGAACGTACCCGCTCCATCACGGCCGCAAAATCGACGGTGGGTTCGGGTGCGTGAATCCCGAAATGACTCGCCCGCCGCAGTTCGGCGACCAGGCGGGCACTTCGCAGGAGTGTCTTGGACGGGACGCAACCGACGTTGAGGCAATCGCCGCCCAGCGAGCCGCGTTCGATGAGGGCGACCTTCGCACCCAGTCCCGCCGCCCCGGCCGCACAGACCAACCCCGCCGGCCCGCCACCCAGCACCACGAGGTTGTACTGCGGCGCCGGAACCGGATTGGGCCAATTGGCTGGTGCCACCAAGCGACGCAACGCGTCATCGTGCCGATCACCAGGGAGGAAGGAGTCGGACATGATTTTCCCGAATGTGGTCGAAAGTTGTGGTATCCGATGCTTGCGCATCGGGCAAACTCTGAATTTCATCGGTGACTTCACCGAGTAAACTTAGATTGACCTGTGTGCAGTCTAGCTCACGCATGATCCGGTTCCGACACGTTAAGAAACGTGTCGCCACAGGGAGGGCCGTTTTTGGTGGCGACACGTTTCTTAAAACCAAAACCACCAACTGTTCCAAGTGATCGGCAAGGTAATTGTACCGCACCGACGGCTCACGCCAGTCGGCTCGCCCGGATCCGTTTTGACGAACGAAAACGCAAATTGATCGACACGGCGAGCCGATTGCGTGAGCTGTCGGTGCGGCACTGGCAAAATCACCGACTGTTCAGCCAATTGGGTTGCCAGCATTGCTTGAAGTGGTCGTAAAGTGACAAGTACCGCACCGACGGCTCACGCCAGTCGGCTCGCCTCAACATGCTTTACCAAAAATAACCGTAGGCGAACCCACTTGGGTTCGCCTACGGTTATTTTTAACTTCACTTAGCGCCGTAGGGCTGCTGGGGGAAGTACGGGTTGATCTGGTAGCCCATACCGCCGCTGCCCGGAGGGGCGTAGTACGGCGAATTCATCATCGGGGCGGCCGTTTGGAAATGCGAGTTGTACGGCCAGTAGAGGTACCACGGGGCGGCTTGGAACGCCGGGAGTGGTTGCTTGTGGAACAGCGATTTGAAAATCGGCTGCTGCCCTTGGCATCCGAACGGATTCGGTGCCTGGGCTTGGGCGCCGTCGGCAAATGCCAACAAGCCCATCACGGCGGCCACGGCGATCAGAAACTTCTTCATCGGTTCAATCCTCGGTCGTCCAGTCCATTAGAAAGTGGGCGCGGCTCCCTGCGAGTGCGCACCGAGTTGCAAAATAACTATGCCCGCTGATTATCGGACGTGCGGGTCGGCGAACCCATTTCCACCGACCCCGTTGAGAACTCCGGCGCCAAAACCGCGCCGACCGGAACGGTTTAGCGTTCGGTCATAGTCAGACCCACGGTTTGAATCGAATCTGACGGTTGAATCGCCGAATGGCACGTCGAACAGCCACTGGTGTGGCGGTGCTGCCACGGGTTGATCCGGTGGCCGACGTTCTTCAGCGTGGCCAGGGAGTAACTTCCCCACGTGTGCCCACTGCTGCAAGTTCCACACGGACTGTGGCGAACGCCGTGGAGACCAAGGCCACCGAGTCCACCGCTGAAGCCGCTCGACAGTTCATTGAGTCGCAACCGACCCGTGGCGGCGTTGCCACCCTGGCGACCGATGGGGCCGGTGTACTTCAAGTCCGAGGTCCACGGGCCGTACGGCTCGAAGGGGTAATAGCCTTCGTACGGGCCATAATTGACGAGCGGGCCTTCTTGGTGAATCCGCGAGAACACGCGGAACCCGACCGAGAATGGGCCGGCCGGTGGGCAACCGAGGCCCAACCCGTGGAACGGGCCGTGGTAGCCCCCAGTCCCGCCGCCGTAACCACCGCCGTGGTCGAATCTCGGCGGAATCACGCCACCACCGCAGCCGCCCGGCGTGTTGCAGCCGGCACCTTGGGCCAGCGCTTGCGACGCGGTGGCCAGTAGGAAAGGCAGGGCCAGCATCCCTGCCAAGAGCATCCGTCTCATATCTGCCATCCCTCGAGGAACGTGGCCCCACCGCTGCCGACTCCCGACGGCGATCCACGGGCCAGTGCGGTAGCTTGCGCTACAACCGACGGATAGCCAGCGACGTTATCGGACGGAGACGAGGGTGGTGCCTGTGGAACCCGTTGGCACCGGCGCAACGGTCAAGGGCATCGGGATCGCTAGAATTGGGATAGGTCTGTTTTGACGATGCTCTCGCTTCCGCACAGGTTGAATTTGCTGTACGATCGGATCTTTCCGCTCCAACCTGCAGGCCATTTCCGATGATTCGATTCTTTGCATGCCTCTTACTGCTTTTGTCGGCCTCAGCGCTGTCCGCGGCCGACCCCACGCCGTGGGCGACTTATCGGGGCAACCCAGCGCGCACCGGCAATACCGACGGCCAAGCGGTGCCGGACAAACCGGTTGTCCTCTGGGCCGTGTCGTCCCAAGATCATTTCATTGCGGCTCCGGTGCCAATCGGCGATTCGCTTTACGTCTCGGGTTTTGGCGCCTTCAACCGACCGACGATTGCACTCTACCCGACGGTCGATGGCAAGAAACCGCTCTGGTCGCGTTCGGCACCCTACCTCCGCTTGGCGTCGGTATCCTCGGCCGCCGTGTCGGGAAATTCACTCGTCTTCGGCGATGGCCTCCATCAAGATTCCGGGGGCGTCCTCCACTGCCTCACCGCCGACACGGGCCGACCCGTTTGGCAACTGCCGATGCCCGGCGACTTGATGCACCTCGAAGGGGCACCGACCATCGCCGACGGCCGGGTGTACATGGGCGCCGGCGCCGGAGGTGTCATTTGCGTGGAACTCGACAAAGCCACGCTCGACGGCAAAGACGTGACCGCCGCCGAGGTGGCGACGCTCCAAGAGGCCAAGTGGAAAGAACTGCTCGCCAAGTACGAAACAGACAAGAAGAAAGACCCGGACTTCGCGGTGCCACCGACGGAAGACAGTTTGCTGAAACCGGAGCCGAAGAAGGTCTGGCACAAAGGGGAGAAGAAATGGCACGTCGATGCGCCGGTCTGCGTCGTCGGCGACAACGTGCTGGTCTGCACGAGCTATCTGGACAAAGAAAAAGTCGGCGAGAAGGCCCTGTACTGCTTGAACGCCAAGACCGGCGAGACGCTTTGGACGCAGCCGCTCGCGCTCAATCCATGGGGCGGAGCCAGCGTCAGCGGGGAGACGGTGATCGTGTCCGGGAGCAGCGTCGGCTATTACTTTGCGCAATTGAAAGGGGCCAAGGGGGAACTGGCCGCGTTCAACCTCGCCGATGGCAAACCGAAGTGGAAAAAGGACGTCCCCGGTGGCGTCGTCGGTGCCGTGGCCATTGCGGACGGACTCGCCGTCATCACGGCCACCGACGGGAAAGTTCGCAGCTACGCTGTGAGCGACGGCGATCGCAAATGGATTTACGACACGAAGTCGCTGACGTTCGCCCCCGTGGCGATCACCGGGGGGATCGTTTACATCGGCGACTTGGTCGGCGGAATCCACGCGGTCACGCTCAAAGATGGCCTGCCGAAGTGGAAGATCGATCTGGGTACCGATCCGGCCGTGAAAGCACCCGGGATGGTCTACGGTGGCGTCACCGTCCACGGTGGCAAGCTGTTCGTAGGAACGTGCAATTTGGAAGGCCCCAACGCCCGCAAGGGGACGTGCTTGGTTTGCATCGGGGTGAAGTGAGTGGGGTTATGTTGGAGTTCAACCTTCAGGTTGTCTTAGTCGACCAAGTCTTCGAGGTCGGACGCCCGGGGTCGGGCCTCGAAGACTCGTCCCGACTGACCGTTCGACATTCGACAGCACTTGAAGACAACCTAAAGGTTGAACTCCAACGGAGAAAACAATAATGAATGCAATCGCCACACGTCTTCTTGTGTTTGCCCTATTTGTGATCAGTGCCTGTCTCGCTTTTTCATTTTACGCACGATCATCCCAACAGAAGGTGTGCATTCGCAATTCAACTGGCAAAATGATCAATGATATCGTTGTGTTCGTCGACAACAAACCCATTTTCTGTGGAGGCATCAACAGCGGTGAGTTTGAAACTTATAGATTCACCCCAAGCACTGATGATGCGGCATTTGACATTTCGTACAGCGTCGATGGCAATTGCATCAGCCACTCCAACGTGGGATACATCACGACCGGGGATAGCACTCGCCATACGATTGAATTGCTGTCCAACGACTATAAATACACATCTAGCCCCTGATGTGCTTCTCACGGGCGAATCCGAGCTTTCGAAACGTAGAAGTTGCCGATGTTGGCTTTTTTCACGTCGTGAATAGCAGACGCGACCGCATCCTCCAACGATGCTGCCGACCGACAGAACACCATAGACATGATTCCATCCTGGAAACTCAGTATCGAATCGTCACAATCCGCTTCAAAGAGCGCATCTTCGACCGTTTCGCTGTGCGCAGTCCGGCTATCCAGAATAAAAGTAAATTCGTGTTTGCACTCGGCTGTATTCTTCGTCATCACTCGCCCTCTTTTCACGATAATTTGTGTGGGCTTCGCAGCAGCCCGCAATCCTCCGCCCACACGCTCGCAAAGGGACGTGCTTGGTGTGTTTTGGGGTGAAGTGAATATACTGTTTTACTAAGTCGGAAGCGTGAGCGACGGTCGAAGCGAAAACCCTCGCTCACGCTTCCGGCTCGCCAGGAGTGTTTCACTCCGTAGCGCATCGATTATTCCCAAGCCCACGACGCTGAACGTGCCAACGCCAACTGCGTCACTCGGGACATGAACTCGTAGTCGAGTGTATCCGGTTTGTCGGTCGCGCGGTGGTAGTGCGGATTCCGGAACTCGGACGTGTCCGTCCACATGATGGCCGGGATGCCAAGCTTCCAAAACGGTGCGTGATCGCTGCGGTGCAGGTGCCCGAAGTACTTCTCGATACCGAGGTAAATCTTCAGCGCGAGAACCGGCGAATGCGGGACGTACGTGGCCGCGAGCGAGAGGAGCTTTTCAGCGATGGAATTAGAACGGCGGTTGGCCAGGAGGCCGAGAAAATCGCCGATGTCGGGTGCGCCCACGCCCGGCAAGCCCGGCGGCATTCGCTGAGAACCGGGCGCGATCGTGCAGTAGCCGACCATCTCGAAAATGTGAGCTTCTGCGATGGCCCACGCGGATTGGGACGCGGCATAGGCCGCGAATTCGGCGCTCCCCAAGAGACCGTCTTCTTCCCGGTTGAATAGGACGATCATCGCCGAGCCGATCCCGTGCTCTCGGATCAGCCGCGCACATTCCAAACAGACCCCGACTGCACTCCCATTGTCATCGGCTCCTGGCGTGCCGGGGATCGAATCGTAGTGAGCCCCGAAAAGCAGGTAGGTTCCGTCTTCGGAAGGCCCGGTGGAAACGACGATGTTGTCGTAGGTGCCTTGGAGCTGCGGCGTGTACCCGAAGCCGGTGAGTTCTCGGATCAGAAGATCTCTCGCCCGGATGTTGGCCTTTCGCTCGGCAATGTAGTGACGTGGAAACGAGATCATCTCTACGGAGGCCCGGAGCCTTTCTGCCGACACGCCGCTCAGCACCTCGCGGGTACCGGCATCGGCTGTTTTCGGGCGACGGTTTTTCGAGCGCGCGACGATCATGCGAAGGCCCCAGAGGAGAATGCGTGCTCTATCACCCCATCATCTCATCCGTCAGATGCGCGGTGGTGTACACGTTCTGGACATCCTCGTTTTCTTCCATCTTCTCGATGATGCGGACCAGCTTCTTGCCGAGTTCCACGTCGACTTCGGTCATCGCTTTGGGGATGTTCTTCACTTCGGCGTCGATCAGTTCGTAGCGGGCCGTCAGCAGTGCTTCCTGTAAGCCGTTGAACTTCACCGGTTCGCAGGTGATCTCGTACGTCCCTTCCACGTTCTGAAAGTCGTCGGCCTCGGCGTCCATGGCGGCGGTCATCACGGCGTCTTCGTCCGGGTACTTCTTGGCGTCGATCAGGATCAAGCCCTTGCGGTCGAAGAGGTAGCCGACGCAGCCGGGCAGGCCCATGTTGCCGCCGTTTTTGTCGAAGATCAGCCGGACGTCGCCGCCGGTGCGGGCGCGGTTATCGGTGACGGCTTCCACCATGATGGCGATGCCACCCGGGCCGTACCCCTCGTAGGTCGTCTCTTCGTGGACGTCGCCTTCGAGTTCGCCGGTGCCTTTTAAAATGGCCCGTTCGATCTTCTCTTTCGGCATGCTCACCGAGCGGGCTTTGTCGATGGCGTAGCGCAGGCGCAAGTTCGTGGTCGGATCGCCGCCACCGCTTTTCGCGGCGACCATGATGTAGACGCCGAGCTTGCTGAAGAGCTTGCCGCGCACGGCGTCTTGTTTGCCCTTGCGCGCCGCGATGTTTTTCGAGTGACTGTGCCCTGCCATGTCCGACTCCTTCGACCGATGAACCCGCATCTGGGCGTCATTGTACAACCCGGTTACGGCCGCGCGGGAAGAAAAGCCCGCAGATCGTTGGCATTCGGGTGGTTGCTCCCTTTGAACTCGGCGTAGGTCATGAACATCAGCGCCCCGAGGATGCCGTAGCAGATGGTCGTGGCCGCGAACGACGGCGAGAAGAACTTCACGGCGCTCCCGGCCGACGACTTCAATTTCAAGCGGATCCCGTTGAAATCGACCGAGTAGATTTCGTCGAGTACGAGGTGCGAGAGGAAGCCGATCATGACGCCGAGACCCAGCAAAATGCGGGTGCTGTGCCAGGGGGAATCGTAGGCGAGGTACGTCAGCAGGCCGAAGATCAACATGCACGGGATGCTGTGGAACATGCCCCGGTGGACGGTGAGGTGCTTGAACAGATTCGCCAAACCGTAGCGCACGAACAGGTAAATCAGCACGATGGCCGAGAGAATTCCTTCGTGGCTGAGACCGAGCGCTTCGAGGCGTTTGTAGAGCAACAACGGCACGACCGATGCCGCCAAACCGAACATTTCCCGGATCGGCGTGCCGGAATCGGAATCGAGATCGGGCAACATGCCGCCGATGGCGGTGAGTCCGGCCGCGAGGATGGCTGTTTCCGGTGGGTGATCGAGCACTTGCACGGCGACGGCTCCGTAAGCCACGCCGCAGAGTGTCGAGACCGAAATGTGCATCCGGAATCCGGCCATCATGCCTCCTGGCGATTGAAATCCGAAATTCTTCACTACCGACATCGCAATCGAACCGGCAAGGCGTCAAACTCTGGGAATGACCAACGACGCCATTGCCAAACGACTGAAAGCGTATGCCGCGGAACTGACGCAGCGCGGCGACAACCTGTACCGGATCCGGGCAATCCGTCAGGCGGCCTTCGCGGTGCTGAGTCTACCCGAACCGCTGGAAGAAGTGGTAGCCCAAGCGGGATCGGCCGGTGTCGCCGCCCGCGCGGGCATCGGCAGCCATCTGGCCGAGACGCTCGCGGAGTACACGAAGACGGGGGAATGGAAGCCGCACAACCGGAAGAAGAAGGAGCCTACTCCCCAGCCCCCATAACCCGGCGGAGTTCCGAAGCGGGAACCGTCAGCTTCACAACCATTTGTAACGACGAGGGTGCCACTTTGACTTTGTCATCCGCCTTCTTGCGAACCTTCACCATTCGCTTGCGGAGGACCATGTCGGCGGCCTTTTCTCCGTCTTCCGGGTAGTCGATGCTCTCGGTGAGTGCGGCCATGCCCACCACGTTGCCAAAGCGATCCACCACAGGCGAGCCGCTGCTGCCGTAAGCGTAATCGGCGTCGATCGCCATCCACTTGGTCATGATGTCGTCGTCGTTTTTGTATCTGGTGTAACGTGTGACGTGGCCCTGCGTGAAGGTGAAGTACCGATCTCCGGGGTGGCCGAGAACACCAACCCAATTGGCGACGGCACTTGCTTGCGAAGCAACGGGAAGGGGAGTGAGTCCCTTGGCATCAACACGAAAGATGGCAATGTCAGCCGCTTTGTCGCGGGCCAAAATGCCGGTGACGGGGAAGACTTCGCCGGTGGCACTCCGGACGCCGAACGATTCGTCGTCGCCGATTTCGTCGAAGACGTGCCAGTTGGTGACGAGGATACCCTCGGCACCGAGAACCCAAGCCGTGGCCATACGACCATCCGCGTATTCTTCCGCTTCTTTCACGACGGAACCAACGACGAACACGCTCGTCTTCAGCGAGACGGCCAGCTCCTCCGGCGACTGTGCCTTGTCGTTTGGCTTCGCCGACTTCAGCTTGGCCACAATGTCGGCGGCAAGGAGTTCTTTCAGCTTTTCCGGCTTGAGGCACTTGCCGTCCTTGGCGAGTGCGCCGAGTTTGTCGGTGAAACTTTTTAGGATCACGCCGTCTTCGGTGTATTCAACTTCGACTTTGGCCGGCGGTTTGTCGGCCCGCACGGGGACAAAAGCGAAGGCGGCCAGCAGAATCGGCAGGAGCAAGACGATGCGCATCGGTGTCTCTCGCGGGTCAAGGAACACCAGTATGGTAACGGGGATGCGGCCCAAACGGAAGTGGAGTCACGACGTCGCCAAGCTCAGATGAAGAGGAACGCGGATGACGCGGAAAAAAGGCAGGATGAATAGGATCGGAACAAATCAATTTCTTTCCGATCCTATTCATCTCAGGCGTCATCCGTGTTCGACTCAGGTAATTCGTAGACTCCAAGAATCGTGATTTCTTCCGGGCCGGTTGTGAAACACTTGCCAAATCCAACTTGGTTTCAATACAATATCGAATCGGTGCCACACCTTTTTAGCTGGCCTTCGCGTGCTCCACCGACACGCGGCAAGGGCTGGTTCGGTTGTTTGGGATTTCTTTCCAAACTCCGAGATGGACTACATTTGGGGACGATTCCGTGACCGAACCATTGGTCGATTTGAAGGCGTTGCTGGTCGAACGCGAAGAATTCGAAGGCAGCATGGTGTCGAAGCTGCGCGAGGGGTTGAGCCAAGGGGCGAACCAAATCCGCGCGCTCAAAGACATCAACGACATCCTGCAAAAGCGGCTCGCGGCGGCGCCTCCGGCCCAGCAAAAAAAACTCCACCTCAAACTCGGTGTCGTCCACCATTATCTCGGCCACATGGCGTTGGCCGTCGAACATCTGAAGCAGTCCGAAGGGCCGTTGGCGTCGTTCTTTCTCGGTCGCACCCACGTTCATCGCGGCGAATTCGACGAAGCCCTCAAAGCCTTCGAGAAAGCCGAGAAATCCGGCTATGCGGCCCAGTCGGTGCAGTTCCAGCGTGCCGGCGTGTTGCGGGCCCAAGGTGACATCGCCCAGGCGAAACAGATCCTTGCCAAGGTCAAGGACATGGCGGCGCACAACCCGGAATACCATTACCAGGACGGCAGCGTGGCCGAAGCCGAAGGCGACACCGTTCGCGCGGTGAAAGCCTACGAACGTGCTGTCGAACTCGATCCGTCCCACTCGGCCACGCTATTCCGCTTGGCGTTCCTCAACGACCTCGCCGGCAACGACGACGAAGCCATTTCGTACTACGAACGCTGCTTGAAACACCCGCCCATCGGCAAGGGCGTGCTCTACAACCTTGGCGTGCTGTACGAAGACAACGAGCGCTTCGACAAAGCCGCCGAGTGCTTCCGGCGCTTGCACAAGGCCGACCCACTCGACGACCGCGCTCGCCTGTTTTGCAAAGACGCCGAAGCCGCGATGACCATGTACTACAGCCCGGACGAAGAGCAGGTCAGCGTCCAGTTCAAGCAGGTGATGGAGACGCCGATCACCGATTTCGAGTTGTCGGTCCGCAGCCGCAACTGCCTGAAGCGGATGAACATCCGCACGCTCGGCGACCTGACCCGGGTGAACGAGCCGCAGCTCTTGGCGAGCAAAAACTTCGGCGAAACGTCTCTCGATGAAATCAAGATTATCATGAACGCGAAGTCGCTGCGGATCGGGCAA
Source organism: Fimbriiglobus sp. (assembly GCA_025351325.1). Taxonomy (GTDB): domain Bacteria; phylum Planctomycetota; class Planctomycetia; order Gemmatales; family Gemmataceae; genus JALHQU01. Next base: position 11,098 of record JANXWE010000178.1, read on the forward strand.
TCGCTCGATCAAGGCCAGCAGTACGAGTTCCGCTACCGGCCGCAGTCCAACCTGTCACCCGAAGAGCAGGCGATGCTCGGCAAGCCGGTCTCGGAGTTGAACCTGTCGGTGCGTGCCCGCAAGTGCATGAACCGCCTCAACATCGCCACTCTCGGCGAACTCTGCCAACGCACCACCGACGAACTGCTGGAAGCCAAGAACTTCGGCATCACCTCATTAAATGAAGTGAAAGAGAAGCTCACCCTCATGGGCCTGAAGCTCCGGGGTGATTGAGGATCTGCAAGGAGGGGAATGCGATGCATTCCCCTCCTTGTTTTTTGAGAAATAGCCTAACAGATCGGCTTGCCAGTTATCTGGATTTCTTGCGAGAATTCATTTCATGCGCGTGAAAATGCCACGATTGACACGGCGATCCATTTCACTCGTTCTGTGCATTTTGCTAATTGCGGCGTGTTCTACATATCTGGTTTGGACTTTGTTGCCGAGAAAGATAGTTTGGCATCCCGCTAATACCTATATAACTGGGAATGGTGGAGAGCAGGTGACATTGGAAGAGAGGGAGAGGATTGGCAAGTGGGTTTGGCACGTTATCACGACACAAAAACCTCTGTCCAAGAATATTCAGGTTTTTTTGCCTAACGATTACTACGTTGTGTTTGTTTATGGAAATCAAACTGGAGAGGTGCTTGCAGTCAACTACTCGCATGGTTTAATCATTAGACTTAAGGATAGTAGCCAATTTACATTCAACCAAGATACGTATATGGTTATTGACAAAGAATAAATTCAATCGAACTTAAACATGAATGACTATCAATACGTTAATGATTCCTGCACAAGGCCGATTTCACTCCGCTATCGCTGCCGGTTTACGCTATCATTGATGTAAACCGCCTCTCTCCTCGGACGTAGGGTTCTGGTCTATGGCGTTTCTCAAACAAGCTGGCAGCCTGATTGTTTTTCTGCTCACCTTTGCCATTCCAACATCGGTTCGGGCTGAGGACTTGAAGGATGCCCGTGGTGTGATCACACGCCAATGTCTGAGCTGCCATGGGGCGGATGCGGAGAAGGGGGTGTTGCGGCTGGATCAGCTTCCCTCGGATTTGACAAAAGACGCTGTCTATCGGCAGTGGCTACGGGCCTTTGATCGTGTGGAAAGCGGGGAGATGCCGCCGAAGGAGTTTGGGAAGCTGCCGGAGGCGGATCGCAAGCTTTTTCTGGCATCGTTGAAGCAACCACTGATCCAGGCGGAATCGGCTCGGGCTGTCCCGTCGGTCCGGCGGATGAACCGGGTTGAATACGAAACGACGCTGCGCGACCTTCTGGGGTTGCCAGGCCTTCGTGTCAAAGAGACTTTGCCTGAAGACGGTCGCCAGCATGGTTTTGACAAGGTGGCCGGGGCGCTCGACATTTCACCGATTCACATGGCGAAGTATCTCAAGGCCGCGGATTTCGCGTTGCGTCAAGCCATCAATGTGCCGAACGAGGCCGTTAAGTCCAAGCTCTGGCGTGAGGCAGCGGCGAAACAGAATTCGGCACAGGCGGCCATCGCCGTCCACAGCGGCGTACCGATGAACGGGCGGACCCTCGCTCCGGGGTTGAAGACCCACATCGTCGGCAACCCCAAGGAGGACTTCGGCAATACCTATCGCGGTGCGAGCTTTGGTGGCGAAGCGGAATCCGTGGCCGTACTGACCGGTGTGACGGCACCCCACCTTCCAGACGGGTTGCAGATCGACCGATGGAACGTGCCGGCGGCTGGATTGTACACTGTGCGGTTTTCGCTCTGGGGCCTGCGTTGGTCACGGACTAAGGCCGAACCGGCCGTGCGGAACGACATCCGCCGGTACATGGCGTTCGGCGCACCGTACACACTCGATGCGGCAACCAAGCAGTGGTCGGGGACTACCGTTGCGGAAACGCTGGAGCTAGTCGGCCGAGAGAACACACAGTTTTATGGCGACGCCGAGACGGTCCATGTGATCCGCGCATCGGTGAAGGGGGTGACGATCGGCTATTTCGATGCGTTGTCCTTGAAGCCGAAAACTCACGAATTCAAAGTCTATCTGAACCCCGGCGACCGAGTCTCGTTTCACGCGATGACGCTGTCGGCCACCAGTGCCGCCAACTATGCCACCCAGGACGGGGTCCGCAGTTACGAAGGGCCGGCCATCGCTTACGACTGGTTTGAGGTCGAAGGGCCAGTGGTTGACCAGTGGCCACCCGAAAGCCGGAGTCAGCTCTTCGGCAGCAAGCCGATCGCCCAGTGGAATGAGAAGCCCAAAGCGGGGACCGTGACACCGCTCGGGCCGGACGCGGTAGCACTCCTGATGAAGTTCGCCGAGCGTGCGTTCCGACGACCCGTTGTCAGGGCCGACATCGACCCTTACATCAAGCTGGTTGAGCAGCAATGGGCACGGGGCCAATCGCTGCAAGACGCCTTGCTTTCGGGCTATCAAGCGTTGCTCTGTTCGCCCGATTTCCTCTTTGTCGGTCTCGAAGGGGAAGGACGTGACGGCAAAGATAAAGCCGCATACGCTCTGGCTTCCCGCCTCTCGTTTTTCATCTGGAACTCCATGCCCGACACGACCCTGCGTGACTTGGCAGCCAACGGCAAATTGCACGAACCGGCCGTCTTGAAAGCCCAACTCGATCGGTTGCTCGGTGACCCACGCTCCGAGCGGTTCATCGCGCATTTCCTGGACGAATGGCTGGACATGAAGAAGCTCGACTTCACCACGCCCGACCCGCAACTGTACCCCGAATTCGACCCCTGGCTGCGTGATTCCATGCTAGCCGAGACGCAGCAAACATTCCGCAAGCTTCTGATGGAGAATCGCAGGGTCGGCCAACTGATTCAATCCGATACTATCCTCATCAATCAGCGATTGGCCGAGCAGTATGGCATCCGTGGCGTGAATGGCTCGGAGTTCCGCCCCGTGAAGGTGGACAAAACCATGCACCGCGGCGGCTTTTTAACCCACTCGTCGGTATTGCGCGTGACCGCGAATGGTACTTCGACGTCACCGGTGTTACGGGGTGTCTGGATCGCCGAACGGATGCTCGGCATCGAACGGAACCCGCCACCGCCGAACATTCCCGCCGTCGAGCCGGACGCCACCGGAGCGGTGACCATCCGGCAGATGATCGAGAAACACCGTGCCGACCCGGTCTGTGCCTCGTGCCATGCCCGCATGGATCCGTTCGGCTTGGCCCTAGAGAATTTCGATGTCATCGGTGGTTGGCGTGACCGCTACCGGCTCTCCGGCCAGCCGAAGAAAATCGCCCAAGGCAAGGAGATGGTTGACGAGCCATCCCTCGATGTCGTGAACGGAATTTTCACCCCTTACCGCGCGAAAATACGACTTGGCTCCAAAGTCGACGCGACCGGTGAGCTTGAGGATGGGCGAAAGTTCGACGATGTTGCCGGTCTGCAAGCACTCTTGCTCAAAGATGAAGACAAGCTTGCCCGAAATCTCCTGCGGCAATGGTCAATCTACGCCACCGGAGCGGGTAACCGCTTCTCGGATCGCGACGCGATTGAGGCGGCCATCACTCGCACCCGGACCGACGGCCATGGCATCCGATTATTACTCCACGAAGTCGTCCAAAGTGAAGCCTTCCGTCGCACGGGGCCAGCCGGCGGGGGACGTTAGCAAGCCACCCCGATTAACAGTTAACATGCGTTCGATCACGAAACCGTCACAATTGTGATGTTCAAATATTCCTTGTTCGGAACATAACCATGAAGCTTTCTCGTCGAACATTTCTCCAGGCCTCGGGTGTTTCCTTGTCACTTCCCCTGCTGGAAGCGATGAGTCCTGTCCAGGGTGCAGAATCACCCGTTGGGAAAACCGACGAAACACCTCGGCGGATGGTTGCCATCTGTACCAATCTTGGTGTGCTCGAACGCCACTTCGTCCCCAAGAAGCCCGGGGTGGGGTACGAGCTGACACCCTACTTACAAACGATGCATGATCTCCGGGATCAATTCACCGTCATTTCCGGCAGTTCACACCCGGATGTCACCGGTGGTCACTCGGCCGAGGCTGCATTTCTCACGGCGGCGCCCCACCCGGGTGCGGCGTCGTTTCGGAATTCGATTTCGCTCGACCAGTATGCCGCGGAGCGCATTGGCTTAACGACACGCTTCTCGTCGCTGTCCCTCGTCGTCGCGCAGAACGGGAACCAGTCGCTGTCGTTCACATCCGACGGCGTGATGCTGCCCGCGGAGCGTAGCCCGGCACAAGTATTCCGCACGCTCTTTGTCGAAGGGGACAAGGCGACCGTCGATCGCCAGGTCGAGCAACTGCGTGTTGGTCGGAGCATCCTCGACACGGTCGGTGAGCGGGCCAAGTCGCTGCAAAAATCGGTGGGCAGCGCGGATCGCGATCGGCTTGACCAGTATTTCTCATCTGTCCGCGAAGTGGAGCGTCGCTTGCAGACCGCTCAGGAATGGGAGAAAAAGCCCAAGCCTAAAGTCGATGCGCCGCCACCACGCGATGGTGAACATCTGCTGGAAAGACTCGGAGCGATGTACGACTTGATCCGCCTCGCTCTGACCACAGACTCCACCCGGATTATCACGCTGATGATCCGCCTGGACGGTTTCGGGGCCCATGTTCCCGGTGTCTCCGACGAGAGCCACGGCTTGTCCCACCACGTCGGCCGGGCCGACAAGCTCGATCAGCTTCGCAACCTCGAACTGGCCCAGTTCATCGAGTTGGCCAAATTGCTCAAGGCCCTGGGTGCCTCGAAAGAAACCGGCGCGACCTTACTCGACCGAACCAGCATCCTCTACGGCAGCAATCTCGGCAACGGTAACAACCACGACAATAAAAACCTGCCGATCCTCCTCGCTGGTGGTGGCTTCAAGCATGGCCAGCACTTGGCCTTCGACAAGGACAACAACTATCCGCTTCCCAATTTGTTTGTCAGCATGCTCCAACGCCTCGGCATCGAATCGGACAAGTTCGCCGGTGCGACTGGAACCATGCGGGGGTTGGAAACAAAGTGACGGATGAAAATTTATTTGGCGAGCCGTACCCCGTCAGGGGTCGGGTGATTTATTCGGCGATGCATTTCCGCGTGGGATGATCGCCGGAGATTTTTGTAGCTTCACCCGACCCCTGACGGGGTTCGGCTCGCTTCAACCGGTGCAGTATAAGTACAAACAATCGCCCGGCATCACTCACAACGAGCGATGCCGGGCGATTCTTGTTTCGATGACCCCATCATTTACTGATTCAGCACCAGCAGTTTCACACCGAGGTAGACCAACCCGGCGAGGGTGAGGGCGGCGGCGGCGATGCCGAGCGTCCCGAAGACGGGCTTCTTGCGCTCTTCGATCGGCTGTCCGGTTGTCCAGCCGGCCGACATCCGATTCGGATCGGTGTAGTTCGTGCTCGGGTTGGCCCCGATGGCCGCCGTCAATGGCACTTCGTCGTCACCAGATTGTTGCTGTTGCAGTGCGGCCCGGTTGGGCATGCCGACGCGGGCGGGAGGAATCGCCGCGCCTCGAACCGGCAGGACGGCATTGGATGTCGTCGTGGCGGGGTTCGCCGTTTGGAAGCTGATCCGCTGCTCGCCACTGCGGCCGTTGGGGCGAGGCAGACCGGCGGACGGCCGGGCCGGCGTCGGTGTTTGTGCGGCGAATCCGGGGCGTTCCCCACTGCTGCGGCTCGGTGGCAGTGGGCCATAGGCGGGGCGTTCGCCACTGCGGGCCGACGTGCTGAACGTCGCACCGCCTTGGCGATGGCCGATGCCGGCTTGACGCCCGGACGAGCCGGTGGCGGCCATCGCCGGTTCTTCGATCATCGCGTGGGCTTGCTCGCCCAAGTAGGGTTCCATGGCTTCGACCACTTCGTCCATCCCTTGGAAGCGATCTTCGGGCTTCTTGGCCATGAGCCGAGCCACCACCAATTCGAGACCTTCCGGGCAATCCGGGGCGAAGGTGCGGATCGGTTCCGGCTCCTTCGATTGGTGAGCCATCATCTTTTCGACGGCGCTTCCTTCCGGGAACGGTACTCGTCCCGTGAGGCAGTAATAAAGTGTGCAGCCGAGGCTGTACTGGTCGCCGGCCGGGGTGCGGTTGGTCGGATCCATCACGCTTTCGGGACTGGTGCAATCCAAGCCGCTCGTCAAGGTGTTCGCCGTCGACATGGTATCGACGAGCGATTCGCCGTCGTTTTCGACCAGCAGCGAGCCGATGCCGAAGTCGAGGATGCGGGCCTGATGATCGGTTCCGACCATGATGTTCGACGGCTTCACAAGGCCGTGGAAGATGCTGTTGTGGTGGGCGGCGTGCATTCCCTGGGCCACTTGGGCCCCGATCATCCCGGTCTGCTGGGCGCTCAAGCGGCCTTGCTGTTGAACCAGTGTTTCGAGCGTCTCCCCGTCGACGAGCGGCCAGACGAGGTAGTGCAGGCCGCCGGCGGTGCCGACGTCGACGAACGGCACCACGGCGGGGTGGCTGAATTGGCCGAAGGAGCGCACTTGGCGGCGGGCCAAGCGGACGTTCCACATACTGCGGCGCGGCAACACTTTAATGGCGTAGAGGTTGGCGTCGTTCTTGGAGTTGGCCTTGAAGACTTGGCCCATGCTCCCCTGGCCGATGGCGTCCAACAGGACGTATGGCCCGAGCACGAGGCCCGCCGACTTGCCGTTGAGGATGCGTTCCGATTGGAACGCCGTGAGAGTGCCCTGTTGCACGAGATATTCGGCGAGGGCTGGGGCTTCCGCCCGCGGATTGCGTTTCAAGAACTCGCTGACGATTTGGTCGAGCTGGCCCCGGTCGATCAGCGAGCTGCGACGGAGATCCCAGACGAACCACTCGCATGCACCCAGGTCGTTGGTCACCATCGGTCGTTACCCTATAAGAAGTACGCGGCAATCGGAATATCGGGGGCGTTGCCACGCAACCCTAGTTCACGGGGCGCCGGTGTCAAAGCGCCAGTCGCGGTTTTACGAACGCGGCCGCAACCCGTTGCCGAACGGATGCAGTACGCCCAAGCGATCAAGACCCCTTGAAACGGCAACCGGAGCCAAAGTACTGTCGGCGGAATTGTCGGGAATAACTCCGGGTTCAAGGCCATGTGAAGGTTCGCAGGAAACACGGCGACCAGCAACGCGATCAGACCCCAGGCGGCCCAAAACTGAAACCGGGGCACCAGTAATAAAGCACCCAGCAGCACCTCGGCCGCACCGCTGAGGTACACCAGCAGCAGTGGCCACGGCAGGTACGGCGGCATAATGGCGACGTACGGATCGGGCATCCGGAAGTGGTTCGCGCCCGCCGCAACAAACGCCAGCCCGAACAGCCATTTCATCGCAACTCGGAAGGTCTTCATGATGGGTCGGATGGGTCGTAGGGTGGAATTTTGGAATTGTACCGGAGTTGGTCATCGTCGAGGGTGAAGGAGCGCACCGGTCGTACCCGCGCTCCGCTCCGAAGACTCCGCGTCGCGGCCAATTTCATGCACTTCGCAGCGTAATCAAGCTGATTTCCGGTGGGCAGTTGTACCGCACGGGGATGCCCGTGACGCCCAATCCGCGTGAGGTGTAGACTTGCGTCGTCGGGGCGTCGGTCAAGCCGTGGGCGTACTTGTCGCCGTACTGCGACGGCACGAACGGGTTTTTCATCCCCGGGGCGATCAGTTGGCCGCCGTGGGTGTGGCCCGACAGCATCAGGCCGACGCGGCGGTCGAGCATCGTTTCGGCGACGTCGGGATTGTGGCTGAGCAGCACGCAGGCATCGGTCGGCTTCGTGTCGGCGAGTGCCGCCGCGACATCGGGTGAACCGCGCCAGAGATCATCGACGCCGGCGAGTCGCAGGCGGTCGGGGCCACGTCGGAGCCAAACGCCACGGTTCGTCAACTCGCCGATGCCGGCCTTCGCCATGGCACTCTTGGTGATATCCGACCCGTGAGCGTAGTCGTGATTGCCGAGGACACCGAAGACGCCGAGTGGAGCTTGCAGTGAAGCGAGCACTTCGAAACAGGGGGCGATGTATTTCGGGTCGCGCAGGGAGTAATCGCCCCCGAGGACGATGAGATCGGGTTGCAACGTGAGGGCGGTGCGGACGAACGCGGTGACTTGGCCCAGATGAACGTATGGGCCATGGTGGATGTCGGTGAGGAAGGCGACGGTCAGCCCGTCGAACGCTTTCGGCAGATTCGGCAACTTCACGCCGACTCGTTCGATGCGAACGTCCCCGGTTTCGGCGAAGCCGTAAGCCAAGGTGACGACGGGGGCGGAGCAGGCGATCAGCTTGAGGAAGTTCCGACGATGCATTCTTCGGCTCCGCGTGAATTCTCCGCCTCGACAGGAGCAAGGCTATCCGAGTTCGAACGCAACTGCGAGAGCAAACCGCACGATTTGAAATGGCACCCGACGAGAACCCGGACACTCCACAGCAGTTGTAAACCTTCGGGACGAGTTCGGCTGCCCGGAACGCGAATTGTGATGCAACGGGAAAACAGCAGCCGAGCTGAATCTGTAGAATTACCCGACGATTCCACCGTTCGTGTAGGTTCTATGTCTCGACACTCTTCGATTTTGATCACCGGGGCCAGCGGCGAAATCGGGCACAGCCTCATCGACCGGCTCGCGGCGGCGAGTTCCAAGCCGATCGTGACGCTGGATCTGAATCCACTCGTGCCCGATTTAGCCCGCAAAGTGAAACAACAGTTCACGGGCGACATCCGCGAGGCGGAACTCCTCGAACGGATCGTGGCGACCCACGAGGTCGACCAAGTGTATCACTTGGCGGCGCTGCTGAGCACCCGCTCGGAGTTCTCGCCGGCGTTGGCCCACAAGGTGAACGTCGAGGGGACGCTGAACCTGCTGGAATTCGCCCAGCGGCAGGGGGAGTCGCACGGTCGGCCCGTGCTGTTCTTCTTCCCGAGCAGCATCGCGGCCTACGGCATCCCGACGCTGGCGGCGAAAATTGCGGCCGGAAAAATCTCCGAAGACGCCTTCAACTTTCCGACGACCATGTACGGTGCCAACAAACTGTACTGCGAGCACCTCGGCCGGTACTACGCCCAGCACTACAAGCAGTTGGCGGCCGAGACACTCTCGGGCAAAATCGACTTCCGCTGCATCCGGTTTCCGGGGTTGATTTCAGCGGTCACCGTGCCGAGCGGGGGGACCTCCGATTATGCCCCCGAGATGATTCACGCGGCCGCCCAGAATCAACCCTACGCCTGTTTTGTGAGACCCGATGCCCGGATTCCGTTCCTGGCGATGCCGGACGCGGTGGAGGCCATTTGGAAATTGGTGAACTGCCCGAAAGGGCAACTGAGCCGGTCGGTGTACAACGTCGGCGCGTTCGCCCCGAGTGCCGGGGAAGTCGAAGCCGTCGTCCGGAAGGCCTTCCCGTCGGCGGTGATCACCTATGACCTGGATGCCAAGCGGCAGACGATCGTCGACAGTTGGCCCGCCGATGTCGACGATACTGCGGCGAGTCGAGATTGGGGCCATGCCCCGCAGTACGGCTTTGAGGCCGCCTTCGGGGATTATTTGATCCCGCAGATTCGCAAGCGGTACTCGCGCTGAGACGAGTAGTCCGTCCCGCTGCCGACCGGTCGCGGAGCGACCGGGCTACACCCCTTCGAATGCCAAGCGCGGTGGCAGTGGCTCCGGCGGTGCCTCGGTGTAAGGCTCGACTTCGGGGCGGGGCGCTTTTCGGAGGAGCTTCTCGAAGGCCTCGCGGTCGAGTTCCTCGCACGCCAGCAGGGCCTTGGCGATGTTGTCGAGGTCGTCGCGGTTGCGGCCGATGAGTTCCATGGCCCGTTCTTCGGCGCCGCGCAAGATCCGCTGGACTTCCTCGTCGATGATCCGGGCCGTCCCCTCGCTGAAGTCGCGGTTCTCCACGATCTCTTTGCCCAGGAACACGTGATCTTCCCCGGCTCGGTAGTGCACCGGCCCGAGTTTGTCGCTCATGCCGAACTGGGTCACCATGGCCCGGGCAATGCGGGTGGCCTGCTTCAAGTCGCCGATTTCGCCCGTCAGTGGTTCACCGTAGATGATTTTGTCGGCAGCGCGGCCACCCATCGCCACGACCAACCGGGCCATGAGTTCGCTGAACGACATGTCGACGCGGTCTTCGTCCGGGGCGAACATCGTCACGCCGGCGGTGCGGCCGCGCGGGATGATGCTGACGCGGTCGATGGGGTCGGCCTTCGGTTCGAGCCAAGCGCAGAGGGCGTGCCCGGCTTCGTGGTAGGCGGTGCGGCGCTTCTCGTCGTCGTTGAACATCTCCTCGCGCTTCGCCCCGAGGCGCACGCGGTCCGACGCGGTGTCGAAGTCGATGTGCTCGATCTTGTTCTTGCCCATGCGGGTCGCCACGAGCGCGGCTTCGTTGCAGAGGTTCCGCAGGTCGGCCCCGCTCATGCCGATCATGTTGCGGGCGATCCGTTCGAGGTCGACCTTGTCGTCGAGTGGTTTGTTCCGCGTGTGCACTTTCAAAATGGCCAGTCGGCCCTGCCAAGTGGGGCGATCGACCGTGACGTGGCGGTCGAAGCGGCCCGGGCGGAGCAGCGCGGAATCGAGGACATCGGGCCGGTTGGTCGCCGCCAAGACGATGACCGTTTCGGTGGCTTGGAAGCCATCCATCTCGGAGAGAATTTGGTTGAGGGTCTGCTCGCGTTCGTCGGAACCGCCACCGACACCGGCACCGCGCATCCGACCGACGGCGTCGATTTCGTCGATGAAAATCACGCAGGGAGCGGTTTCTTTGGCGTTCTTGAACAGGTCGCGCACGCGGCTGGCCCCGACCCCGACGAACATCTGGATGAACTCGCTGCCATTGATGCTGTAGAACGGGACGTGGGCTTCCCCGGCCACGGCCTTGGCGAGCAGCGTTTTGCCGGTGCCGGGTGGGCCGACGAGCAGTACGCCCTTGGGCACCTGGGCGCCGAGCCGGGTGAACTTGTCCGGATTTCGCAAGAAGTCGACGATTTCCTGGAGTTCACCCTTGGCCGTCTCCATTCCGGCGACATCGTCGAAGGTGGTGCGGGTGCGGGTCTTCTCGTACTTCTTGGCGGGGCTGCGGATGTAGTTGTTGAGGAAACCACCGCCGGACGAATCGCGAAGTCGCGGCAACACGAAGTAAAAGAAGATGGCCCCGACGATCAACAACGGAAGTAGTGTCCAGATGAGCGGCCCGATGACTTGCGGAGTTTCATCGTTGATAACGACTTGAACTTCGGGCGTGGCGTCGTTAGGTGTCGCCACTTTCAATTTATCGCGGTACGCTTTGTCTTTGCTCTGGAGCCGATCGATCAACTGGTTCTGATCGTTCGAGGCAGGAAGGTTGAAATTGAATTTACCACCGCTGCCGAGTTTCAGCTCTTTCACACTCTCGGCGGTTTGATCGCGGACTTCGCCCTCGGCCCGCTGTTTCCCTTGAATCACGAGGCGTTTGATTTGACCGTCGGCGGCGAGCTTCTCGTACTCCGTGTAATTGATCGTCTTGGGGTTCTCGTTGCTGAGATAAAACAACCCGAAGGCCACGAGCAGGCCGACGGCCAGTAGCCAAGCTTGCGGCAACGCGGTGGATCGCTTGGGAGGCACCGGAGTCGGCGGCGCAGGGGTCGGGGTCGCTGGGGGTGTCGGTTGCGGCGGAGCGTCCGGACCATTCGTGGCCATGCAAAACCCTTATCGAAACGAACCAAAGCCGGAGAAGCTTAGAGAATTTAAGTACTCAGTTTATTATAGCACGAATCATTTGATTCCGGATAGGCAAACAGCCGGGCGAACCGGTTAAAATGTCGCTTCGCGTCCGCATCCCGGTGCATCCGTACAATACTGGTACCGCAATCTCCCAGGTCGTTTCCGAGTAGCCATCATGACCATGACGATGACCGAGCAAGTGCTGGCCCGGGCCGCCAAACGCGACGCCGTCCGCCCCGGCGAAAACGTTTGGGTCGATGTGGATGTGCAGATGACGCACGACGTGTGCGGGCCGGGCACCATCGGGATTTTCAAGAAGCAGTTCGGCGAGCACGCGAAAGTCTGGGATGCCGACAAGCTCGTCATCATCCCAGATCACTACATTTTCACCGCCGATGTGATGGCGAACCGCAACGTCGACGTGCTGCGCGCGTTCGCCAAAGAACAGGGCCTGAAGTACTTTTACGACGTCGGCACCGAGAACTACAAAGGCGTTTGCCACATCGCTTTACCCGAAGAAGGGCACACCCGACCGGGGGAAGTGCTCCTGGGCACCGATAGCCATACCTGCACCGCGGGGGCCTTCGGCTTGTTCGCCACGGGCATCGGCAACACGGACGCGGGCTTCGTGCTCGGCACCGGGAAGACGTGGCTGAAAGTGCCGCCGACGATCCGCGTCGTCTTCACGGGCAAGCTGCCGCCGTACCTCATGGCCAAAGATTTGATCCTGGCCGTGATCGGCGACATCGGCGTGGACGGGGCGACCTATCGGGCACTCGAATTCGACGGCGACGGCGTGTTCGCGCTGAACATCGAAGAGCGGATGACACTCTGCAACATGGCCATCGAAGCGGGCGGTAAAAACGGCATCATCCCGGCCGACGCGGTCACCACGAAGTACGTCGACGAGCGCGGCGTGAAGACCGGGAGCAAGCCGTACACGATCTTCAAACCGCTGGCGGGCGCCCAGTTTTACAGCGAATACACCTACGACGTGTCGAGATTGGAGCCGGTGGTGGCCAAGCCGCACAGCCCGGACAACAAAGCGTCGGTGACGGAACTGAAGGGGACGAAACTCGACCGGGCCTACATCGGCAGTTGCACCGGCGGCAAACTCACGGACTTCCGCGCGGCCGCGGCCATTTTGAAGGGTAAAGAAGTGCGGATCGACACGTTCGTCGTGCCGGCGACCACGGAAGTGGCCCGGGGCTTGGACACGGAAATGATCGGCGGCGTGAGTTTGCGGGACATTTTCTTGAATGCGGGGGCCAAGATCGGCGACGCCTCTTGCGCGGCCTGTTTGGGCGGGCCGTCGGACACGTTCGGCCGCTTGAACACGCCGATCAGCTGCATCAGCACCACGAACCGGAATTTCCCCGGTCGGATGGGCCACCGCGAAGCCAAAGTGTTTTTAGCGTCGCCGTTGACCGTCGCCGCGAGTGCGCTGACGGGAACGATCGAAGATCCGCGAAACTTTGTGGCCTAACGGATGAAGTTCAGTGGCCCGGAAACAGGCCTACAAATGAAAACACCCCCGGAAGTCCGGGGGTGTTTTCATTGGATATTACAGCCTCAGACGTTACCGCGTCAAATCACGGAGTCGTTGGCGCTGGGGCTGGAGGGGTTGGGTACCAAGTACCTGGGTAAATTGGGATCCCGTTCGTGCCGGTCGGTGGTGCTTCCCCAGTTGGAATCGGAGGGGTTGTTGGGGGCGGTGTCGGTGCAGGCGCTGGTTGACCTGGATTCAGAACCGGCGGGGTGACAGGCAAGGTCGGATCGTAGATCGGGATGCCCGATGGGTTTTCGCGGGTTTCCAACATTTCGAGTCGCAGACGCATAGCTGTCCCCTTTAGTTGACAGTGAAAGTTCGCGGGTGGCGTGAACTCTGCGGGTATGATGCTCAATGTGTAGCCGCATGTCAACGGGGAAAGCAAACTAAGTAGGAATATTTTTTGTAAGTGCTCAACTTCCGGACAAATTTGCGACTGATTCGCTGATTTTCATGCTGAAAATTGAGGCAAGGGGCGAATTTGGAATTCTCATTTTCACTGGCCGGGAAGAAAATTATTGTCCGCCACAGAATGGACAGGCTTGCCGACGTGCTTTCCGATGCGGGCGCGGCCTCAGAATTCGCATCTTGTGCGCAATTGGTTCAATCCAACTAAAATGGGGGCGGCGCGGGCCACCGAGTGGTCAATTTTTGCCCAGCACCAGATCCAGTGCCCAGCAACCGCGGACGTGTAACCCGGGAAGTCGGAGGTGCAGCAACAGTTCGTCGTCGGTGCAGCCTTCCTCTTCCAAGGCATCGGCGAGAATCGGAAAGCGGTCGTACGCTTGATCCCGGTGAACCGCCACGGCGATGCGCGACGCCGTTTCGGAAACACGAATCAGCCAGCCGGGTGCCGTCCGTTCCGTCGGCTGCATCCACGTGGGAACAGCCGTCCGGGGTGCGAACGGGTTGCCGATGATCTCCCGGAACAGATCGCAAATCTCACCGTGCCGCTTCCCACGCGCTGCGCGGCCCAAACCTTCACCGGCATCCCGGGCGGCGACCGCTTCCACATTTTCAATCACCCGGTGGAGGGCGGCATCGAGTGGGCTGCTCACCGCCGAACGAAGTGCTTTGATGGCCAAGTACCCCGGAGTCGACGGGTCGTCGCCATCGGTTTCCCGTTCGAGGCGTTGGGCGGCCGTGGTCACTTGGCGGAAGGTTTCCAGCGGTACCTCCCCCTCGGCGTATTGTTCGAGTCCGGTTAGAATCGGTAGAGCGCGTTCGGTGGGGAGTTGATTGAGAACAAGCCGACAAGCGGCGCACATGAGCAGTTGCAACTTTCGCGACGTTGTCCGCGTCCGGATGTACCGGAGAAGGTCGTATGCGCCGGTGGTGGTCGTTTGCCAGTCGATTTCTGTCATAGTTCGGTGGCATTTTACCGGTTCACGTGCGAATCTTGAACCCCAACCGAACGAGCAATTTAGACCCGAAGTGAATCGACCACGGCTTGATAGACTGAGCGAATTGCACTGCGGACGGCGTTCAACTGGGCGAGGAACGCGATGGTAGCCGGGGCGTCCTTTCCCGCATCGAACCCAGCGCGCCTGGCCAGTTTTTCGAGGTCGTCGGGGTGTTCCGGAATCTCCGTCAACGGGCGATCCGTCACGATCCGCAAACGGGCCTCCACGAACCGCAAAAACGAATATCCCGTGCGAAGAGTATCGATTTGTGGCCCTTGCAGCAGTTGGCTGGCTTCGAGTGCGTCCAGGGCGTCCCAGATGTTCGATTGCAGAATGGTGGGGTAATCCCGAGCATGCCGCAAGATCGACAGTTGCACCAAAAACTCGACATCGACGAGGCCACCACGCGCACGTTTCAAGCTCCGGGGGTTGGCACTCGCCTCCATGCGGACACGCATAGCATCGATTTCCTCCACCACGTCTCGGCAACATGGCTTCCCGAGTACGGCATCCCGGGTTGTGGCCAGCACCACCTCGGCGAATGCGGAGTCACCCCGAAGAATCCTGGCCCGGGTGAGGGACTGACGTTCCCAGAGTTGCGCTCCCCCCGTGCCGAAGTAACGCCGGAATTCGTCGATGGGTAGTACCAAACTCCCCGATTTGCCGGTGGGCCGCAGCCGCATGTCGACTTCGTACAACCGGCCCAGTGGCCCGGTGCGGCTCGCCATCTTGATAGCACGCTGAACGAGTTCCGTGAAAAAATGGAAGTTCGTCGTCGAATCGAAACCCGGGGAACCATCGTTTCGGGTCTGGCCGTCCGCTTCGTAAATGAGGATGAGATCGAGATCGCTGTGGTAGCTGATTTCCCGGCCACCTAGCTTCCCGAGGCCGAGGAGAACATACCCGGAAGTCGGGGTGCCGAAGCGCAGTCGAACCTCCTGTTCCACGAGGTCGAAGACGGCGTTCAAAATCGTATCGGCCACATCACTGAGCGCGGCGGTGGTCTCGCGGATGGCGGCTTTGCCCAACAAGTCGCGCACGCCGATGCGCAAAAATTCGTTGTCTTGGAAGCTGCGCAAGATCAAATCGGGGTCGCTGGCACCGCGCAACAGTTCACCGAGTTCCGCCGCCAGCTCGTCGGCCCGACGCGGCTGATCGAGCACCAGGCTGTCGAGAAGTTGATCTTCCATGCCCGCGTTGCGAATCAGAATCGACGACAGATACGGGCTGTTGGCGCACAGATCGACGTACAACTTCAAGCTCGGCGGATTGAAACTGAACAGTTCATACAGCACCGCTTTGGCTCCGAGCGACGCCGTGACCTGCTCGAAGCTGTTGAGCGCTTCATCGGGGTCGGGTGTCGCGGCGATGGCCCGGAGCAACTGCGGAGCAATGCTGGCGAGGAAGTGCCGGCAGCGCCGGTGCGACAGGAACGGTACCGACTCTTGGGCCAACCGATTGAGATTCTGGTACGCCGCGGGAATGTCTCGAAAGCGATAGCGGGCCAGGGCCAGTCGGATGTCCGATTCGTCCGGGTCGGGGTCGAGGATCAAGTCCGACTCGGGTTCCGCCAAGCCCTCCGGCTCCGCGAAGGTTTGGTGCAGCAAGTGGTCGAGAATCGTCCGGTCGATGGCCGTTTTGTCGATGTAATCCTTCAGGAACAGTTCGAGCGGCTCGAGCAAGAGCGACCGCGTTTCAAAGCCGGAATCCGGCCGTTCGTCGATCGGGGAACGGCGCTGGGCGGGGAACTCGGATCTGGGGAGCGTGGGATCGTCGTCCTCCGTTGGCCGGGGTTCGACCCCGTAGCCCATTCGCAACGCGAGCTTGCTCAATTCCACGGTCGAGGTCGGCAAGCGGTGCGTCTGCCAGTCGAACAGCAGTTGCAACCGATGTTCGGTTTTGCGGAGGAAGCGGTACGCATCGGCGAGAATGTAGGTCTCTTGGGGGTTCAAGCAGCCGGCGATTTCGAGGGCTTCCAAGGCCAGTAGCGTGTTCCGCTGACGAACCGCCGGGAGGTCGCCACCGTTCAAAAGCTGCAAGAACTGCACCGTAAATTCGATGTCGCGGATGCCACCCCGGCCGGTCTTCACGTCCTGTTCGTCGATGCCGGCCCGGGTCGCCCGCAGTTCCATCTGACGCTTGAGCGCCTTCACTTCGTTGATCTCGGAGAAGCTGAAATACTTCCGGTAGACGAACGGTTGCAGCGCCTTGACCACCTGTTTCCCGAGTGGGGAATCCCCGGCCACGTGACGCAGCTTGATGAGTGCTTGACGTTCCCAAGTTCGCCCCATGACGTCGTAGTAACTGAGGGTGCTGGAAAGAGAACGCGCCAACGGCCCACGATTCCCTTCGGGCCGCAGACGCAGATCGACGCGGTACGCAAAGCCGCGGTCGGTGTGCGAGGCCAGCAGGCGGATCACCTCCGTGACCACTCGACAATAGAACTCGGAATTGGGCACCGCTCCAGCGCGCTTTCCCATGGTCTCGCCTTCTTCGTCGTAGACGAACATCAGGTCGATGTCGGACGAGTAATTCAATTCGTCGCCGCCAAGTTTACCGAACGCCAGGGCGACAATTTTCGATGGCTGTCCACTCGGTGTCATCGGCTGGCCGAGCTTCTTGGTGAGGTTTTGGAGGGCTGTTTGCACCGCCACCTTCAGCGACGCATCGGCGATCCGAGCCAAGTCGCGGGTGATTTCTTCGAGTGGGCGATCTCGGAGGACGTCGTTCACCCCGACCCGCAACGTCTGCAATTGGCGGTAGCGGCGGAAGGCCCGGAGGATGGAATTGTCGTCATAGGCCGCGTCGATATCACTCCGCAGAATTGAGGTAAGTTCCTCGGTCGAGGGGTTGCGGCGCGGGGCCGCCCGCACGATCTCCAACGCTTCGGGATACAAGATCAACGTGTCGGCGAAGAACTGCGACATGGCCAACAATTGCAAGGTCGCTTCCAAATCTCGACCGCGGCGCTCGAGTAGTGCCGGCAATTGCTCCCGCGCTGCCGGGACGGCCAACAGCCGCTCCAAATTGTTGAAGGCCATGTCCGCGTCGGCGGTGCGCGGCAACTCCCGGCGCAGGAGCGGTTCCAGCACCGGCCAGAGCGTGGCACCGACGTGCGCGATGATCGCCGCGTGGTTCCGCTTCGCTCCCTCCGCATCACGAAACAGTTTGGCGTTCACCCACGATTCCACCATGGCACTCCGGCGATCAACTCCTGTTTCTACTTTTTCCCACGCTCCTTCGCTTTCCGCATCCGCGTCAAGAAGTCGTCGCCGTCGTCGTCCACCGGCTTCACGTCACGCACGGGTGGAGCGCTCGGTAGCGGCGGGCCACTGGTCTGGCTGGCGTACTCATCGGCACCGGCGGGGGCGGGTTCGCCGGCGACCGACGCATCCGGCTCGAACTTGCGGGTGGCCCGTTTCTTCGCCAGTGTGTCGGTCACAGCCAGTTTGCGTTTCATCAAGTTACCGAGGGTGCTGTCCTCGTCGGTTTCTTCGAGCGTCTGCCGGCGGAGCTTCGCCCAGATGCGTTGGCCCCACTGCCGGAGTTCCTTCGATTCCAAGCTGATGCGGCGGGCGCCGACGTCGAAGAGCAGGAAGAACGCCGCCGCGAAGACGAGCCAGTACCAGAACGGCTGTAGTGATCGGATGCTCGTCGGGGCTTTGCGGAAGAAGTCGGCCAAGGTGGCGAGCTTGGGCACCCCGGCGGCATCCTCCGCTTCTTTGAAATAGTTCCCCCCCGTGGCGGCCGCGATCCGTTCGAGCAGCGGGGCGTTCGTTTCCAAGTCGGCGTATTCGGGCGAGTAGGGCACCGTGACCCCGGCGCGGGCGCTGTCGAAGGTCTCGGCCCCTTTGCTCCCCTCGACCCGGACGAAGTACGCCCCGGCCTCCTCGGCGACGAACTCCGCTTCGTACAGGCCAGCCCCCTTCGATTTGAATTCCAGCGTCGGCACTTTCTCACCGGGGCCGGGTTTGCTCGGCAGGCTCACCGCCCCTTTGAGCGTCAGCCCGGCGACCGGTTTGTCTTTGCCGTCTTTGGTATCGCGGGCGTCGACGAGGATGCGGATGCGGCCATCTTTGTATTCGGTCACCAACGTCAAATTGCCGCGCTCCGCTTCGCGCATCGCCCAGGTCACGGTCTGTTCCCAGTGCTTTTGGTAAATGTCCGACCCGGCCCAATCCTTGTCCCAGCCGAGCACGCCCGACTTCGGCTGGGTGCGGGCATCGGCGGTGAAGGCGACGGATTTCCCCAGCCCGTAGCGCCACGACGCCAGCACGGGAAACCGCGCCCCCGACTGTTCGTCCACCGGCCCCTCAATGTGCATGGTGCAGAGCGGCGAATCCTTCTTGGTGGTGCGCACGAATCCGTACAGCCGCGGTAGCACGTTGGGTAACCCGTCGGCGGGGCCACCGCGCGCCACCCACGTCGGCGTGAACGGATCTTTGTAAATGAACGACTGGCTGATGCGGCGCGTCTCTTTGATGTAAATCGCCGGCAGCTTCGTCGGGTCGGTGACTTTGTGGAAGTTGCCGGGCTTGCCGTTGCCGTCGTCGGTGCCGTTGGCGATGATCTGCATCTTGGCGTCTTCGTTGACGCCGTGCGTCGCCACGCCGATGGTCGTGCAGGTGATGCCGGCCTTCTTCATCGCGGCGACGGCGGCTTGCCCCGGGCCGGAGTAATTCGGGTCGCCGTCGGAAATGACGATGACGTGCCGGGTGCTGAGCTTGTGCTTCGGATCGGAGAGGGTGTCGGCGGCGGCCATCAAAAATGGGTCGAAGTCGGGCATGTCGCCGGGGCTCATCTTGTCGATCTTCGTGTAATGGACTTCTTTGTCGTCGCCGATCTCTTGGAACGGGATCTGCCAATTGACGCTGCCGCCGAACAGGCCGAAGTCAACGACGCCGACCATGTCCATCGACCCGAGCCGCTGCACCGCGAGTTTCGCGATCACCTTCTGCCACTTGTTGCCGTCGGCCATCTCGGACGCGTGCATCACCAGCACCAGGCCCCCTTTCCCGGCCGCCTTCTTGGCTTTGATCTCGCAATCAACTGGCAACGCTGCTTCGATCGGCGTCTGCTGATACCCACCGGGGCCGTAGGCATCAGGGCCGCCGACCATCACGAGGCCGCAGCCCTGATCGTGGACTTGCTGGCGGATCGTTTCCATTTGATCGTTGGTTAACAAATCGGCGGGGACGTTGGCGAGCACGATGCAATCGTAGTTGCTTAGGAAGACACCAAGATCGTTCTTGTCGCCGGGCAGTTTATCGATGGGGAGGAAGTCGAGCCGCTGCTTGGCGTCGCGCAGGCGTTGAATCAGGTGCAGGTGGGGCGACTTCGCCTCGACCGAACCGGGGTCGACGAACAAGATGCGTTTCTGACCCCGGGCCACCACGGCGGCGGACGCCCGATTGTTCGCGCTGCGATCCCCCGGCAGGCCGGCGACCGTTTCGGCACCGGGACGTTCCACCGACGAAATGGGCAGGAACGCGGCCTTGTAGGTGTAAGACGTTTCCGACTTCGATTGGTCGCGGTCGTGGAACCGGAAGACGTTCAACCCCGGCACCAACCGGACCCGCGGCGGGTTCTTCTTCGTGTCGAGTACCTGTTCCGTCAGTTCGATCTCGACGCTCGATTCCTTGTTCGGCTGCTGCACTTCGAGATCGTCGCCCTGCCGGCCGACGCGGGTGAGGTCGAGGTAGCCATCCACTTCCCGGGTGGGGTGGGCGTTGCGGATCAGCACCCGGATCGGCAAGCGGGCACCCTGCGTGGCGAGCGGCGGCGCTTCCACCGATTGCACCAGCACTTCGTTCTCGTTGATGAATCCAGGGGCGAGTGCGATGGTGTCGATGGAGACGCCGTTCTTGCGTGCGAGTTCCGCTTGCGCTTCGGCGCTCCCGAGGTTCTCGTTCCCGTCGGACACGAGCACGATCCGCCGCGAACTGCCTTCGGGGAACGAGGCCAGTGCGAGCTTGATGGCCGCGCCGATGTCGGTGTAGTTGCCATCGATAAACCCGGCGGCGCGTTCGTCGAGCGGCAGTCGATCCACCGCCGCCGGTGGATACGCGAGCTTCGGTCGCTTCCCGAAATAGATCACGCCGGTCTGGTCGGCACGGTGGGCGATGCCGCGCTTGGCGATGGCGGTTTCGATCAGGCCGCGGATGCGCTCCCAACGCTGGTCGATCGGTTCGGAGCCGTCTTGACTTGCCCGCAAATCTTGCGGCACGCTCAGCGACCGATCCACGATGAAAATCACCGTGACGTTCTCGGACGGCCGGCGTACCCGCGGTTCAGCGAGCGCCATCACCAAGCAAGCCACGACGAGGGCCCGTGCCGTGATCGCCAGCCATTTCCGGGTACTGCCCAGCCCCGACAAACTCTTGCGACTGATCACAAACACCAACGGCACGAATACCAGCAGCACCAACCACCACGGCCGGGTGAACTCCGTCCAGCGGATCGCTTTGACCACCTCGGCTAGACCCTTATTCAATTCGCGGCCGACCAACCCGCCCAAACCGATCAACAGCACTGACATCAACACGAGTGCGAACGTGGCCGACCAACGCCGGGCGAAGACGAGGACGAGTACCGCGAATGCGAAGCCGATGGCCGGGATCAGGAGGATCACTTCGGAGATGAGCGTGGTGTTGCCGTCGTCGCTGAGTTTGAACTTCCACTTAGCAAGAGCTATCGATCCAAACGCAAAGGCGAGGAATCCACCCGCCCAATAGCCAAGGGGACGCATTCTGCGCCGGCGTAGCGCGGCCGAGCCGAGTACCCCCGTTAAAAAGAGGAGAACCAGTGCGAACCAGTGCGTTTCAAAGAAGTCGATCAAGCGGGCCATGCGAGCTTTCCTTTTCCCGACGAGCCACCGGGCTTGCCCCGGTGGGCCTGTGAATCCCGAGCCACCGGGACAAGCCCGGTGGCTCGTCGGGTCAATGTTGTAGCATTTTCCTAAAACTTCACCCGCTGCACCCGGTGGTTCTCCGTGTCCACCACATGCACGCGTCAATTTTGATCGACCAGGACCTCAAGATCTCGATTGCCAATCCGCAGGGTTTCGGGAGTGGTGAAAGACCGCGACGACAATGATGCGGTCGAGCCGAACACGGCAGAAAATGCTGTACGGGAATCGAATGAGAATCGCCTGCCGAATACCTCGTCCCACGCGAGGAAAGCGGGTTGGATGTTCGGCGATCACATCCAGGTTGCCTTGAATTTCCGCAACGAAATCATCGCCGAGTCCCTGCTGTTCGCCCTCGTACCAGACGGCGGCTTGGTCGTACTCTGTGCGAGCAATTCGCCGATAGCCGATTGGGAGTTTCACGGATGCATCCGGGCGTGGGTTTCCGCTTTGACTTGTTCCCATGGGATGAAATCATCCGGATTCGCGTCGTCTTCATCGGCACGCCGTTCTAACTCTTGCATTTGGGCTTCCGACAAGAGCGGTGGCCCTTTAGGAAGCACACTGGCCCAGAGGTCATGGGCCAGTGCCATGCGTTCGTCTCGGGTGAGTCGATCCAAACCGAGCGATTCGATGGTCGGCAGCATATCCCGCTCCGTCAGTTGGTGTTGCTTAGCGTTTCAGTGTAACTCATTTTCGTCCCGCGCTCGACTTCGTCTCGCGGCTAAAACTTCACTCGTTGGACGCGGTGGTTCTCCGTGTCCACCACGTGCACGCGCCCCTTTTGATCGACGGCCAGTGCCCACGGGTCGGCCAGTTGGCCCGGCTCGCGGCCGGGGGTGCCCCAAGTGGCCAAGGGAACCCCTTCTTTCGTCAACTTTTGCACGCGGTGGTTCCCCCGCTCGACGACGTACAGTTCCCCGGCGCTGTTGAAGGCCAAGTCGTACGGGAAGTGGAACTCGCCCAAGCCTTGGCCCGGCTTGCCGAACTCGCGGACGAACTCGCCGTCGGTCGTCAGTACCTGGATGCGGTGGTTGCACGCATCGACGCAATACAAATGCCCGTCCGGCCCGAAGGCCATCGCCCGGACCCGGTTGAACTGCAACGGCCCTTGCCCGTTCGCGCCGAAACAGGCGACGAACTGTCCATCGAGATCGAGCTTCGTGATCCGGTCGTTCTGGCCGAACTCCGCGACGTAATAGAACCCGGCCGCATCTTGGACGCAATCGGAGATGTACCCGAACTGCCCCGGTGATTTCCCTGCTTCGCCGCCGATCTTCTTCAGTTCGGTGCCGTCGTGGGTGTAAATCCGCACGCAGTGGTAGTGCGAATCGGACACCATCAAGTTGCCGTCGCGGTCGATGCTCAAGCCGCTGGGCCGACCGTTGCGGAAATCGGGTGTGGTGAACGTGATGCCGAGGTGCTCGCCGTCGAGATCATAGGCTTGGATGCGCGCGGTGAAATCAACCAGAAAGAGACGCCCTTGCGGATCGATGGCCACGGCCCGCGGCCGGGCGAGGGCACCGTCTTGCACGCCGTGCTGCCCCCAGACCAACTCCGGCGCACTCGACCGCCGGCCGATCCCGAACGACAGCGCGACCGCCCCCACGACGATGAGCAACACCAGAACGAGAACCGTGCGCGGATTCATACCGGACATCTTAGCCGGGTTCGCCCCCTGGTCGCCGTTTTCAAGAATGTTGAACCGCGGAGACGCGGAGGGTACAAAAGAATTGGGATGAAGCTGTATGTCATCACCATCTGATTCCTTGCTCCGACTTTGTACCCTCCGCGCCTCCGCGGTTCAAATTCTTGACCTATCATGGTCTGCATGTCGTACCGCACGTTCAAAAAATTGCTCGGCGAATCCCACCTCGAACGCAAGAGCCGCTACCTGCTCGGCGGGTTGGTGCTCGTGCTGATGGGAGCAAGTTTCGGCATCTACGCCAACCAGACCGAAGACTTGGCGTACGATCAACTCACGCACACCGGCCGGACGTTGGTCTCGCCCACCATCGCACGCTTGCACATCCGCCAGAACGAAGAACTGCTCAACGGCATGGACGAATTCCAGCGCCAATCCGAAAAGAGCTGGCCCGACGACTTGCAGGGGTACAAAAGCAAGTTGATCCTGCCGGAATCGACCAAGCCGGAGAATCGCCCGGAGCCGGAAGATCAGCCGATCTTGCGGAAGATGCAGAGCGAGCCGAACATGACCGAAGACACCCGGTTCGTGCGGAGCGAAAAGGCATTCCTGTACTACGGTGCGGTGCGGGCCGGAACGTCCTGCGTGAGCTGTCACCGCGATCCGGCTCGGATGGCGACGTTCAGTGCGGAAAACCTTGAAGCCCGCAAAGCGGCCCAAGAGATGGCCAACCCGAACTTGCAACCGGGGGATTTGATGGCCGTGGTGCAGATCCGCCTTTCTTCGGAGATGATCGAATCCGGGTTGCACAAGAACCGGGCCATTTTGATCGCCTTCGCCATCGGCACCACGCTGGCGCTGCTCGCGGGCAGCTACTTGATCGTGCGGTACGTCATCGTGAAGCCAGTGAAACATCTCAAGTCGGTGGCGGACGCGATCGCGGCGGGGCAATTCTCGGTGCGAAGCGATATCCAGACCGGCGATGAGTTCGAAGATTTATCGGTGGCGTTCAACCGCATGCTCAGCAATTTGATCCAAATGCAGGATCGCAACCGGGGCTTGATCGCGGAACTCGACAAGAAAGTGGACGACTTGGCCCGGGCGAATTTGCAACTGTTCCAAACGGGGAAGATGAAAGCCGACTTCCTGTCGACGATGTCTCACGAACTCCGGACACCGCTGAACATCGTGAACGGCTTTTCGGACATGCTGCTGAATTCCGCGACGCTCACCGAGAAGCAGCAGCGCTGGGCCGCGAACATCAGCACGAGCGGCAAGCAGCTCTTGGTGCTGATCAACGAAATCCTCGACTTGGCCAAGCTGGAAGCGGGCAAGATGGCGCTGAAGGCCGAATTGGTGGAGATGCCGGCATTCTGCGATCAAGCGGCGATGCTGTTCCGTCCACAGGCGGAACACAAGGAAATCGAACTCCGGGTGCAGGTCGCGCCAGACTGGCCCGCGATTCGCCAAGATCTCGGGAAACTCCGGCAGATCGTCTCGAATTTGTTGTCGAACGCCGTGAAATTCACCCCCGACGGTGGTCGGATCACACTGAGTGCGAGTCACGCCGGCGACAAATTGATTCTCGCCGTGAGTGATACGGGCGTCGGCATCCCACCGGAAGAACAAGAGATGATCTTCCAGAAATTCCGGCAAGCGTCGAACCCGCTGACACGCGAACAGGGTGGCTCGGGGCTGGGGCTGTCGATCGTCCGCGAGCTGGCGAAACTACTCGGCGGGAACGTCGCGTTGCACAGCGAAGTCGGCCGGGGCAGCACATTCACGTTGACGGTGCTCGCCCGTTTGCCCCTCGAACCGTTGGCCGAACTGGAGACGAATCGCGTCGGATAATCTTCGTCCGAAGCGACTTGAGCCGTTTGGGCGAACGAGACCGAAGAACCTGGGCCGCGCTGTTCCTGAACCGTTCCTCTCGCACCATCCGTGCAACGCACGCGCCGCAACAGTTTGGGCAAAGTGTTCGGTATGTCGGTTCAAAATTTCTTCGATTCGACGAGGCGCGCTCGACGATAAGCGTGTGTAGAATGTAACGTGTGTGCGGGTGAACAACCGCACCCTCCCTGGACTCCACCCATCGTCGGGGCGAGTCGATTCAGACAAAATTCTGAATCGGGATCTACCCGCCATCCGTTCTCGTGTAGAACTTAATAGAGATGCCGCCCCGATGCGTGACGTTCCACAGCGTTGGCAATCTTGGCGTTTGCGTTTGGTTCCGGCCTCAACGCCGTCCGAACTGCCCCCGGCCATCCGATTTCGGGCCAACATGATTAGCCCTGAACAACCAACGACCGCCGCCGAGTCGGACTCGACCGACTTCCGCCGCGAACTCCCGGATGCCTCCGGGATTCGTCTGGGATTGGTCACGCACATTCGAAATTTGATTGCCACCGGGCAGTACGACAATCCCGAGCGGTGGGCCTTGGCCGAAGAATTGATGTTCCGTCGCATGGAAGAATCGCGCTAGTCCGGAGTTTCCACGTGCCTCTGCCTTCGGTCGCGGTTTCGCAATCCCCCGAAGATCGCTTCCGAGAATTCTTGGCCAGCCGCCCCAAACCTCAGCGGTTCACCGACCAACAGGGTGAACTCGTCCGACATATTTTCGAGAAACATCAGCACTTTGATACCGATGAACTTCTCGCGGACTTGAAAAAAGCCAACCGGACGGTCAGTCGGGCGACGGTCTACCGCACCCTGTCGAAACTCGTCGAAGCGGGCTTGTTGCGCAAAATCGAAATCGGCCCACGCACGGTGTACGACCACGATTACGGCTACCCTTGGCACGAGCACCTCGTCTGTTCGTCGTGCGGGACGATGATCGAATTCCAGCACGAAGGGATCGTCGACGCGGTCAAGGGGATCGCCACCCAGAAGCAATTCCGTGTCACCGGGTACGATCTCGTGGTGCGGGGCACCTGCGCCGAATGCAATGCCGCCGATGCCGCCAAGCGACGCTACGTGATGTGACGAACGTCCCAATCAACCGTTCGATTCGTCGAAATTCAGCAGCCATCGCACTTTGGGCAGTTGATTTTTGAAATGGGCGTGTGATAATTCAGCAACTGGTTCCAATTTGGAATCAGCCCTTTTTCAGTTCCCCCGCCCTCCGTTGGAGTTTCGCTGTGAAGAAGTTCGTCCGTAGCCTGCTCGTTGCGACCGCATTTGCCACCGGCGCCGGTGCGCTCGTCGTGACGGCCCCCTCGCTCGCCGTGGCACAAGTCGCCAAAGAAGCCCCGAAGCAAAAAGCACCTCCGAAGGGCGAAAAACCGGATCCGAAAGCCGACCCGAAAGCAGACCCCAAGGCCGATCCGAAGGCTGCCGTGAAAGGCTCCGTTGTCATCAAGGCCGACAAGCAAGGCAAGTTCCGCTTCTCGGTTCGCGATGAAGACGACAAAACCTTGATGCAATCGTCGACCGGATACGAGACGGAAGACGAAGCCAAGAAGATGCTCGACACCGTCAAAGCCATTCTCGCCGGCACCAAAGTGACCACGGAAAAGGCCAACCCGAAGTAGGTTCTCGCCTCGGAATCTACAAAAGACCCGAGCCGACTGTCGGCTCGGATCTTTTCGTGGACATCGCACCGGATCGGTCGACCAGCCTATCAATCCATCATGCAAACTCTCATCGCACCACCTCCACGGGCGTTCCTCACGGCTCGCTGGGCCAACCTGATTTTGGCGAACTACGCCGTTCCTGCTGAGGTTCTTCAGCCGTATCTGCCACCGGGCGTTGAACTCGACCGTTGGCAGGGGCAGACCTACGCCAGCCTCGTTGGCTTCCAATTTCTTGATACCCGCGTGCTCGGCATCCGTTGGCCGACGTTCCAGAACTTCCCCGAGTGGAATTTGCGCATTTACGTCAAACGCGGCGGGCAACGGGGCGTCTGTTTCGTGCGGGAATTCGTCCCCCAGCGTCTCGTGGCCTGGGTGGCTCGGGCCATTTACAACGAACCTTACCGCGCTGCCCGCATGGGCATGGCCATCGACGAAACCGCCGACACGCTGCGGGCCACGTACACCCTGAAGTACGGCGGTCGCACCCACACTATGCAGGCCACCGGAACGAAGCCGACGAACATTCCGGGGCCGGATTCAGTCGAATATTTCTTCAAGGAACATTCGTGGGGCTTCGGTCAGACCCGCCGTGGCAAATTGATCCGCTACCAAGTGAACCATCCGGAATGGGCCGTCTTCCCGGTGGCAAGCTATCAGATCGACATCGACTGGGCGGCACTTTACGGCCCGGAGTGGGTCGGCATGAACGGCCGCACCCCCGACTCCGTGACATTCGCCACCGGCTCCGATGTCCGTGTCTATCCCAAGGGGACATTCGATTCCGCCGGCCAGGCCCACGCCCGTGGATCGACTCGGTAATACCCCTTGAGCAATTCGTAAACAGCCGGCGCGACCTCGTCCAAATCGTGGGGGTGGCAGTAGAACGACTCGCTCGCGTCGGCGAAGAACTCCGTTTCGTTGTCGCCGGCCTGCTCGGAGAAGAATGTCTCGCCCCGTCGTTTCAGTTGCTCTTGGTGGTGCCGAAATGCGGCCGTCATCACCGTGGCCCAATTGGCTTCGTCAGCAGGTGTGGCCAGCGGTGGAGTGCCGTCGATGGCCCCGTCCAGGAAGTCCAACTGGTGGGCGAACTCGTGGATCACCACGTTGTGTCCACACGCAGGGTCGCGGCTTTCGTCGAGCACGTGCCGCCAGCCGAGGATCACCGGGCCGCGGTACACCGCTTGCCCTTCGGCGACCGTTTCCGAAATGAAGTCATCTTCCCAGTCGTCTTCGATATTCGGCGTCTGAAACGAATCGGGGTAGACCAGGATGGCGTCGACGCGGGAAAAGTAGTCGTGCTCGATGCCGAGGAGCACCAGCGAGGCGACCGCCGCGATCGTGATCTTGATTTCATCGGTGATGTGCAATCCGCCCCGACCTTCCCACGATTTCTCGGCAATCAAAATCCGGGCGGTGTCCCGCAGCGTGGCCCGTTCGCCGTCGGACAGCACCGAATAATGGGCGACATTGCGACGCAGGATCGCCTCCCACCATTCGGGGAATGGCTCCGCGAGCAACTTCTGACGACGGCGATTTTGGAAGAAACCAAACATGACCGTATTGTAACGGTGGCACAAGAAAAACGCGGATGAGGCGGAAAAATACCGGATTGAAGAGGAGCGGAGACGCGGAGAATACGAAACCAGGGCGATGAATCCGATGGTGATGACCTATGGTTTCATCCCGAGTCTTGTTGTATCCTCCGCGCCTCCGCTTCTCCGCGGTTCAAAATTCTTGATTTGATTCTGACCCGATCCTCACCCCGCGATCTTCTTCGCCAACTCTTGCACGCCGCGCAGGTCGAGCTTGCCGCTGCCGAGGACGGGGAGGGCTTCCACGGCGAAGCAGTCCCTCAAATCGGGAATCCACAGGTTCGGCAGGCCCTTGGTGCGGAGGCTCTCGAAGGCCCCTTTCAGCCGGGCACCCGCTTCGATCAAGTGGAGCACGATCAACCGTTCGCCGCGTTTGTTATCGGCGACGGCGGCGACAGCCAGCACCCGCTCGCCGGCGGTGGCGAGCGTGTCGTGCAGCTCCTCTTCGATCTTTTCCAGCGGCACCATTTCCCCGGCGATCTTGGCGAAGCGTGACAACCGCCCGGTGATGCGGATGAACCCTTCCGGCTCGATGTGACCCATATCGCCGGTGATGTACCACTTGCCAATGAACGACGCTTGCGTCTTCTCGGGCTGCTGCCAGTAGCCCAGCATGGCGTTCGATCCTTTCACGCAGAGGAGCCCCTCAGTACCCACCGGCAGCGGCGCCTGCGTGTCCGGGTGAAAGGCTTTTGCGACGACTCCGGGAATCGGTTGACCGACGGTACCCGGGGCGTTGGCGAACTGCTTCACACCGGCCACGGTGACATCAATCAAGTTGGCGCTGACCACGGGCGACAACTCGGTGCAGCCATAGCCTTCGAGTGGCAACACGCCGAATTTCGCTTGGAATTCGAGGGCCAAACTCACGGGGAGTTTCTCGGCGCCGCAGATGAACAGCCGTGACGATTGGAAATGCTCGGGCACGCAGCGGCGCAGGTAGAACCGCACGAACGTGGCCGTGCCGAGGACGATGGAGCACTTCCAGCGCTGGCAGAGTTCGCCGACTTCTTTCGCGGCCCGCGGATCGGGGTAGAACACCGACATCATGCCGATGCTGGCCGGCGCCCAGAGGCAGACGGTGTAGCCGAAGCTGTGGAACGTCGGCAGTGTGCAGAGCATGCGGTCGTGCCGGGTGAAGTTCACACCCTTTTGAAACCCGTCCGCATTGCACGAGATATTCCGCAGCGTCAGCATCACTCCTTTCGGGTCGCCGGTACTGCCACTGCTGAAGATGATCGTCAGTAGGTCATCCCAGCCGAAGCGTCGGCAGCGCAGCACGACCCGGTCGAGGAACCAGCCCGGCAAGAGAAGGACGAGCAGCAGTCGACTGACTTTCCAAGACTTGGGAATCGCCGCGAGGGCATCTTCCAGATAGATCCGGCGCACAGTATCGGGCAAGTCAAGCGGCATCCGCCCGATGAACCGCTTGGCGGTGATGATGGTCTGGATGCCGGTCTGGTCGACAGCGGAGCGGACGGAACGGCTGCCCGCGGTGTAGTTCAAGTTCACCGAGGTCCGGTGCAGAAAGGCCAAGGCGATGTTGGCGAACGCCGAGCCGAGACCCGTCGGCAACCAGACGCCGACGACCTTTTCGTCTGTGCCGAGTTGGCCCTTCAAATACTTCGCCAAGCACCAGGCCCCGACGAACGCCTTCGGCCAAGTCAACGCTCGGTCGGTGCCTGCGGAGGCATCGACAAAGGCGACCCGGCGCAGGTTGATCCACGCGGCCCCTTTGCGCACGAAACCCGAGTGGACGGGGATCACATACTCGCTTTGCAGCGTCCCGCAATCGGCCCAGCATTCGACCACGGCGGCCCGCACGTCGGCGGTCTTCGTGTGGCCCGGCAATGGCTCCCCAAACGAGACGGCGATGCGGCGTCGGAAGCCCTCCGGCCAGCGGAATAGAACTCGGCCGTGCTTCCAACTCAGCAGCGAACCCCAGAGATTCCAGAGGCAAGCGGGCACAATCGGCACCGGTACGCCGGCACGTTCGACGATCTGCTCCAGCCCGCGTTGGAACGGCAGCATCTGCCCGTTGCGGGTCAGCCGACCTTCGGGAAACATCATCACGGCGCGGCCGGCCGCGAGTGCTTTGGCGATGGTTTCGAGCGATCCGGTCAAGCTGTGCGGCTTCACGATGTCGCGGCTGTCGATGTAGTGGGCCCGCCCCCGGACGAACGAGAGGAGCAGCCGGAGGACCCAGTGCCGCTTGTAGCCGCTCCAGAGGACGTAGGTGAGTGGGCGCGGGCTGGCGAGCCAGAGGAACATCCAGTCGATGTAGGTCACGTGGTTGGAAACAATGAGCACCGGGCCACCGGCGGGGATGTTTTGGCGACCGTAGACGTGGAACCGGTGCAGGGCGTGGACGATCAGCCACCAGACGGGCCGCAGCAACCCCGGGAAGAGCCACGACAGGAGGGCGTACAGCGTGCAGTACCCGAGCAAGGCCAGCGGAACGTGATACCACTCGAACGACATAGAAGATCTCGAAAACAACCGGCGGCGAACCTTTGGAACTGTTCTCCGAAATCTGCGGTGGAGTTCAACGGGCACCGGGAAACGCCGCGAGGCACGGCGGCCGCCGTGCCTCGAGACTTATCGATTCGGCCGAAGGAGCGGCCGGGTAACGGGCAGAACTATTCTTCAGTTTCCAAAGCGGCCGAGGAGCGATCCTCGGACGGTTCGTGGCTGGCCACTTTGTAATCTTCCGAAAGCCAGCGACCGAGATCGATCACCCGGCAACGCTTTGAACAGAACGGGAAATCCGGATATTCGACCGGCGATCCGGGCATCGGATCGTCGCAGATCGGGCATCGCACCCTATTCATCGGCCACCACCCCCCGAGACTTCGAGAATTCCCCACATTATCGGCAATACGCTATTTGCCGTCCTTCTTCGCCTTGCCGCTACCACCGGTCTTCTTGGCCGGAGCCGCTGCAGGAGCTTCCACGGCGGGGGCTGGAGTGGCGGCGGGTGTTTCCGGTTTGGTCTCGGCCGGTTTCGCCGTACCCGCTTCCGCATCGGCCTTCGCCGACTTCTGATAGTCTTCGTTCCGATTGTAGTCCGTTTCGTAAAAGCCCGACCCCTTAAATAGGATGGCGGCGCCGGAACCGAAAAGCCGGCGGAGCTTCTTCTTCTTGCAACTCGGGCAGGTCGTCAGGTGATCGTCTTTGAACGACTGCCACTGTTCAAATTTGTGACCGCAGGCATCGCATTCGTAATCGTAAGTCGGCATCGGCGGGAAATCCGGTTGGGGAGAATTCGAGTTCGGTGTCCCAATCAGTTTACGGCTGCTCGCCGAATCCGAATGTCAATTTTCCCCAATCGGTAATCTGGAGTCCTCATCCACTAGCAGCCGAGGACAGACTGGTCACCTTAACCGTTTTCACCGACCACGGTTCCGCGTTTGGTCAACACGTTGGGGGCTGCGAAAAACCTGGACTTTGAAACCGCTGATATCCCACGGTTTTCGGACTGGGTCATTTGATGGAAGCGATGCCAATAGTTTCTGCCCACGAAATTATGAGAGATTGCTCCGCTTCACTAACGATTCTCCTATCTGTCCGTTCTCCGGAGCGAACGGAGTACACAGGCGGCACGCATTACACCTTGGCCCCCGTTAATTCCCGCTTGGCACCGGGTCGGCTCGTCTCGCGGTCGGCTTGGTTCTCTTTCAACTTCGGGTGGGGCACCAGGAACGGCCCCGCGGCGAGGTAATCGAGGTTGCCGAGCAGGAAGGCCCGCACGGCGTCCTGCGGGGTGCAGATGATCGGCTCTTCGTGCATGTTGAAACTGGTGTTGATGACCACCGGGATGCCGGTGCGGCGTTCGTAGGCCGCAAGCAACTTGTGGTAGCCGGGGTTGCTCTGCGGCGTCACCAATTGCGGCCGCGCGGTTCCATCGACGTGGACCGCCGCCGGGCTGTGTCCCTTCATCCAGTCGGTGCAGTCGAACGTCACCGTCATGAACTCGGCGGTCTTCTCGCAGCCGCTGACGTTGTGGAACAACTTCGGGGCGGCTTCGGCTAAACAGCTCGGGGCGAACGGCATGAACTCCGTCCGCGCCAGTTGGTGGTTCAACCACTGGTTCACTTCCGGATCTTTCGCCGGGTAGAGCACGCTGCGGTTGCCGAGGGCACGGGGGCCGTACTCCATTCGCCCGGCGAAGCGACCGACGATGTGGTTGTCGGCCAGCAGTTCGGCGGTACGTTCTTCCGGTTCGTCGTGGCGTTCGTATTTGAGGTTCTCAGCATCGAGTGCCGCGCGAATCTGTGCCTCGGTGTAGTCTGGCCCGAAGTAGACGTTATCGAACGGGCCGGCCCGGCGCATGGTTTCGTGGCCGAAGGCGAGCATGGCCGCGCCGGTGCCGCAACCGCCGTCGCCCATGTTCGGGTAGACGAACAGCCCTTCGGCGCCCGGAATTTCGTGCAGCCGCTGGTTCAGCTTCACGTTGGCGTGGACCCCCCCACTGACGACGATCTTCTTCAATCCGGTCTTCTGCAACCAGTAACTGACGACCCGCCGGGCCACTTCTTCGAGTACGTATTGGTACGCTGCCGCCACGTCACGCTTGGCGAAATGGCCGGCGAGTGCCCGCGTGAAGTTGTGGTTCAACCCGCCACGGATTTTGATGTCGCCGTCGGTGGTGTCGAAGCGTGCCAGCAGGATCTCGGCGAGGTGCTTGGCATCGCCGTAAGCTGCAAGCCCGACAATCTTTCCTTCGTGGCGACTCGGCTTGAAGCCCAACCCGCTGGTGACGTGTTCGTAGAAAATCCCGAGCGAATTCGGGAAGCGGAAGCGGTGCAAATTCCGGATGCCGTCCGGCCCGCAGGCGTACACCCCACCGCACATCCCGGAGCCGTACCCGTCGAACGTGACGGCCAGCGCGGTATCGAATGGGCTGGAATAGTAGGCGTTCGCGGCGTGGGTATCGTGGTGCTGGAATCGCTTGAGCGGCTTGTTCTCCAGGCCGAAACTTTTCAGTCCGGCCACCAACTCCGCGTTCCACTGGGTGTGGTCGGCAATCGCGTTGGCCTGCCACGTGCCAAACAACCGGCGGTGCGTCCGGGCGTCGAGGGTAGCACTCCCGGCCAGCCGCTCGTACAGGAACTTTTTGTACCAAACCTTGCGTGGCATGAACTCGGCGGCTTCGGTCTCTAGTCCCGGGATTCGCACGGTTCGATTCACCTTGTAGCCGCTGTCGATTTTGGCCCGGTACAGGCGATTGCTTTCGCCCCGGTCTTTGGCATGTTCTGCGAGATCGACGGCCACCGACTCGGCGATCAATCGCGCCTCTTCGGGGGCATCGTAGAAGGCGTAGGCCACGGCATCGAGCGACTGCGGATCCCAACCGAGGCGGTTCAACCCTTCGCGCAGGGCGAGGTGGGGGAACCCGCTTTGCAGTTTGATCCGGCTGAGCCGTTCCTCGCCACAGGCGAAGAGGACGCGGCCGTCTTCCATCAGGCTCACGTTGGTGTCTTTATCGAGCGGGCTGATGCCGAGAATTCTCATCGCTGCGTCGTCTCCAAATGGGTCGCAATTTCAGTCATGGTGGCGGGTCGAAATTCGGGCCAACCGCGTACGGTATTCAGTACTGTTTCCGCTCGGTCGAGCATCCGGGCCACGTCGGCTTCGGTGCGGTTGTACGGGCTGCCACCGACGAGCAAACTACTGCTGTGCAGGGTGAAGCTCACGAACGGTGGTCGCAACCGGCGCAGAACGGCGAGGAACTGTAGCATCTGTTCGCCGAGTGGGTTCTCAAAATTCAGCCACGCCCTCGAAACGACACCGGATCGATCCAGAATCCCGGTGACTCGCAGTGCCCGACCGAGTTTGGAATCGGCGAGTTTCAACGTCCGATCCCAGAAGGACTGGGCTTGGCGGGTGTACCCGTACGTCAGCGGCAGTTCCCAAAGCGGTCGATCTCCATCGAATCGTGGCACCTGACGGACGGGATCGAGGCCACGAGTCAAGTAATTCGGGGCACCGTCGTCGGCCCAGGTGTTGAACGGCAGTACCGACGAATCGACCCACAACCCGGCATCGCGCAGGTAGTTCTGAATTTGAGGGGACATCGAATAGCGACCGCCGCGGAAGCTCGTCGGCTTCAAGCCGGAGTCGCGGAACGCGGCCAGGGTGGTGTCGAGTTTGGCTTTGGCTTCGGCCCAGGGGAGGTTGTGCAAAAAGCTATCGTGGGTCGGTACCATCGGTTCCGGGGCCACCGGCGGCGTGTTCCACGGGTGGATGTGCAGCCCGATTTCAACGTTCGGCCGGGTGGCCAGTTCCTGCATCACCGCTCGGCCGTCTGGGTTCGCTAACACGGCGTGGTTGGTGAAATAGACGACCGCCGTCCCGGCGTCGGACATCCGAGCTTGGAACGCCGGCAGCAGTGCGATGTTCCGCGTCCGGGTCGGCCCGGTCGGATAGCCCGAATTCCAGTCCCATTCTTCTTCGGTATCGACCGTCACGCAGTAGCGGATCGGCTCAGGCTCGGACATCAGAATCGCACTCGGGAGAGAGCAGATGAATCATCTTCATAGCTCATGCGCGTCGTTTCGTGTAGTCAATTCGCGTCGTGAATCGAGAAGCTAGCCGCTCACGCAGATAACCCAAACTACCCAAGTTTTGCATTCTTCGGAACCACTCAGATCAATCTTGTCTAGGTGTAAAATGTACAATTATACCGAATTATCCGAAGTTGGACATTTTTAGCAATACTCCGGTTGACCTGCCGGCGCTTTGGTTGAACAATACTCTTTTCGCCACGTCCGGTGGATGGCGTGGTTCTCTGAGAAGTGCTTCGAGGAGTTTTCAACTTGATCTTCACCACCTCTTTGGCGGCGTTTGCGTTATCGGGTCTGTTGGCAGGAGCGAATGTTGGGCAACCAGCGTGGACGACTGATTACCGCCAGGCCTTGGGCGCAGCGAGCGAATTCCGCAAGCCCATCGCGGTCTTCATCACGAAGGGTAGCCAAAGTCAGTTGACGAATGGCAACGAGCTCGGCGAAGCCGCCAAGCTCTTGAAGGACGGCTACGTGGCCTTGCACATCGACACGACGACCGAAAAGGGCCAAGCCCTGGCGAAGTCGTTCGATCTGGCCGAAGGCCTCATCATCAGCGACAAGACCGGGGGCCTTCAAGCCCTGCGGCACGCGGGAACGATTTCCCCGAGTGAGTTGAGCGGATACCTGACGAAGTATGCCGGGACGGAAGCCGTGACGACGACGGACTACCGGGCCACAGGCATGATGGCGGCACCGACCGTCGGCCAACCTCTGACGATCCAGCCGCAGTATGCACCCGCGAGTTACCCGATGTATCGGAACTACGCCGTACCGACGTACGGGGCACCCCGCTGCCCGAACTGCCGCTAAACTCGAGCGTAACGGAATCCACCGTAGCCGTAGCCCGGTCGTCACCCTTCGAAGCACGGGGGTGGCGACCGGGCTACGGTCGTTGAATCTCCCTCAAATCGACCAAGTCCCGGCTTTCTCCGTTGGCTTTTGCCCGGACGATAGCTATCTCACACCTAACGAATCATGTCCGAACCAGTGCCGGGGAGCGAATCGATGCCATTGGCCCGAGACTATGCACCGGATGAATTGGTTCAGGCCCTGCGCGAACGCGGCCCCAAACTGCTGATCGCGTATTACCGCCCCGACCCGGACTTGCACGCGCTCATCCACGAAGCGGTGGAGGGCAATGCGTTCCGCGCATTCCAGAAACTCTCGCCCAAACCGTCGGACACGTTCCGCATCTGGGCCAAGGCGCGGCTCTCCTTTTCCGCGATGTTCGACTTCGGTGCGGTCACCGCTCAGGAAGAGTACGACGCCCTCTTGGAAGGGCACATCCGGAACTTGAACCAGCAGTGGGTGAAGGTGTACCAGATCGAAATGGGTCTGGGGTTGTGCCGCAAGATTTGCAACATGCTGATGAACCGCGTGCTGTGCAGCTCGGAAGTCAAACCCGAGGAACGGAGCCGGGTGCTGCCGTTCCTCCATGTTCCACACGACGAATACACCTTGTCCGCGATCCGCGAAGCGGCCGCGTCCGGGAAGTACGGAGCCAAGATCGACATCCCCAAGAAGCCGTCGATCAAGTTCCTCACGTCCGACGAGCACTACGCACCGCTTCAAAGTATCTTCAAACAGATCGCCGCCGAAGCTGGCGTCGCCCCGATCTGCATCGATTTGCTCGCCTGGCAGGACGGCCACCCGGAGTAATGGGATTGCGGATTGGTGCCGTTCTGACGCCTGTTCTTGTTTCCGCGGAGAATACACCCCTCCCCTCTGCGGAACCAACGGAACCAATGGAAACAAGTACACCAGGCAAAATGACGACCTTTTTTCCGGTGCCAATTCAACTTCCACAAATCTTTTACGAATCTTCTTGACAACCCGCCTCCCACAGTTTTTAATTCTGTCATCAACGCGACTATCGCCCACTTCTTTGGCCGTGTTGAGATCGGCAAACCCGTTCGGGAGTCCTCGCATGTTGAAGCGTTTCTTCGGCCGTCAACTGCCACAGACCGTCCAATCCTCACGCATTGCCCCCTCCCAGCTTACCAAGCCGAGGTGTGAGGAGCTGGAATCGCGGGACTGCCCGACTCTCTTCGCTGTTTACTTGTTCACCCCCGGTGTCGGCATGACCGGTGATACCGCAGCTACGATTTCCGGATCGCTCACGGTCGATCCCACTTTGGCCACCGATGCCAACGGGGCCACCCTGATCGAAGCGAGTTCGATCCAAGACGCCCTCGACCGCTCCATCGTCGGCACCGTCACGGTGCAGCACGCCGGGGAGACCCTGACCTACTCGATGGGGGTCGGGGAATCGGGCGTCGACGCGGCCGCGCACAAGGCGTTCCGCGTCGGCGCCGGGGCGATTGAACTCGAAGACATGACCCGTTCCGCGAACGGCAGCGACTTCGATTACAACGATCATTATTGGTCGACGAACGTCTCGGAAGTCTCCGCGCCGTCGATGAATCCGCCGAGTCCGCCACCGCCGACGAGTCCGCCGCCTCCGGGAGGAGGCCCGGCGTACGTCTGGATGACCAATGGGGCCGGCACCACCGAGACCGGCCCGGCC
>JANXWE010000151.1 GCA_025351325.1 Fimbriiglobus sp.
GAATGGTTAACGTATTCGGGCCAAATATCTGTATTGAATATGCATTGACGCACTCACTTTGAATCATTTATGAAAACCAAGATTGAAGTCTGTGGTTTCAGTTGTGGCAAAGAATCGTTTCCAGCACAAGCTCCGTTGTCAGCATAATTCGGAAGAAATCACCCCCTCCGGACTCACTCCGGCTCTAGCGGTGGTGGGACAGCGGGAATCGGTGACAGCTAGCGTGGCCGTCGCCATCGTTCCGCCGTTTGGGGGTGCCCCCCTGTCTTGCGAAATCCCCCCAAACGGCGAAACGACGGCGACAGCGGAAAACTTTACTCAGCCACCTCATAGCCTGGGCGAGGCTCAAACGGCTTCATCACCTTCCGCCGCAGGGGCAGCACCTCGATCGGGAGGAGGGACAGCCCGGCTGTCTTCCGTCGAACGTTTACGTCTTTCCAGAGTTGCAGCATTTGCCGCCGCACCGGAGCGTAAGGTTCAAAAGGGAGACGGTAGAACTCCATCGCCAGTTTATCGACCGACCGCCTCACGGCGATCTCTTGGAAGAAAGCCCGCAGGCGGTTGAACTCGGGACGGTAGATCTCGACATGCGAGTGCCAGCACGGATCCTTCTCCCCCGCTCGGGTTCGACCGCCCCGGCGGTAGCTTACCGAATACCCGCCGATTTTGACCGGAACTCGACGAATGTCCTTCAGCACTCCGGCCTCATCCTCTTTGAACGGATGACTGCCGAGAGTCGAGATCAGCAAGAAGGATCGCTCGAATCGGAGGTACTGGAGATTCGCCAACCCGACCCGCTTTCTTCGGAACCGGGTCGATTCGGAAACCGCAACCCCGTACTTTGCGACCAACTTGGCATCGACCGCAGCCGGATCTTTCCCTTCGGGCACAAAGCCCGAGACGTAGAACCAGTAGCCATGAGTCAGGTAGCAACAAGCCAGTTGTTGGATGAAGCCTTCCAGGGTGGGAGTGACGGAGCGATAGGACATCGGAACTTGAAAGACTCACAAAGACCATGAGGAATCGTTGTGCCGAATCCGAGCCAGAGCGTGCCGAAAAAAGTGGTGGTTGATCTCGGCTCAACCACCCAAAGCGAACTGAAAACTGCGAATGAAAACCCGCTGGCTTGCAAGCTTGCCAGCTTGCCAGCCAGCATGCAAGCAAAGCACTACATTCCAGTAGTGCCCAGCCCTAATTCATACTGCCCTTCAGGGCAGTATCTTCAAACCTTTCAGGTCGGGTGCAAGGCACACCTTCCCTGTACGCCATCAAGAACGCCGCCGGTGAGGACAAGACTTCCCAGTCTTCTCCCCATCGGCCGCTTCGCCACCGTCAGGTTTACAGCTCAGAATCCAAAAACTGCCCGTCAGCCCTTTCGTTGCGGTTATGCGTCCGGCACCACCCGTAAACGCCCGAACGGTCTCGCCACTGCCTTGCAGCGCGACCGCTCCCCTTCCGGGGAACTCCTACTTGGGCCACACTCCCAGACACACGAATTTGAAACACCACGGTGACAACCGTGGCACCGAATTACCAGTCCGGCCTCGTGTCTCCTTCCCGCGTTATTCATCGCCTTCACCATGTGAGTCTCGTCGCTATCGGGTTTTACCCCGAGGACGCCGTTGCAATATGTCCGTCCGTCAGGATGGCATAGTTTCCAAGCGATCAACTCGCTCGATTTCAGGGGCCAGAACGTAGAAGCTGCTCCCTTACCCAAATGCAACAGGTTTTCGCCATTCGGCACCGACTCTCACACGATTCACCGGCAAGCCTTTGCAGGCCTTTCGTAGTTAAGCTCTTCACCGCCTTCGGATTTGCCGAAGGTCGTCGAGGGTGTCAGCCCCGATTCCGCTTGTCACCAAGTCGGAAGCTCCCCACGCCGGCCGAGGTTAAACGATCTGAAAAAGACCGAACCCCCTGGGCGGGATTACGCGACAAATTGTCGCCTCACCCGCTTTGATCGATGACCACCCCATTTTCATGGGGCGTGTCCGCGTCGGCCGCATTCGT
Source organism: Fimbriiglobus sp. (assembly GCA_025351325.1). Classification (GTDB taxonomy): domain Bacteria; phylum Planctomycetota; class Planctomycetia; order Gemmatales; family Gemmataceae; genus JALHQU01. The sequence goes on from JANXWE010000151.1 coordinate 2,011, forward strand.
TGCGGGGTGAAACCATTGGATCGAATCGACAGATTACTCGCATTGAGACTCCCGGAATTACGATCACCGGCTTGTCTCGCGTTTTACTTGTCGAAGCCTCCATCGAACTGGGCGAGCACCTCTCGATGCACCCAGCTCTACGGGCAGTCACTTGCAGGTGGTAAATCCTGCTCCTTTCACTCGGTTGGTGACCGAGATACTCCGGTTGTGACTTGTCTTCAGTCCTCGCGTGCGTGCGGGTCTTTCGGCCGTGGTAGGTAACCACGGCATCCGGAACCCGCGCGTTGTGCGGTTCTCGACAGCCGCGACAGGCGATCCTTCCCCTGTCACTGCACTTCGAGATTTATCATGAATCGAGTTGGAAATCGAGTGTTAGAGAAATCAGCGACCGAGCCGGGTGAAATGATCCGCCAAAAGCTTCCGCCGAGTAGCTTCAAAGAATGGCCCGCCGAGGGATTTGGAATTGTGATATTGTTCTTGGAAAAAGGCGGAACTTGAAGCGACTGCTTCGATTTCAAAGCGGAGTTGTTCATGGCTCGTAAGCTGATGAAGTCGGTGCAACACATCCTGGCCAGCATTTTGTGATAAAGTCGGCGGAGTATTCTTCGTATTCGGTTTGGTGACTCGTGATGTTTCGAGATGGATGACTTCGATCTCTGGTTTTCGAGCAACGGTGATCCGCCACTGACGCCAACTGATTTTTCGGAAACGCTCAGCAGGTGACAACTTTTGCAAAAAGCCGATTCTTTCGAGTTCTTCGATCGCCGGTTGCATTCGTCGTTTGATCTGGGCCGCATCGTAATTCCGAGAGAGACCGAGATGCTCACACGCCAGAAGTCGCAAGTCGAAATCCAGTTTCTGGCGACCAGGACCGTAAAATTGCTTATCGAGATACCGGTAGAGCCGTTTTGCGATTTGGCTACCGAGGCCCTTGTAGACTTCGTAATCGAGTTTCTTCAGGAACCCGGCTCGAAAGGAGTCGAAGAGATACCCGTTCCACCGGAACCAGGACCGGCCCTCGCCAACCACTTCCGCCGTGCCCGCACGTCTGGCATCGGTCAATTCGAATGAATCGATCAAGCCGAACCCCGTCCGGTTGACCCACTGGCGGTTGCTGTTGTCCCGCCAGGCCTGCTTGTAGGAGATCGAGACCGCCCGCCAACGCTCAAAGGACTGGGCCAGCCTGGAATACGACCAGTGGTGATTCGGCCATTCCAAAAGATC
>JANXWE010000230.1 GCA_025351325.1 Fimbriiglobus sp.
CGGTCAACACGTCATCAACATTCGTCAGACACGCGGCACGAAAAACTGAGATTCCGTCTGCCTCGTTTGGCTTCGGTAGGAACGCCCTCGGGCTGATTAGCGGTGGCTCGCCGTCCTTGAAATAATCCTGCCAGATCAACCGCAAAACGAACTCATCAAGGGTGACCGGGTCGTACTCGGATTTCACGGGGCGGCCACTCCGTCCGTTACTGTCCATCGCTCGTAGTTTTTGTCCGCCGCAATCGAAACGACTTGCACACTCGATGGGGTCGTCACTTCGATTTCGACACTCGACCCGTCGGGATCGTTCCACTCGAAAGTTACCGATGATTCGTAGGTCGGAACCGTCCAGTGCGGTGCGGGTGTACCGTGGGTTTCCAAAGCATACGCCAACGCTTGAGCGCTCTCGATCACCTCAACGGGAATCGCTGTAGCACCTTGTCCGTCCCAGTCGTCGGTCGTGTAGTCATTTTGAAACCCCTTCAATAACGATGAAACGTCCGCCCAAGTCGTAGACGATCGCACACTTCCGTTCATCGCTTTTTTGGGCAGACGGTTCAGCAACTCGGTATCAATATTGGCCCACATATCCATTCCTCCGCGTCGAGGTATTCACAGGTAGTTTATTCTCTAATCCCGGAACACGAACTCGGGGGTGTTCAGCAGTGCCCACATCAAGTCTTCCGTCACCGTTCGACGCACCGCACCCGTTTTCTCGAACCGCGCCAGACAGGTCGCTTGCTCGGCCTCGGTCGGCACGCGACCGTACATCAGCAGGTACAGTTCTTCGACGATCTCGGTGGCAGACTTCTCGCTTGCCGCCAGTTTTGCTGCACGGCCCGTTTCTGCGGTAATTTTTCCGCTCAGTCCGGGTGCGTTCATCAGGTGCAGCGCTTGCACCACGGTCGTGTCCGACGTGCGTTCGCAGGGGGGGTCTTGGTTCGGGTCCGGTCGGCCAAAGCTGTCAAGGAACTTCGAGTCGAACCGCACCGTCCAGGCTTCCAGTGCCCGCGACCCTGTTGGCATGGCGTCAAACTTCTCGGCCACCCCGGTCACGTCCGACACCGCGTCCAGTAACACCTCAGCCCGCAGGCGGACGCGGTAATGCCGCGAGTAGTTCCGGGTGTCGCCGACGTTCCGGTCGGTCGGGATCGAGCTCAGCCCGTACACGCTGCTGGTGGCGATGGTCCGGATGAGTTTTTTCAGGTCATAGCCGTTCTTCCGGAAGTCGTCCGCGAGGGCGTCGAGTAAGGCCGGGTTGGTCGGCGGGTTGGTCTCGCGCAAGTCGTCCACCGGATCGACCAAGCCGCGGCCCATCAGGTCGGCCCACACGCGGTTGACGATGACTTTGGCGAAGAAGGGGTTCTCGCGTGCCGTCAACCAGTCGGCCAACACTTTTCGCGGGTCGGTCTCAGCGGGGATGTCCTGCGGCGTGCCGAGCAGTGGCGTCGGTAAAAGCACTTCGCCGGACAGCGGGTGCGAAACGGTCCCGCGTTCCTTCACGAACATGACCTCTTCACTGCCCGAAATCGGCGCCGAAATGCCGGTGCCCTTCCGCCCGATCCGACCGAAGAACGCGGCGAAGCTGTAGAAGTCGTCTTGGCTCCAGACCTCGAACGGGTGGTGGTGGCACTTCGCACAATCTAGTCGCACCCCCAAAAAGAGCTGGCTGACCAAGGTGGTCAGTTCGCCCGGATCGCGGCGATCCCGGTACATCACCACGGCGCCGTTGGTGAAACTACTCCCCTTCGCCGAGATGAGTTCGCGTACGAATTGGTCGTACGGTTGATTCTTGCGAAAGCTCTGTCGAAGCCACTGATCGAGGTTGTACGTCGCTTTGATGCCAACGTGGTACGGGTTTGGCCGTAGTAAATCCGTCCATTTGTTCGCCCAGAAGTCGGCGTACTCGGGCCGGTCAAGCAAGTCGTCAATCAGCTTCTCACGCTTCTTCGGATTCTTGTCGACTAAGTACGCTCGCACTTCGGTCGAGGTCGGCAACCGACCAATGACATCCAGAAACGCCCGGCGGAGGAACGGGGCATCCCCGGCCACGTCCGACGGGGTTAAGTTCAGTTTTTGCAGTTTGGCCCAGATGTGGCCATCGATGAAGTTCTTCACCGGTAGCTTGCTATACAAACTATCAGTCGTCAAGCCGGGGTACGGAATTAAAACCGAACTCACCGCAAATTTCTCGGCGTAGCGGGCCATGATGGTCGCTTCACCGGCAATCGGGCCAGCTTTGGCCTTTCCGCTCGCATCGACGGCCGCGTAGGCACTTTCGCTGCTGGAGTACTGAGCCAGGTGGGTCACATCGCGGGTGCTGCCGTCCGAATAATGGGCCGTCAGTGCGAGTTGCTGGGTGGTTTTGAAGCCCATCAAGCGGCTGTCCGGAAAGACCGTCACTTTCTCGATCCGCGGGGCACTGACTGGCGTCCGCGGGGTTCCGGCTGCGATCCAGCGTTCAATCATCCGGTACGAAAGTTCGCCCTCGGGCAACTTCCGACCACCGCCGTGAGCCGTCTGTCCACTTGCCTTGCGGAGGAACAAGCTGAACGCCGGGTTCGCCGGAAAGATTCGCCGGCCACGAGCTTCCGTGGCGATGGCGGCGAAGTCGAAATCATCGTCGTAGGCTAACAAGGAGAGTTGGAACCCATTTTGACCGCGGGCTTTGCCATGGCAGGCACCCGCGTTGCAACCGAGCCGAGTGAGGATGGGTTGAATATCACTCTCGAACGTCACCGGCTTGGTGATGGTGGCGTTCTTGACGGTCACAGTGATTTTCGCTGCTTTACCATTCACCGTCGCCGTGATGACGGTTTCGCCATTCCCCGTCGGCGTCAAGATGCCGTCACGATTGACGACGGCCACACCGGCCGCCCCCGTGGCATAAATCGCATCACCCGTGTGATCGGTGGTCTTACCCTTCGCCGTGTCCGTCACGACGAGTTGCTGGCGATCGCCAGCCCCATCGAGTCGGACATTCGGTGGGAAAAGTGCGACACCGTCGGCCGCATGGACTACGTCGCTGCCGACGAATACGAGCGTGGCGAGGAATAAAGAGTTTCGCAACATGTTGATTCGGAGGGAGAGGATTACTGGCAGGTGCTGACATCCTAGTCCACGGCACTGATGCTTGCAAGCGGTTTCCACTGCAGGGCGAGCCGGCCCCGTGAGTGAGGGGTCGGAGTCCTGAAACGCTCACAAGACTCCGACCACTCACGGGGCCGGCTCGCCTTTTACTTCGAGACACCGCGTTTCAATTTGCTCAACTCGGCCGCGACGGCCGCGGTCTCCTTGGGCATGTTGTTCGCCTTGAAGAATTCATGCGCCTGTTCGTGCACTTTCACGGCGTAGGTGGTCACATCGTCGCCACGCGTCTTGGGGATCATCTGCAAGAAGTCGATGTAGAACTTCCCTAATTTCTTGGTGCCGTCTTTGTACTTTGCGCAGACTTCGGCGAGTTTGTCCAACACCTTCGGCACGTAACGGCCTTCTCCCGGAAACTTGATGATCGTCTGCGCCAACCCGTCGGCTGCCTTCTTGTAATCCTTGGTTTCTTCGACGTATTCCGCCCACTTCAACCGGCACTCGCAGGCCAAGTCGGGCCGCCCGAGCAGTTCGTACTTCAGCACCGCTCGTTCAAAGACGGCACTCCGCTGGGCTTTGTCTTTCTGGCTCGTCAACAACGAATCGAACAGCGACCAACTGAAATCGGGGAAGCCGCCGAAGCTGGTGAAGACCCGGTTGGCAAACGTGACCGCATCAGCCGCGGCGATCGTCTCGCCATCTTTGGCAATTTGACCAAGTTCCAGCCAAGCCCGTTCGCACTGCGGGAAGATCTCGAACACGCTCCGCAAAAACGCGACTCGCTGTTTCGGCGTCTGCGATCTCGTCTCTTTTGTTATCGAGTCCATTCGCATCAGCAGGTCGGCATGGCGGGCATTCTGCGGAGAGATTCCGACCGTGACCAAGCGCCGCTCCATGTCTCGATCGGTGATCGTCCGGCCGCTTTTGGGATCCTTCACTTGCCCGATGTAATATTGGTCGCCGAAGTAACGCCCGTCGGACAACAACGCGAAATCGACTTTGTCCTTGGTCACGCTTTTGATTTCCACCCACATGACCCAGGCGTGCATGGTGCCGCTGTTCCCCGCGCCCGTCACATACTCGGCGGGCACCGCGATGCTCTTGGCGACGCGGGCCGCGTAGTCGGCCTGATGGGCACAGACGCCGCCATACTTCTTGATGTTCGCCAGTGTGTAATCTTGACCCGTGATCTTGCAATCGGCGCGGCCCACACCGTTCTTCTGCTCTGTTCGCAGCATCTCCTTGTCGTAGACGATGTCTTTGTAGATCCCGCCGATACCCGCCCGCGACTTGATGTGGTTCTTGATCGCCCAGTCGCGCTCGGCTGGCGGCGTGCGGTTGTTCACCATGTGCACGAGGAACTCCCACGGCAAGTTCTGCACCACCCCCTTCAGCTCTCCTTCGCGCGACAGCAGGAACTCATAGTTTTCTTTCCAGCCGATGGTGTTCAGATCGATTGGCATTTTGCTGCGGGTTCGGACTTGGTGTTGGGTGTAGTCGTACACGGCCTTCGGGTTGTCCCAGACGACGCAGATCGCAACCGCCAAGTTCACGTGGGCCTTCAGCTTGTCCGGCCCGAGCTTGTAAATACCGCGGAAGATTTTGAGCGCCGCTTCGATTTCATCGTCCGCATCGAGTGCCGTGTAAAGCGTGTCGCGGATCTCGGGGTTTTCCTTCAGAAACTTGGTGATCTCGGCATAATCGGTATCAAGCCCAGCGTGAATCTCGGCGTCGTACTTCTTTTCGAAGTACCCGGCCATCACGCTCCGCACCGCTTTGTACTCTCCTTTGACGAAGAATTTCGGGTTGCTCAACGCATCAACCAAAATCTGCTCCGGTTCGGTTCTGGCCTCCTTGTCTTGAGCGCCGAGTGGAGCCGCGGTGACGAAGAGAAACACCGCGAAGGCTCGAACAAATGGCGACATGGGTACACTTTGCTAGAGTGAGGATGAAGGTGGTGTCGATGATACTCGGTGAGGGCAGTCGTTGCTTGAATTCCACTTCAAATCGCCTTACCCGCCCGCGATTGAAGCGAGCATGGCGATGGCCATGACGATCATGAGGCCGTCTTCGATCAACGTCACGGAACTCATTGGCAGATTGAACACCGTCCCCAAGCACGCGCACTGGATCTTGCGCCGGGCGAGCACCGACTGCAACACGCCCACGGTACTGACCCCCATGATGATGATGGTGGCGAAGTTGGTCGCCAGTGGGGCCGCGTTGGCGAGGTACGCGGCCCCGAGTCCCAGTTCGAGAAACGGGTACAGATAGCCGTACCCGAGCCAACGTCGGGCGACGATGTCGTAGCTGCTGTAGCTCATTGCGAAACTCGGCACGTCGAGCAGTTTGAAGAAGCTGAACACCAAGAAGAAGCCGGCCATGAAGTGCCGCATGGCCCGCATCCAGTCGAAGCCGCCCAAGGCCACTTCGGCTAAGCCAGCAGCACCGAGCAGGTAGAACAGGATCAGCACCAGCGGGTAATAGCTCGACTTCGGTTCCGGGGTTGCGGGTGCTGCTGCGGTCGCAGACATGACTTCCCCGAGCACTCGGTACCCCTTCTGGTGCAGGAGTTGATCGACTTTCGCCACCGTGATGCCGTCGCCTTCGACGGTGAGCCGTTTGTCCGCGGACGACAGGTCGGCGTCCCAGCGGGTCACGCCCGGTGCGCCGTCGAAGAGCGGCCGGATCGCCTGCACACACGCCTCGCAACGCAGGTTGGTTTTCACTTTTAAGGTGGTCATGCTTGGTCTCCGGGTGTCGCTTCAGTTAACCCGATGCGCAAGCATCGGCAGTGTGAGACGCGCTTCAGTCAACCCGATGCGCAAGCATCGGAAGTGTGAATCGGCGGGAAAACTCTAACATGGAATTCCCGAATGTGGTCGAAGGTCAGGATCGAGGAGGGGGCCTCCGATGCTTGCGCTTCGGGTTAACAGTATGATCGGCGCGGGTTCGTGTAACCAACTGTCTTCCCAACTGTTCAGGGCCAATTTGGCCGAGGGATCGGGCTTGCGGTAGACGTACTTGCCGAACAATTTGAAGGCGGCCGGGGTGACGATTTGATCCATCATAGTCGCATCGATCAAGCCGCCGATGACGACGATGGCCAGCGGGTGCAGAATCTCTTTGCCCGTCTGCCCGGCACCGAGTGCCAGTGGAATCAAGCCGATGATGGCGGTGAGTGCGGTCATCGACACCGGCGCCAATCGCTCCAGGGTGCCACGGACGATCATGGCGTCCCCGAAGGCTTCGCCTTCGACTTTCATGAGGTGGATGTAGTGCGACACCATCATGATTCCGTTGCGGCTGACGATGCCAATCAGCGTGATGAAGCCGACCCAGTGCGCCACCGACAGCGTGGTGGCCCCGGCCCAGAGTTTCGGCCACTGCCACCATGACGCCGCGTCGAGAATGGCTGGATCGGGCCGGTTCAAAATCAGCAGGGCGACGACTGACCCGAGTGCGGCCAAAGGGATGTTGATGAGCAGCACCATCGCCGCGGCGACCCACGAATTCAGGCACTTCCACAACAGTAAATAGACGCCGAGTAGCACCGCCCAGAAGAGCCAGAACAGCAGGGTGTTCGCTTGTTGTTGGGCTTCAAACTGCCCGCCGATTTCGAGCCGGTAACTTCCCGGCAAGGTTCGCAGTTGATCTTCGACCGGCCGCAGTTCCTTCTGAATGTCTGCCACAACTCGACCCAAGTCCCGGCCTTGGACGTTGCAGGCCACGACGACCCGGCGCTGCACTCGCTCGTGATGGATCGTGTTCGGCCCGCGTGCATCAAGCACGTGGGCCACTTGGCTCAGTGCAACTTTGCGGCCCGACGGTGTGTCGAGAATCGTCTGGCCGATGACGGTGCGATCCACCCGGGAGGCTTCGTCGTACCAGACCACCAACTCGAAGTAGCGGTCCCGGTCGAGCACCGTGGACACGACGCGACCCTTGTAGGCCGTCTCCAATAACCGGGCCACATCGCCGGGCGCGAGACCGTACTCCGCGGCCGATTTGCGGTCCACTTCCAGACGCACCTGCTTGATGTTCTCCTGCGGTTCCACTTGGAGGTCGACCACGCCGGGAATCTTGCTCATGCGCTCTTGCACGTCGTACGCGGCCGTCACCAGTTCGCGCAAATCGTCGCCGAAGATTTTGACAGCCACTTGGGCACGAACACCACTGGTGATGTGATCGAGCCGGTGCGAGATCGGCTGGCCGAGGTTGATGGTCACGTTCGGTAGCTTGGAGAGCCGTTCGCGGATCTCGGCTTGAACCTGATCGTGCGGTCGGCCATACGTGTCAACCCCCTGTCGGTGCAATCCCGGCACGGCCCGCAAGATCGCGTAGCCCACTCCCGGTTTGTTTCGCTCGTGGGGTGTCAACCGCACATCGAGTTCCGACGTGTTCACACCCTCGGCATGCTCATCTTGCTCCGCCCGACCGGTTCGCCGCGAGAGTGCCACGACTTCGGGGACGTCCCATAGTTGCGCTTCGGCCCGCTCGGCAATTCGCTTGCTCTCTTCCAAACTCGTGCCGGGGCGAGTCTGCAAGTTGACGGTCAACGTCCCCTCGTTGAACGGCGGTAGGAACTCCGACCCCATCCACAACACCACGAATTTCGAACCGAAGGCGAGGATCGCGGCGACCACTAGTATCTTGCGCGGGTGCCGCAGCGCCCAGCGGATCACCTTGGCATCGAGCCACTTCAACCCTCGCAGTAGTAGCGGATCACCCGCCCGCTGCAGGAACCGGGCACGGGGTAACAGTAGCGATGCCAAGGCCGGGGTCACCGTGAGGGACACGACCAGCGAGGCCACCAGCGAGACGACGTACGCCAGTGCCAGCGGGGCGAACATCCGCCCTTCCAACCCGGACAGCACGAACAGCGGCAGCACCACCAAGCAGACGATCAGCGTGGCATACACAATGGAATTGCGCACTTCGCCCGAGGCTCGGAAGATCACTTTCAGCGGCGGTTCGGGGGTCGCCAGTTGGCGGTTCTCTTTGAGTCGCCGATAGATGTTCTCGACGTCCACGACGGCGTCGTCGACCAGTTCCCCGATGGCCACGGCGATGCCGCCGAGCGTCATCGTGTTGATCGTGATCCCGAGAGAGTTGAACACGAGTGCGGTGATGAGTACCGAAAGCGGGATCGCCGTGAGCGTGATGAAACTGGTGCGGAAGTTCGCCAGGAAGAGAAACAGAATCAGCACGACCCAAAACGTGCCATCGCGGATCGCATCGACGACGTTGTCGATGGCCGCGCGGATGAAGTCGGCCTGCCGGAAGATCTGCTTTTCGATCCGCACGCCCGGTGGCAACTCGCGCTGCAATCCATCGAGTGCGGCATCCAACTTCGGCGTCAGCTCCAGGGTGTTCGCCCCCGGTTGTTTTTGAATCGCCAAAATGACCGCGTCACCAGCGTCGGGAACTCCTGGCTCGCCACGAATTCGCACACCGCCGTCACCACGTCGGACTGGGCCGGCGAACCGCACCTCGGCGACATCTTTGATTTGCACCGCCCGTTTGTCGCGCCAGACCACCGGCGTTTCGGCGATCTCCGCGAGCGTCAAACTTTGGCCGCTGATGCGGATGAGTTGCTCTTCTTGCTTCTGCTCCAGCACGCCACCACCGGCGATGACGTTGGCGTTCTCGGCGGCCTTGATCAACTGTTCGAGGGTGACACCCTGCGCCGCCAACCGCCCCGGCGACGTGACGACTTGGTACTGTTTGAGGACCCCGCCCATGACGGTCACTTGCGAAACACCCTCCACGGCGAGCAAACGGTTGCGGATGGTGAACTCGCCGAGCGTCCGCAGCTGCATCGCCCGGTCGAGTTTCTCCAGCGGGGTGTGACTCGGTTCGGTCGACCGGACGGCGATGATCATCACCTCGCCCATGATCGACGAGATCGGGGCCATGCCCGGATTGATCCCCGCTGGTAGCCGTTCGCGGGCCAGTTGCAGTTTCTCACTGACGACTTGGCGGTCCCGGTAGATGTCGGTGTCCCAGTCGAATTCAACCCAAACGATGCTCAGCCCAATCCCCGAGGCGGAGCGCACCCGACGTACCCCGGTGGCTCCGTTCAGTTGGGATTCCAGTGGCCGGGTGATGAGGACTTCGACTTCTTCGGGGGCTAAACCGGAGGCTTCGGTCATCACCGTGACGGTCGGTCGGTTCAAATCGGGGAAGACGTCCACGGGGGTCTGGACGAGTTTATAGCTTCCCACCACCACGAGCACCAGCGCGGCCAGCAGCACCAGCCAGCGGTTTTTCAACGAGAACGCGATGACGTGATTCAGCATGGAGTATCGCAGAGTGAACAACGGAGCCGAGACAACGCGCTCAATCGATGTGATGAGCGTACTTTCGAGGAATGAAACTGTTCCATCGAATTTCCTCGTCTTTGCCATCTAAAATGGCCCGGACGATGACCCGATGTTCGATATCCGGCCTGAGCCAAGGTACCTTAGCGACAAAGTGCGAGCATGTTCCTGCGGCTTCGCCGTTGGGCCGTTCGTCGGCCGGGGCAGGCACGAATTCGACTTCTTTCAAGCCGCCTTCACCCGAGCGGATTTGGATTGATGCCTTCAGCATGGCCAATGGCAATGCGTGTGCATGAGGTGTCTTCCCGGCTGTTTCAAAGAAGATGTCCAGTTCGTTACCATCTTTCGACAAATGGGCGGTGAGCAACGCATGATATCGGCCGGCGTCGGCTAACAACATGGTACCTTTCTCGTGGCTGTGACCCCCTGTGCTTGACGTTTCAATCACGGTCGGCGGCGGGGCCGCATTCTCAGACTTCTGACCACAACCCAACAGCGTTGCGCAAAGAATAATACCGATGAGGACACGCACGACGACTCTCCCAAGTGTGGATTCAAGCCATCGCCCCGAGCAGAAGAACCTGCTCGGTGCTCGAAGATTACTTCTTGCAGCAACTGTTGCAACAGGTGATGCACTCGCGGCACATCTTCGCGCACGCGGCACATTCCTTGTCGTCGGGGAACTTCTCGCAGGCCTTGGCGCACATCTCGCAGGCTTTGGCGCAAGCTTCGCAACAGATCGCCATCATCGGGCCGCCGCGGCCGCAGATGGTCAGGCACTGCTTGCAGAACTCGGAGCAGTCGAGGCACGCCTTCATGCAGTCGACGTGGGCTTTGCTGCCACCGGCCACGAGGTCAGCGCAATGGCTGTAGCACTTCAGACACTCGGCCAAGCATTTGGCGCAGGTGGTGCCGCATTCGGTGCAGCACTCTTTCGCGGTTTTGATCTTGTCTTCGGCCCGGATGGCCCCACCGCTGGCGAGGACGGCGACACTGGCCCCGACGCCCGCCAAGACTTCGCGACGATTCATGACACTCTCCTGAAACGATGGTGAACCTCACCCGCAACGGAACATCCGCCGAGAGTTATTTCCGAACTTTCGATGCGTCGGCGGCGGTCATCGAGCCGTAGCCCTCGCGCCACGTCGCCTGCACTTCGATTTGCCCGGCGTAGTCCGCCTCGCCGAGGGCGGCTTTCCAATCCTTCACCAGCTTGCCGTCGCCGTCGACGTAAGCCTTCACGAGGTACTTCCCGTCCGGCAGCGACGGGTTGCTCCGCCAAGCTTTCGCTCGCGCCGAGTCCTTGTCGGCCAGCAGCGTCAAGTTGTGCTGCCACAACTTGCCTTTGCCGAAGACGACGCGATCCGACACGGCAATGGCCGACTCCTCCCAGTTCTTCGACTTGGCATCCCAAGCGAAGATGCGGACTTGGAGGAGCATGTCGCCCCACGCGGGTGGGCAGTCGGTCAGCTTTAGCCACAGGTCGGTACCGAAGCGTTCGGGGCCGACATCGACGGCCGGCAAGTCCTTGGCGGTCGCGTACGTGTCGCCGCGGATGGCCGACACGTCCTCGATCCAAGCACGGAATCCTTTGTAAGCATCGTCGCCGACGACGAACTTCAGACCCCCTTCGTGCTTCTCGCCGAGCGGCTTCCGGAGCAAAAGGCTCTGCTCCGGTTTGGCCGGGTCGATCAATTTGGAGGTGATCAAGTACTCGAGCGTTGCGGCCGCACCTTCTTGTTTCACCCAAGCCACGCGGTCCCCGAACTCTTTGCGGTACTTGTCGTTCTGCGGCGTCCCCTCGGTGTGGCAGTTCATGCACCGGAACCGCCACGCCCAGACGTTTTTCTCGAACGAATCGAGCATTTGATCTTTGCGGGCGTGCCGGATGACTTCGACCGGGCGTGCCGGCCCGGCCCGGTCTTTTTCGTCAAGCTTCGGAGCCACTTTCAACTTCGGGTCGGCGGCGCAAGCCGCGATCCAAGCGACGAACGCTTCCCGCTCGGCTTTGCGTACTTTGGCGTGGACCGCGTTCGGCGCTTTCGGGGCCGCGCCGCCCATGTCGATGAGTTGGACGATCTTCGACTTCTCCGGCGCCGCCAGGTCGATCAACCCCTGATCGCGCAGGCTCCGGAACGTCAACTCCGCGTCCGGCAGGATGTAATTTTTGAGATCCACCCCCGCGAGGTGACACTGCACGCAGCTCGACGGATTGGGCGATTTGAAAATCGGCACGATCCGCTTCTCGAACACCTCGGACGGCGTTTGCGACCGCGCTTCGCCACAGAAGAGTCCGAGGAGCACGAATGCGATCCCGTATTGAAGTCGCATCATTTCTTCTCCAGCTTCGCCTTCGCTTTCAACTCCGCGACCTTGGCCAGCGTGGCATCGGGGGCCGCTTCGGCCTCCTCTTTGCAGCCGTCGCAACACACGAACACCGGCTGGCCTTTGATGTCCAGTTTGATTGGCTTGCCCATCGAACCGAGTCGCTGCTTCGTCGAAATGACGCACCACTCTTGGGCCTCGACCAAGGCGCGGTCGGCAGGCTCGAGCTTGGCTCGGGCTGTGGACACTTTGTCGGTTGCTGGACTGTTCTCGACTTTCGGCGAGTCCACCACCGGCGAATCCACCGGTTTGGAACAGCCGGCGAGGCCGCACGCGCCGACGACGAGCAGCAGCATCTGTTTGCGAAACATGAATCGAACTCCTGGGTGAAACGGGGGGATCACTTCTGGCGGTAAAACTCGGGCGGCTGGATTTCGCCCGGCTTCTCTTTGGCGAGCGCGATGAACTCATCGATGCACGGTGGGCAGCAGAACTCGTAGGTTTTGCCGTCGACCACCCAGGTGAATTTCGGGTTCGCTTTGGTCATCGAGATCGGGCAGAGCTTGTCGCCCGATTGGGGCTTCACGTCGTGCGTGACTTTGATCCCCTTGTACTTTTGGGAGGCCGTCTCACTGCCGTTGGCCAAAATGTCGGCCGCGGTGTATTTGCCACCGGGGGTCAGGTACAGCTTCTTTTCGTCGTCATCAATCACCTTGGCCGGCATGCCATGATCGCCGGCGTCGGCCGACGATTTGAAGGCAATGCGGAACCGTTCGGCACCAATGCGGATCGACGAAATCGTCACTTCGACTTTCTTACCGGCCATCTCTTTGGGCAAGTGACCGACGAACTGGGAGGTCATGCCCGCTTTGTCGCCGGGGAGCGGTTTCGGAGCGAGCACGAACGATTCCGCCTCCGGGCCGCCTTCGATTTTCACGTAGCCTGTCAGCGGTTGGGCTTCGATTTCGAGAATCACCGCCTCATTTTGACCGAGCGTGAACAAGCGCAGGATGCCCCCCTTTTCGAACACCGCCTCGGCGTGATAACTATCGCTACCGATCGGGACGACGATCCCACCATGCTTGCTCGCCTGGTGTCCATGCTCCCCGGAGGACGGCGCGATTTTGGCAACTTCGGGCACCGTCGATACCGAAGAGTTTGAGCATCCGGCTGCGACTAGGATCGCACCGACGCAAAAAATACGACGTAGGGATTGGATCATGACGATCCTCCATTCCGTGAATAAAGTTCAATGAAGTGACGAGTTGGAATTGCGTCGGAATGACGCCAAAAAGTGGACTAGCAGCGCAAAACGGAATAGACGGCGAGAAGAGATCGCCCCGAGAGTTTGGGTACCACGAAGGCGGTATTTGTCGAAGTCGTGGTGAGCTGCAATCGGTCAGGCGTGGTACCGACAGGTGTGGTCTGGTCGATCCACTTCAGGAGCGAGACCAGCTCCCCACCGACGGACGGTTCCGCTGGGAGTGTACTCGTCACATCATGTTTGCTTTGCTCGCACGGACACTTTTTGACGGGAGCCTGTTTCGGTTCATTAGGTGTTTGTTTCGCAGGCGTCGGCACCTGACAACACGACTTGACCGGCACTGGCGTTTTTGTCGGCGGAGTCGTTTTCGAAGCACCCGCCAAACAACAGCACCGACCCGGTCCCATCAGGGTGACCAGAATGAACAACGATGTGAGAACGCGGTGCCACATAAACACATCATTGACCGTCGCATTGGAAAAGTCAACAGCACTCGACGGGTTCGGGTTCAATCGTCGAAGTCGTAATCATCTTGGTAATACCGGCGTGGGGCGGATCGCCGAAGTGTGCGGTCGTAGAAATAGCGGTTCGCGGGCAAAAACCAAAAGCAGAGGAAAATGATGCTGAAGAGGCTCAGGTAAATGGTGAAGAGGCAGAGTAAAATCAGCGTGAAGGCATACCAGAACTTCCACGGTTTGGGGGCAGGACTGAGCAGGGGAATCACAAAGAGTGTGAACACGACGAGTGCGAGAAACAAGAACCCGACGAATTCGGCGGTGCCTTGGCTCGGGCGGTAATAAAAATTGTTGCTGAGGGTGATGAAACTGCACCCAGCACCGACGACGGCCCCGAACGCAACGACTGCACAGAAGATCCGAAAACAGATCGTCACGCCGGGTGTCGGCACTTCAGGATGGTCGTCGGTTTGTAACCGCTCGGCTCGGCGCGGTTCTTCTTCAACGCGTCTGGCACGGGCCAACGGTCGGCGTGCATTCGCAGCGGGTTCCGACGCTGAGTGGTCTTGTTCCGTGGACACGGTCGGTCACTCCCACGTGGTCGAATGGAAATATCGTACCGTGCCGGAATCATTTGACAGCCCGCAAATCGCATGGTATACTCTATTTCACTATCGCTACACCCTCTTGCCCCATCGTTGCGAATCGCCTAATCGTTAAAGGGAGTTCCAACTCCCTCTGCGAGTCGCACGCATGATTGTCGTCGAGAATCTCGTGAAGTACTACGGCGAGTACCAAGCCGTGCGCGGGGTCTCGTTCGAGGTGCCCAAAGGCCGCGTCGTCGGCTTCCTCGGGCCGAACGGGGCCGGCAAATCGACCACCATGCGGTGCTTGGCCGGATTTCTCACCGCGTCGAGCGGGAAAGCCAGCATCGCCGGGTTCGACGTGTTCAGCGACCCGATCCGTGCCCGTCGGCAGATCGGCTACATGCCCGAAAGTTGTCCGCTCTACCCGGAAATGCGGGTGACCGAGTACTTGAAGTTCCGCGGCGGCTTGAAGGGCCTCGGCGGATCCGAGTGCCGGCGGCGCATGGATTACGTTCTTGAAAAGTGCTGGTTGAAGGATGTGAAACGCCAGCTCGTCGGCACGTTGTCGAAGGGGTACCGCCAGCGGGTCGGCCTCGCCGATGCGCTGCTGGCCGACCCGCCCGTTTTGATCCTCGACGAACCGACGGCCGGCCTCGACCCGACGCAAATTCGGGAGACGCGGAAACTGATCCGCGAACTCGGCCAAGAGCACACGATGCTGTTGTCCACGCACATCCTCAGCGAAGTGGAGATGGCCGCCGACACGGTGATCATCATTTACCAAGGGCAGGTCGTGGAACACGGGTCGCTCGACGATGTTCGGAAGAAGCACAAGAATCAAAACCTCGAAGACATCTTCGTCCGCCTGACCGGGCAAGAAGGCATTTAATCTCCGGAAGGGTTCCCCACGATGCGTCCGTTGTTCGCCCTCATCAAGCGCGAGTTCACCGCGTATTTCCTGTCGCCGGTGGCCTACGTCACGCTGGCCGTGTTTCTACTGGTCACGGGGCACCTGTTCTACTTGGTGCTGACGGGCCTGACGAAACCGGGGTCGAGCGGCATCGAATATCCGATGCAGGCGCTGCTCGGCGACGAGAAGTTCTGGCTGGTCTTCCTGTTCATCCCGCCGCTGCTGACGATGCGTCTGCTGGCCGAGGAACGGGGCACCGGCACCCTCGAGAGCTTGCTGACCTCACCGATCCGCGACTGGCAAGTCGTCGCCGGGAAGTTCATCGGCGCCGGCCTGTTCTATGTGGTGCTCTGGCTGCCGACGCTGGCGTACCTGCCGATTTTGACCGACATGCGGACGCCCGAATGGAACCCGCAGACGTGGACGTTCGGCATCGACCCGTCACCGGTGCTGACCTCGTACCTGGGCGTGCTACTCGCCGGCGGCATGTTCCTCGGCATCGGCTTGTTCGTCAGTAGCCTCGTGAAGAGCCAACTTGTCGCCGCGATGATTTCGATGGTGGTGAGCTTGGTGTTCGTGCTGGCGGCGTTCTGGCGGCCGGATCTCGACACCGGTTCGCTGACGTACCGCTTGGTCTATTTCATCAGCGTGCCGGAGCACTTCCGCCGCGACTTCAGCCGGGGCATCGTCGATACCCGACATTTGATTTTGTACGCCAGCATTACTCTGTTCACGTTGTTCTTGACGGTGCGGTCGCTGGAATCGCGGCGGTTGCGGGCGTAAGGGTTCCGGCACCCTTTTCGCCGGGGCACCCACAAGGGGTGCCCCTACGTGTGGACTTTCGGAACCGAGGATTTGATCGATGAAGACCGATAGCCGCCTGAAGACATCCGTCGGTACAGGATTCCGATTCTTGCTGCGGGCCTTGGGGTTGACGGGCTTGCTGACCCTCTTGGCCGGAGCCGTGCTCGCCTCGGCCACGTGGCCCGCCCTCACCGGCGATCCCCAGCAGGCGGGGACGGTGGCGGGGGACGCGCTGAAAGGCCCATTCGGGGAGAGTGCGAAGATCGCCTCGTTTCTGATTTTGATCAGCGCCGGGGCCGTGACCATGTGGCTCGCCATCGAACTGCTCGGTGGCTTGCTGCTCGTGACGGGGCGCAAGAGCGCTGCGGGGACGAACAACGCGTTGCAGATGGGCTTGGCCGTCGGCCTGGTCGTGGTCGTGAACGTGATTTCGTTCCAGTACTACTCTCGCACCGATGCGACGCGGGACAAACGGTTCACGTTGGCCCCGGAGCTCCAAGAGCAGTTGCGCAAGCTCGATCCGCAGTCGCCGACCACCATTGTCGTGCTGCAAATGGACAAGACGTCCGCAGCGGAGCCGGATCGTTCGGACGCGCTCTCGACGGCGGGCCAAGCGAAGATCGTCGAGAAGGTGAGGGACCTCGTCGAGGAGATCCGCGAGTTCGGCCCGCAGTTCGACGTCCACGTGTTGCACACCAAAGACGAAGACTTCGAGGGGAAGCTGGCCGCGTTAACCCTAGACGCCGATGCGAAAACGCAACTGAAGAAAGATCGGTTGAAGTCGGCGATCCAGAGCGCGCCCGAGAACAGCATCTTCTTCTACCACGACGGTCGCATCCAGCGGCTCGGGTTCAACCAGTTTTACCTGCTGGACAAGACCGCGTCGCACGACGACAAGAACCTCGTCCTGATTCCGCAGGGGAAAGAAGCGTTCGTCCGCAAGGTCATCAGCGTCGAAGCCCGCCGGCCGAAAGTCGCCGTCGGGGTCATCCACCCGTGGCTGTCGACGAACGACAACCGCGAGGAATTCTCGGCCCCCGGCATCCGCAAGTCGCTGGAACTCAACGGCTACGAGGTCGTCGATTTGATCTTGAAGAAAGGGTGGGACGTCGGGGAACCCGGCCCGGCGGCGAGCAGCCTGCGCGAAAGCAAACTGGAAGAAGTGGAATCGCAATTGCAAGCCGCGACGGACGATGTCGCCGAAGCCGAATCGCAACTGCAACAGTTGAAAGTCTTCCGCGAGAAGACGTTCCAGGCCCCGCTCGCCGAACTCGACCGGGTGTTTCGCCGCGTGGTCGGACGGGCCATCGACGAAGAGGGGGATCGCCAGCGGCTCCGGGATCGGTTGCTCGACCCGAGTATTTCGCAGCGCGAAACCGAGTTGGTCGACGCCAAGAAGCGGCAAGCCAAATTTGAACCGGAGTATTTGGAATTCACCCGCGACGACAAACTCATGGCAGCGCGGCGTGATCCGAACATCAAGACCCGCCTCACCGAGACGCTCGCCGATTGCGACTTGCTCATTCTGAGCCGCCTGACGGTGATGAGTTTGTCGGATCGCCGGTCGATCCCGTCGAGTTTGCACAACTTGACCAAGGATCAAGCCGAGGTCATCAAGGACTACCTGAAAGCGGGCAAGCCGGCGATCTGCTGCTTCGGTGCTGCTGACCTTGGCCCGAAGCAACAGCAGCGCCCGGACGACTCGTCCGGCCCGGATGATGTGGAGAAGTTGATCCGCCGATTCGGCATCGACCTCGGGCCACAGATCATCGTCACCGACCTCGAATATCAATCGATGGCCACGCGGCAGTCGAGTCCGTTCGGAACCTCGGTGGACGCCCCACCGCTGCAAATTCATGCGGCTGAATCACCCAACCCCGTGGCCCGTGCCTTCGATCTGTCGAACCGTTCCCTAGCGGGTCAGTTGAAGGTGATCCGCAGCGGGTTCCGCCCCGTCTACTTCGACCCGAGTTCCACCGTGAAATGGAGTGCGGAAATCTTGGAGACGAATGCCGAGGGGTGGAACAAGAACTGGCCCGAGACGCAAGCGTTCGGGAGCCCGCGCTACCTGCCGAAGTTCGAAGCCACCAAGCCGACGGACGAACGCAAGGGAACACGGAACGAGGAACGCAAAGGGTCGTTCCCCGTCGGCGTGGCCGTGGAAGTGCCCGTGCCCGCCGAGTGGATCGATCCGAAATCGGTTGCAGCCTACGCGGCCAGTGTCGTCGGTACGTTCGCGGCCGTGCCGATTGGCCCGCCACCGGGATTGGCCTTCAGCACCACGAATCCGGACCGCTTTCACGCGGCACTGACGAAAGAGTTGCTGACGACGCGGTTGGTGGTGTTCGGCCACGGTGGCTTGTTCAACGGTAAAGAACTCGAACCGGGCCGCGAGACCCTACTGCTGCAATCGGTGCACTGGAGTTTGAAGCGGGACGATCAAATGCCGCGGGATGCCGCCGAGAAATGGCACTATCCGCGGTTGCAACTTTCGCCCGTGGAGTACGCCAGTTGGCGCTGGGGTACGTTCCTGGGGTTGCCGTTGCTCGCAGCCTACCTCGGGTTGATCGTGTTAATGCTCCGTCGGTTGCGATAGCGCTTGTTCGGGTTCCCTTTCACCATTGCCCCCGGTGCCGCATGCGCTGGTTGACGACTTTGTTTCTGCTCATCCTCGTCGCCGCCGGCGGGGCGTTCGCTTTCTTCGGCAACGATGTGCTCACGCGCGTTGGGTTGCGCCAAGCAGCGGCTCCACCGACGGAATCGCAGGTGGCACTGGAACCGTTCCGAACGGGGACGATCTCGAAGATCGAGCTCAGCGTGCCGGGGCAGCCGGCACTCACGCTGGAGAAGACTCCGGCCGGGGTGTGGACTCAGCCGGGCAACTGGCAGGTGCGCGACAAGGAAGTTTCGGAACTCGTTGACGTGTTGACGAACTTGAAGACGCGCTTCGCCGCCATCGCGGTTGAAGCGGATCTCAAACCGTACGGCCTCGACGCTAGCCAGAAGCCAGTCCAGGTGATCGCCTACATTGATGGCAAGCCGGTGACCCTGCTCTTCGGCCAACCCGCTGAACAAGCCGGCGAAGCAACGACCGCCCGGCCGGCTTATGTTCGTGTTGGCACTGCGAAAGAAGTGCTGCGGATCGCCCCGGACGCGTTGCGGATTGTCTCGCGCAGTGCCGAAGAGTACCGCCGTCGGCAGCTTTTCGGCGAAGCGACCCGGAGCCGGTTTGGGGGCGACGATGCCGGCCCACCGTTGCCTGTGCTGAACAACGATGTGACCGAATTGACCATCGCCGGGCCGGTGGGAAGTTACACCCTGAAGCGGACGCACGACAATCCGGCGTCGCGGCGGGATGCGGATCGCCCCGACGCGAGCAAGGCCCTGTTTGCCAATGAATTAGCCGATTCGTGGAAGCTGACATCCCCGGTCGATGACCGCATTGATCCGGCGAAATTGAAGGCCATCCTCACGACGGTGCCCGATTTGTGGGTTGAAGGGTTCGCCAAGTCCGACGCCATCGCGGAGCCGAATCCCGCATCGGACAACTATGCGAAACTCAGCGGCTTCACCCGCGATCTGCTGAAGACGAAGTTCTTCGCCCCGGCGGCGCTCGTCGGTGTCGCGTCCGTCCAGTCGACGGCCGCGACATACTTGCCCGAACGTTCGATCACGATGAGGTTGAAATCGGGCGCCGCGCGGACGCTGCGAATCGGCGCGGTGGCCCGCACCAGTACCCGGATCGAACCCGGCATTCCGATGGGGCCGATGGCTCCGCCACCGATGCCGCGCATCGTCGAAGACAAATACTACTTCGCCAAATTCGAGGACAACCCGCTGCTGTTCGAAGTGCGGGCGGATCGCGTCGATGGACTCTTCCTCACGTCCGACGATCTCCGCGATGCGACCCTGGCCCGTTTCAATACCGCCGAAGTCAGCGAAGTGCGGATCTCGCTCAAGGGTGCCCCGGCCTTTGTACTCACACGCAAACTCGGCGTGAAAGACGCGGAGAAGGACGAGGACAAACAAGACCGTTGGTACTTGGGCGACCGGCTCGCCGACAGCGGCAAGATCACCGAGTTCCTCGATCAACTCGGCAAACTCGAAGCGAAAACCCCGGCCGATCGGCTCGGAGTCAGCGGCCAACCGACGAGTACCGAGGTGACCGTCGTGGCCCAAGCGCGCGTGCCGGAAGGCGACACCGCCCCTGCTAGCCGGACGTATGCGTTCCAGTTCGGGACTGCCGATGCGGTGAAGAAAAAAGTGCCGGTGCAGGTGGCCGGTTGGTCGCGGGTGAATTTGCTGGACGACGCGATTGCGAAGCTCGTGGAGCGACCGGCCGTGGCGTACCGCAGCCGCAAGCAGTACGACACCGCCGAACTCAAGCTGACGAAATTCGACGTGACCGAAACCAAGCGGGTGCTGGACAAAGACGCCGACAAACTGTTGCTCGAATTGGCGTCGAAACCGGGCGACAAGGGACTCGAATGGGAGCTCGTCAAACCCGTGGCCACGAAGGCCGACGGCGGCAAAGTGGTGAAGCTCGTCGACGATCTGACCCGGCTCGAAGCGGTCGATTACCTGGACGAGAACCCGAGTGACGCGGACTTGGCCGAGAAGTACGGGTTCAAGCCGAGTGCCAAACCGGAGCTGAAGGACGGCCGTCGATTGACGGTGCATCTCGGCTTCACAGGTAAGTCGGCCGTGCCGGAAACGCTGGTGATCGCCTTGCCGAAACCGGGTGAAATCTATGCCCGTCGCAACGGCACCGGGCCGGTCTTCACGGTGGCGAAGACGCTCGTGGAATCGCTGGATCGCGGATCATTGGATCTGTTGCCGCTG
The DNA here is from genome assembly GCA_025351325.1 of Fimbriiglobus sp. Classification (GTDB taxonomy): domain Bacteria; phylum Planctomycetota; class Planctomycetia; order Gemmatales; family Gemmataceae; genus JALHQU01. Next base: position 20,598 of record JANXWE010000230.1, read on the forward strand.
GAGTTGTGGTCGGCCACGCCGGACAAAGTGACTCAGTTGGACATTCAACGAGGCGACGAGAAATACAAGCTCGCGGCGGAGGGCGGCAAATGGACGCTCAGCGGCCCGTTCGTGGCCGGCGCGTCCGCGAACGATTTGTTGCCCCTGACGGGGCTGCTCGGCAAATTGCAAGTGCTTCGGTACGATGCCCTGGCACCGGAAGCGAAGCACGGTTTCGACAAACCGGCACTGGCCGTCGGTGTGACGATCCGCGAACCGAAGCCCGATTCGAAGACTGTGCCGCCCGAAGAAGCCCCGGTGACACGGACGCTGCAAATCGGCAACGTCGTGGCCGATAACCCCGCTGCCCGCTATGCGAAACTGGCCACCGGCCCGAACACCGCCGTGTTCGTGATCGCCGATGCAGCCTTCAAAGCCGCTGACAAATCGGCACTCGGCTGGCTCGACCGTAACCTGCTCGCACTCGATCCCGCCAAGGTCACCAAGGTGCAGATTGCCGGCCCGACCCCGGAAGCGAGCCTGACCCTGCTCGGGGCCGACAAACAAGATTGGAAGCCCGAAGGGGCCACCTTCCCGCTCGACAAATTGCTCGTGAGCAACTTGATCCGCAACGCCACCAACCCGCCGGTGCTGCGATTGGCAGCGTATGGCCCGGCAACCAAATGGGCCGATTACGGTCTCGATAAACCCGCGTACACGTTCACGCTGACCACGGCCGAAAAGCCGGCACCGGTGGTGCTGAAACTCGGCAAAGAAGAACCTTCTGGCGAACGCTACCTCCGCATCGGCGATGAGCTAGCTGTGGGGGTGATCAGCGGTTCGACCACGGCCGCGCTCGCCCGCGGCAAGCTCGAACTCGCCGACCGCGGCCTGCTCGCCTTCGACCCGTTCACGCTCACATCCGTCGTGCGCAAAAAGGGTGCCGAGGCGTTCGAACTCACGAAAGTGGGGGAGAAATGGGACGTGGTCAAACCGGTGAAGTTCACCGCCGACCCACTGACCATCGAAGAATTGTCCGACGGATTGTCGCGGATGCGGGCCACGAAAGTAGCCGCCATCGGCGCGAAGGATTTGAAGCCGTACGGGCTGGAGGCACCAACGGCCGAAGTGACGCTCACGACGCTGGACGGCACGAAAACGACGGTGGTGACGCTCCAGATCGGCAAGCCCGTGGACGGCGCCAAGCCGAACGGGGATCGCTTCGTCAAGCTGGTGGATAAGAACGAGCCGATGGTGAAAGTCGTGGCCGGGGCGGTGCTGAACAAACTGCTGGGCGAACCGATCAAGTTCAAGGATCGGCTGCTGAACACCGGTCGCTTCGTCGATGCCGATCAGGTGGTGATCGAGCGCGGCGATCGCAAAGCCGTCTTCGTGAAAGTCGATGGCACGTGGAAAATGACCGCGCCGGTGGCGTCCGAAGCCGAGCAGACCGATCTCGACGAACTCGTCAACGCCGTGGCCAAGTTCCGCGCCGACGAACTCGTCGCCGAGAAACCGACCGACCTGAAACCGTTCGGGCTGGACGCGCCGCGGGCCAAGGTGAAATTCTTGCTCAACGACAAAGAGGTGCTCAGCGTGCTGGTCGGGGCGAGTGAACTCGACGGGCCCCGCGTCCATGCGATGGTCGAAAAAGGGGAACTCGTCGGCCTGCTCGACATCGGGCTGACGGGCAAGGTGCTCGGCGAGTACCGCAAGCGGGCCGCCTGGACGGGTGTCGATGCGTCGCAAGTGAATCTGGTGGCCATCAGCGAAGGAAAAGCCAACATCGTCCTCCGGAAGACCGGCCCGCTTTGGGTCGATTCCGATAAGCCCACCGACCTGTTCGATGCGGCGAAGATCGGCGAAATGCTCGGTGCCCTGGCCCAGTTGAAAGCGGAGCGGTACATCGCCGACAAAGATGCCAATCTCGAGTTGTACGGGCTGAAAGAGCCGAAGCGCGTGATTGTCCTCTCGATGCAGGATGGGAAGGTCACGAAGTCGCTGCTCCTCGGAGCGGAAGTCGGTGGCACCAGCGGCAAGCAAGTGTACGCCAAGGTGAACGAGCCGGGCCGCACTGACGTGTTCGTCCTCGGCGAAGCCGACACCGCCAAGCTCCTCCGCGACCGTGCCGGACTGCTGCAGAAGAAGTGATCGATCATTGCGATGCGTCGACCAGTTGGAGCTGGTCGACGCAAATGGAACCATTCCAAAAATCAGCGGTGCGACTTTTACCAGTCGTTGCCGAGCACTTCCCCACCGGCGGGGGACACGGCGGCCCAGAACGTGTTCGCCGAGACCGAGAGCGAAATGATGCGCACGCTGCCGTCGGCGAGGCCGACCATCAAGCCGCGTCGCGACAGACCTTGCGGCACCCGGTAGTCGCACTCGGCCAGTGCCGGTACGGTTTGAAACGTGGCCACGGGCAACGGCCCGGATGGCGAACCGAGAAACGGGAGGGCGTCGGCCATCTCGGCGTCGGCGAAGGTACTTTGATGTTTCCACAGTGGCGGACGGGTCCAACAGGGGATTTTAACGTTGCGACCCGTGTTCGCATCGACGTAGACACAACCCGGGTTATTCGTGCTCCAACTGAACGCGGTGTCACTGCAGCGGGCGTAGTGGGTACCGATCCCGATGGTGTTGCTCAACCCGTCCGGGATACTGCGATCCAAAGAGTTGCCTTTACTGAACACGAGCGCGTTGAAGGCGTAGCTGCAATCGCCCGCTCGGACGTCCCCCTCCATGCGGCCCATCGGCGGGCCACCGTTGCCGTTGAGGCTGATGTCGAGTTCGCTCTGGAACAGGGCCGGCCGCCAATTGCGTTTCAAGCTTGCGGGGTCGTTCAGGTTCAGTTCGAGGTACGCGGCGAGCGTGTTGAAGATCGGCCTCTCCGGATTGGGTCGGAGTTGGCCGTCGTGATCCCCCGCGCAGTTGTGAACGGCCAATCCGAATTGCTTGAGTTTATTGGCTTCGCGGGTATGGGCGGCCGCCGCCCGGATGTTTTGGACGGCGGGCAGTAATAACCCGATCAGAGTTGCGAGGATGCCAAACACCACGAGCATCTCGACCAGCGTGTAACCGCGACGGGGTAACATGGTTTTGCCTCAGATGGGGAGGACGGGGGAGGAGTAGTTTCGGAATCCAGTGACTGTTCAGAAGCGTTACGGAATGCGAATATCTACGTTGGGCTTAGTGCCAGTAGCGATTAAAGTCGCGTCCCCTGGTACGTTGGCTGCTTTTTTAGCGAAAACTTCTATCGTGGCACTGAGTACTCTGTCACCGGT
>JANXWE010000269.1 GCA_025351325.1 Fimbriiglobus sp.
TTTGATTGGGGATCAAAGCGGTACGCTGGCGACCGGGCCCAAGTTCGGCACCGCCAATCTCAGCACGTCCCCTGTCATCATCAGCTTCCCGTATTCGGCAGGTACGACGGAACAAAGTAACGTTGCCAATGCCCAAATTCCCACCGCCCACGCTCTCGCGGTTCAAGCCCAGTTCGTCGGTACTACATGGGGACTGGCGCAAAACACCAATACGAACACGATTCTCGCCTCGGCCTTGACGAAAAAGCACACGGGATACGGCCCGAACGGCTCGGGCGCCATCTACACTATGGGCACCACGGGCACCTCTGCGACTCTGTGGGTTGATCTTGGAACAGCGGTAGCCGGTGGCAACTTCCGTTCCGGCTACACCAACAACGACGACTACTTCACCGACAGTGGGAACACCGGTTGGGACGCCGTCGGTAAGACGTCCTTCGGCGGGTTGGCGATCAACTCGACCAACACCGAAGTCTACGTGATGAACTTGGCCGATCGCAAGTTGTACACGATCCAAGTGAACCCGAATGGCAGTGCCGGTGCGATCACGTCGATTCTGATCCCGACCCCGGCCAATGCCACGGGCAACGTCACCGGTGTCAACCGGGGCGACCTGCGACCGTTCGCCGTGGAATATCACAACGGGCTCGTCTATGTCGGCATGGTGAATTCGGCCGAGAGTACCCAAGCCCGCTCGGATTTGCGGGCGTACGTCTACACATACAACCCAACAACACAGGCCTGGAGCGCGCGCTCGGTCGTCAACGAAAGTGCCTTGGTCGATGGTTTCCGGCTCGATTACGCCCGGGCGAGCAGCTTCGGTGGCAGCGACAACTTCATGGCCTGGAGTAACGTTTTCAAGAACGTCAACGCGCTCTTCCAACCCGGTGTGAACAACGCCGTCAAATACCCACAGCCAATCCTCAGCGGCATTGCGTTCGACGGCAACGGCAACCTGAATCTCGCATTCCGCGACCGGGCCGGCGATCAACTCGGTAACCAAATCGAGTCCGATCCCGCGTTGCCGGGCCAGCTCGATCTCGGCATCAGTGCCGGCGACTTGCTCAAGGCGACGAACAACAATAACGGTACCTGGACGCTCGAAAGTAACGGCACTGCTGGAACAACCACGGGCGGTGCCAACAACGCCCAAGGCCCCGGGGGCGGCGAATTCTTCTACCAGGACGATTACGACAACGGAACCCACACCGACGTCTCGTCCGGTGCCGTGGCCCAAGTGCCGGGCTTCCCGGACGTCATCAGCACCACGTTCGACCCCGTTCGCCAAACCAACGTCACCAAAGCCGCCGGGGTTCGGTGGTACAACGAAACCACGGGCACGCTCACCAAAGCTTACCAGATTTACGACAACACGGTGGCGGGCACGTTCGGCAAGGCGACAGGCACCGGCGACTTGCTCGTGGTGCAGCCGCCGGCCGGCCGCGAGATCGGCAACCGCGTCTGGAATGACGTCAACGGCAACGGTCGTCAAGACCCCGGTGAGAACGGCATTACCGGCGTCCAAGTGGTTCTCTTCCTGGGCAACACGGGCTTCGCCACGGCCACCACCGACTCGAACGGCGAGTATTACTTCTCGTCGAATACTGGAACCAGCACTTCCAACAAGATTTTCGGTTTAAACCTCGTCCAAGCGGGCACTTACACCATCGGGATTCCGGTGGTGCAAGGGCCGTTGGCCGGACTGTCGCTCACGACAAGCAACGTGAATGCGAACAGCGAAGATCAACGTGATAACGACTTCACGCTCAACACCGTCGCCAACCGGGCCGACTTTGTCGTTCCCACGATCTTCGCAGGTGAAAGTGACCACACCTTCGATGCGGGATTCCGGCTCCCGAGCACCGCGATGATTTCCGGTTTCGTGTACGCCGACCGCAACAACAATGGGTTGTATCAACCCGGCCTCGGCGAACCGAGCATCAGCGGTGTCATCGTTGTTCTCACCGGACTCGATTCGGTTGGGAACCCCATCCCGCCACTCACGACCACAACCGATGCCGCCGGTTTCTACAAGTTCGACAATCTGGTCGGTGGTACATACTCCGTCACCGAAACCCAGCCGGCCGCGTACTTGGACGGCAAAGACACACCCGGTAGCCTCGGCGGTAACAATGCCGCCAACGACGTCCTTTCCGGGATCATTTTGCCGACCGGTGGCAACTCCACCGACAACAATTTCGGGGAATTGGAGCCGGCCGCACTCAACGGGTTCGTGTACTTCGACGCCAACGACGACGGTATTTTCGCGGGGGCCGATACCCCGATTTCCGGTGTTACCGTCGTCCTGATGGGCACCAACGACCTCGGGGCAATTGCCCCGCAAACACTCACGACCAGCCCAACGGGTTTCTACAACTTCGGCAACCTCCGGCCCGGGACTTACAAAGTCACCGAAACGCAGCCTGCAACTTTCGCTGACGGCAAAGAGACTCCCGGAACTCCGGGTGGTGGCACCAGTACCGTCAACGACGTCATCGACACGATTACGCTGACGCCGAATCTGACATCCCCCAACAACAACTTCGGCGAACGGCCACTCGCGGCCTCGTCGCTGTCCGGTTTCGTCTACTTCGATCCGAACAACGACGGCGTCCGTGCCGGCCCCCCAGGCGAACCGGGAATTCCAAGCACCATCGTGGTTCTCACGGGTGTGACGACACTCGGCGTCACCATCGTCGCCCAAACGCAAACGACCGATGCTTTGGGGTTCTACAACTTCACGGGGCTGCAAGCGGGTACGTACAAAGTCAGCGAAACACAGCCACCGACGTACTTGGATGGCAAAGACACGGCCGGGAATTTCGGCGGAACTGTCACCAACGACATGATCGACGCGGTGGTACTCGGTGACAGTGTGGCCGGGGTGAACTACAACTTCGGCGAACTGCGGCCGCTTTCGATCGGTGACTTTGTTTGGGACGACGCCAACAACAACGGGACATTCGACGCCGGCGAAGTCGGTTTGGGCAGTGTGATTGTCGAACTCGTCAACACCGGTGCCAGCACGACGCTCACAGCCACGACAAATGCCCAAGGCGGCTATTTGTTCACCAGTTTGCTCCAGGGTACCTATCAGGTTCAAATCCGCAGGGCGAGCCTGCCAGCCGGCTACGTTTCGAGCACCGGTCAAAACGGTTCGCTCACCGCCGGCCCGTTCGAGAGTCCCGCTCCGGCCGCAGCCGATAACAAAGACGGTGGTACGACCTTCGATGCGACCTTCGTGCGTGGCAATTTGATCAACGCCCAGTACGGAACCCTCCCGACGGGGGAAACGGCCACGCCGGGTGGGATCGTCGATCCGGCCCAGGTGTTCAGTGACGCCAACAGCGACCGCACCCAGGATTTCGGCTTCTTCAAGCCGTTGAACCTCGGCAACTTGGTCTATGTTGACACCAACAACGACGGCCAATTCACGAGCGGAACCGATACCCCGCAAGACGGCGTCGTGGTGCGACTCGTCCGCCGGGCGACTCTGAGCAATACCGTGCAAACACTCACCGCCACGACGGCCGGTGGTGGTCTGTATCTGTTCTCAAACTTGGGCAAAGGTGATTACGCGGTCGAAATCGACGCCCCGGCCGGCTTCTCCAGTGCCACGGGTGTCAACGGCACGAACGTGGAACCGGCCACGCAGAACAGCGTCGACGGCCAAGACAAAGGGACGAGCCAAGGTGGCCAGCTCATCCGGGCCAGCGATGTGCTGTTGATGACCACGGACAACCTCGTCCAAGACTTCGGTCTGATTCAGCGGGCGTCGATTTCCGGATTCGTCTATCACGACGTGAATAACGACGGCATCCGGGCCGGTTTGCCGACCGAAGTGGCCATCCCCGGTACCATTGTTGTGCTGACGGGAACGGTCGCCGGGAACCCGATCACCCCGCTGACGGCCACCACCGACGCGACCGGTTTCTACCAGTTCTCGAACTTGGCCGACGGTGTGTACACCGTCACGGAGACGCAACCTGCCACGTACCTCGACGGCAAAGATGCGCTCGGAAACTTCGCCGGGACGCTTGGCAACGACGTCCTCTCCAACGTCAGCTTGGTCGCCGGGAACGCCGGGGTGAACTACAACTTCGGCGAAATCCTCCCCGCCGCGATCAACGGATTCACGTACCTCGACGCTAACAACGACGGGATCTTCCAGCCGACGGAAGCGGCCATCCCCGGTGTCGTCGTGGTGCTCACCGGCACCAACGACCTCGGTGCAATTGTCGCCCAAACCCTGACGACAGGTGCCAACGGGGCCTACAGCTTCACGAACCTGCGACCGGGCACGTACAAGGTCACCGAAACGCAACCCGCCGCTTACGTCGATGGCAAAGAGACCCCGGGAACCCCCGGTGGCGGCACGAGCTTGGTGAACGATGTCATCGACACGATCACGTTGACCTCCGGTTTGACATCGCCGAACAACAACTTCGGCGAACAGCTCCTGGCTCAACTTTCAGGTTATGTCTACCGCGATCCGAACGACGATGGCATCCGTTTGGGTGCCGCCGAAACCGGCATCGCGCCGACAATCGTGGTTCTGACTGGCACCGTCAACAATCAGGCGATCGTCCCGCAAACGGCGACCACCGACGCGACCGGGTTCTACCAGTTCACGAACTTGGCACCGGGCACGTACACCGTCACCGAAACGCAACCCGCCGGATTTCTCGACGGCAAAGACACACCCGGTAGCCGGGGTGGCAGCAACGTCGTCAACGATGTACTTTCGGGAATCTTGCTCAATCCGTCCGACAACGCCATCGAGAACAACTTCGGGGAACTCACCCCGGCTTCGGTGGCCGGTTTCGTCTACTTCGACACCAACGACGACGGGATTTTCCAACCGACCGAGACGCCGATTCCGGGAACCACGGTGGTTCTGATGGGGGTCGATAATCGCGGGACGACGATCACCCCGCAAACGCTCACCACCGGTGCCAACGGTGCCTATGCGTTCATCAACCTCCGTCCGGGCACCTACAAACTGTCCGAAACGCAGCCTGCGGCATTCTCGGACGGCAAGGACACCGCCGGCAACTTGGGTGGCAGCAACGCTGTCAACGATGTGCTGTCGACAGTGAACCTCATCGCTGGCAATACCGGGGTGAACTACAACTTCGGCGAACGCTCCCTACCTGGGATGTTGTCGGGATACGTGTACCGCGATCCGAACGTCAACGGGATCCGCGAACCGGGCCTGGCGGAAACGGGAATTCCTGGCACGAAAGTGGTGCTGTTCTTTGAAGGGCCAAACGGGCCGGTCGCCGTGCAGACCGCCTTCACGGCCTCCGACGGCTTCTACAAGTTCACCAACTTGGCTCCGGGCAACTACCGGGTCGCCGAAACGCAACCGCTTGGCTTCTTCGACGGTCTCGACACCCCCGGAAGCAGTGGTGGCAGCAACGCCGTCAACGATGTGCTCAGCACGATCCCGGTGGCGGCCGGTGGTAACTCGGTCGACAACAACTTTGGCGAAGTCCCGAGCGTCAACCTCTTCGGCTACGTCTGGATCGACAACAACCGCAACGGGATCTTCGATCCGGGCGAAGCGGGCATTCCGAACGCCGTGGTCACAATCAGCGGCACGGCCTTTGCCGGCACGCCGATTGCCAACGCCATCAATGCAGCCCAAGCACCGAGCGGATTGAGCATCGTCACCGACGCCAACGGTCGCTATGACTTCTTCAAACTCCCGCCCGGCAGCTACTCGCTGGCCCAGACCAACACCCCGGTCGGGCTCACCGACTTCGCGTCGCAGAACGCCGCACCGGGTCTGCCGATCCAACTGTCGACCAAAACGACGTTCACCGGCATCGGGTTGAACGCCCCGGCGCCGGGGCCGTTGAACTTCGGCAAAGTCAGCGAAAACGGGCCGACGTCCCCCGTCGTCGGTGACCCGTCGAAACAGGCCTTCCTCGGTTCGTCGCCACTTGGTGTGGCAGGCCCAACGGGCAATCCACTCGTCGGCCCGCCGACGGCCTTCGTGAACACGAATCCGACCTTCGGGGTCACCAACAGCACCTCGGTGAAGCCGGTCTATCTGGCCGCCGGGGCCGGGGCTGGGTTCTCGCCGACCGTTCGCGTGTTCAATTACCGGACGGGGGCAGAGATCTTCCGCTTCTTGGCGTTCGATGTGAACTTCCTCGGCGGCGTCGAAACCGCCACGGGCGATGTGAACGGCGACGGCACACCCGATATCATCGTGGCGGCCGGGGCCGGGGCCGGCCCGCACGTCAAAGTCTTCGACGGCTTGACGGGCGCGGAAATCCGCAGCTTCTACGCCTACGATCCGAGCTTCCGCGGTGGTGTCATGGTCGCTTCAGGTGATGTCGATGGCGACGGCTTCGATGACATCATCACCGGGGCCATGTCCAATGGTGCCCCGCACGTGAAAGCGTTCAGCGGCAAGACCGGCCTAGAACTTGCCAGCTTCTACGCCTTCGATTCGACGCTGACCACCGGTGTCCGCGTGGCCGCAGCCGACATCAACGGTGACGGCAAGGCCGACATCGTGGCTTCGACCGGGGCAGGAACTCCGGCCCGCGTCCGAGCATTCAGCGGGACGACGCAGACCGTGCTTTCGGACTTCTCACCGTTTTCCGGGTTCACCGGCGGGATTTACGTCGCGGCCGGTGACTTCGACGGCGATGGCAAAGCGGATATTTTCGTCTCGGCCGGGGCCGGCGGCGGCCCTCGGGTCTCGGTGTTCAACGCCGGTGGCAACGAACTCACCAGCTTCTACTCGGGCGATCCGTCGCTGACGTCCGGCATCCGCGTCGCGGCGAAAGATCTCAACGGCGACGGCAAATCGGACATCATTACCGGGGCTGGCATCGGCACGGCATCCCGAATCAGTGCCTTCTCCGGGGCTGGCCTCGGCCTGATCGAAGACTTCTACCTCTTCGATTCCGGTGTCCGCACCGGTGTATTCGTGGGGTGATCGGGGTAGGGTCAGGACGCGTCATTTCGGCCAGCCCGTTCCGGGCTGGCCGGTTTCGTTTTGGCGAGCCGACTGGCGTGAGCCGTCGGTGCGGTACTTGCAGAACCACGGATCGTTTTGAGGGGATTCGTTTCAATGAACGTCTCAGTAGACTGTACCATTGGGCAAATCCTTGAATCGGGAGAGTAAACGATGTCGACCGAACTTCATCCAGACGACAGCGGGCTGCGGCGATTTCGCGTCCCGCTGATCGTGGGATTGATCCTCACTTCAGTCGTCGTGCTGGGCTTCCTCGGGTACTGGGCCTTCAAGAAGTCCGATTTCTTTTTCGAGTACCGCCCGGCCTTCCGCGATGCGAAAGAATACATCGAAACTGTCCGAAAACGCCCGTTGACCCAAGTGGAGTTCAACCGAACTCTGCAAATCCTGGAATCGGATGAAGCTCCGGCTCAACAATTCGCGATGGCCATCCTCGCACTCGAAGTGAAGCGCGACCCCGCGCTCAAAGAGACGGTGCTGGAAGCGTTGCTCCGCTGCGAAGCGACTGCCAAAGATGAGCATGTGGCCAAATCGGCGGGAATTACAGCCGCGCGCATGAAATCGCCACCCAAACCGGGCCGGTGAATACAATCCCCACAAGTCGGGCGTAGCCCGGTGACCCTTTCCCCGTGATGTCGGAGTCGCTTCCATGTTCCCTCCCGTCGATCGCCGATCCTTCTTGCAAGCGTCCGCCGCGGCCGCATTGGCTTTGGCTACCGCTCCACTCGGGCGTGCCACCGAAGGGAGTGCCCCGCTTTTCAAAATCTCGCTGGCCCAGTGGTCGCTGCACCGGGCCTTCTTCAGCAAGGACAAAGCCGCGCATCTCGATCCGTTGAAGTTCGCGGAGATCGCCACGAAGGAGTACGACATCAATGCGGTGGAGTACGTGAATCAGTTCTACGCGGCGAAAAAGAAGGACGAAGGCTACCTGAAAGATTTGAAGAAGGTCGCCGACGACAACAGTGTCAAGAGCGTGCTCATCATGTGCGACGGCGAAGGCGCACTCGGCGACGAAGACAAAAAGAAACGCAAGATCGCCGTCGAAAATCACTTCCGCTGGGTCGAGTGGGCCCAGTTCCTCGGTTGCCACAGCATCCGCGTCAACGCCCAGTCGAGCGGGAAGTACGACGAACAGATCGAACGCGCCGCCGACGGCCTGCACGAGTTGGCCGAGTGGGCCGCGAAGATGAAAATCAACGTGATCGTCGAAAATCACGGCGGTCTCAGCAGCAACGGGGCGTGGTTGGCCAAGGTCATCAAAAAGGTCGACCTCAAGACGTGCGGCACCTTGCCGGACTTCGGGAACTTCCGCGTGAGTCCCACCGAAGAGTACGACCGCTACACTGGCGTCGATGAGATGATGCCCTTCGCCAAGGGCGTGAGCGCGAAGACCCACGATTTCGACGACAAAGGCAACGAAACCAAGACCGATTACCGCAAGATGCTGGAAATCGTCCTCAAGAAACACAAGTACTCCGGTTACCTCGGCATCGAGTACGAAGGCGGCAAGATGACCGAGCCCGAAGGGATCCGGGCGACCAAGAAGCTGCTCGAAGCGATCCGTGTCGAAATGAGCAAGTGATTGGAAGTTCGCGAGTCAGACCTCACCCCCCAACCCCCTCTCCGAAACAGAGAGGGGGTTGGGGGGTGAGGTCTCCGGAGCCTGCGGGTTGCTGAAAGATGGCGGTCGATTCCGAGGTAGTTCTTTCTTGTGCTCCGTTCTCTCTAGGTGTTGGCATGTCGAACGTTTCGCCGGAACAGTTGTTGGCCCAATTGAATTGGCGGTACGCCGTCAAGAAGTTCGACCCCTCGAGAACCATCCCCGACTCCACGTGGACGGCACTGGAAGAGTCCCTCGTGCTGACGCCGTCGTCGTATGGGCTTCAGCCGTGGAAGTTCTTCGTCGTCGAGAATCCCGCGCTGCGCAAAGAATTGCTGCCCCATTCTTGGGGGCAAGAACAAATTGTCGATGCTTCGCACCTCGTGGTCTTCGCGGTAAAAACGAACGTGAGTGCGGCGGACGCGGAGCGGCTGACGTCGTGGAGCACAAAGGTGCGCGAACTTCCCGACGGTGCGCTCGACGGCTACAAGAAGATGATGGTCGGCAGCCTGGCGAGGACGTCCCCCGCCGACATCGATGTCTGGATGTCGCGCCAGGTGTTCATCGCGCTCGGGAATTTCCTCACGGCCTGCGCCCTGCTCGGTGTCGACGCGTGCCCGATGGAAGGGTTCGTGCCGGCCAAGTACGACGAACTGCTGGAATTGACGGCCAAAGGGTATGCGTCCCGGGTCGTCGCGACGGCGGGCTACCGCCATGCCGAGGATAAGAATGCGACGCTGAAGAAGGTGCGATTCCCGCACGCCGAGATGATCGAACGAATTGTTTGATGAAAGTGACGCGGTGGTTTGGCGGGAAAAGCCGGGAACCTTCTAGAATAGCGATTCCGATGGTTCCCCCGCATTACGGTACCGGTGACGAATGGCGGAGGCTCCGCTCACACGAGCAACTTTGCTGATCCGTCTCAAGGACATCGACGATGCCGAGGCGTGGTCGGAATTTGTTCAACTGTACGGCCCCGTCGTCTACGGTTTCGCCCGCAAGCGTGGCCTGCAAGATTCCGACGCCGCCGACATGGTTCAGGAAGTGCTTCGCAGCGTCGCCCGCAACGCGCACCGCATGGAATACGACCCGAAGCGGGGAACGTTTCGGGGTTGGCTGTACACGGTCACCCGGAACAAAATTTACAACTTTCTTTCGGCCCAGAAGCGACAGCAGCGCGGTGCCGGGGATGTGAGTTCCCAAGAGCGTCTCGAGGCGGTGGCCGACCCCAAAAACGACACCGAAGCCGTTTGGGAACTGGAATACCAGCGCCGACTTTCTTCAAAAGCGATGGATCGTGTGAAGCACGAATTCCAAGCCGCAACGTGGCAAGCGTTTTGGGGCACCGCAGTCGAGGGCCGGGCCGCCTCGGAAGTCGGCGAGTCGCTGAAGATGACGTCCGGCGCAGTATACGTCGCTAAGAGCCGGGTGTTGGCCCGCTTGCGAGATGAAGTTCAAAAATTGATGGCCGAAGCCGAGCAATGGTGAGGCAGCAACGATGACGACGACCTTGACGAAAGTGCCGACCTGTTCACGGGTCGATTGTCCGCCGGAACTCGAACTCACCGAGTTGATCGACGGCGATTCATCGACCGAACACGACGTGCGGATCACCGAGCATGTCGGCGAGTGCGTCGGTTGCCAAAAACGGCTTGACTTGTTGGCCACGGCCGAAGTCCCGATCCTCGCCGAATCCCTGCGCGGGATCGACGCCGAATCCCCATCCGAACATTCGGCACTTTGGCGAGCGCTCGACGAAGTCCGTTTGTCGAAACCATCCCAGTCCGACGTCGTCCGCATCGATGATTTGAATCTGGACTTCCTGGAGAAGACCACCAAACCGGGCATGCTCGGCCGCATCGGTAGCTTCGACGTGATTCGCGTGGTCGGCCGCGGCGGCATGGGCGTCGTCCTGCACGCGTTCGACCCGAGCCTCCAGCGCGACGTCGCTTTGAAGCTCCTCGACCCGTCGTTGGCGAGCAACAACACCGCCCGCCAACGATTCACCCGCGAAGCCCGCGCCGCCGCGGCCGTGTCGCATGAAAACATCGTGGCGGTTCACCAAGTCGACGAAGATCCGAAGTCGGGTCTGCCTTTTTTCGTGATGCAGCTCGTCGCGGGGGAATCACTCGAACAGCGGTTGCGCCGAGTCGGCAAACTCCCGCTGAACGACGTGATTCGTTTGGCGGCGCAGGCCGCCGCCGGGCTCTCCGCGGCCCATGCCAGCGGGCTGATCCACCGCGACATCAAACCCGGCAACATGCTGCTGGAATCGCCCAACGACCGCCTGAAACTCACCGACTTCGGGTTGGCACGGGCCGTGGAGGATTTGCGCCTGACCAAGACGGGGTTCGTCTCGGGGACGCCGCTGTACATGGCCCCCGAGCAAGCCAAAGGAGACGAAGCCGACCACCGGGCCGACTTGTTCAGCCTCGGTGTCGTGCTGTACGAAGCGCTGGCGGGGAAGCCGCCGTTCGAAGGGAAAACGCCGCTGGCCGTCCTGCGCCGCGTCGCCGACGAACCGCACGTCGCGCTGAATCATTTCAGCCCGGACGTTCCCAAATGGTTCGAAGATGTCATCGACCGGCTGCTGGCGAAAGATCCGGATGATCGATATTCCACGGCAGCAGAACTGGCGGCGGAACTGACGCCGTTCGTGCCGAAGCACAGCTCGCAACCATGTGAGATGACTTCGGCAGAACCGTGCGTGTTGGCCCGAGCCTCGACACTGTCGCGGCGGGCGATTCGCAAGTGGAAAGTCAAACTCGCGCTGTTTATGACGATCCCGTTCTTGCTCGGCGTACTGCTCACCTCCGGCTTCTGGCTCGCGATTTTACCGCTGTCAACACCGAGTACGGTCTTGGTGCAGACTGCAAACGTCGAGGACGGGATCGCCGAATCCGGATCACCATTTCGTGGCAACTCGGGGCCGGTTTGGTCGGTGGACGCCAGCCCGGATGGCAAAACACTCGCGATGGGATTGGAAGACGGGCGGATCATCGTTTACGACATCGCCGAGCGCAAAGTCCGCTTCACGCTCGAAGAGCACAGCGGCCCGGTCTGGGGGATCGACTTTTTCCCGGACGGGTCGCGGTTCGTCTCGGCCAGCGACGACGGCAACGTAAAAATTTGGGACTTGGAGAAACGCAAATCGGTGCGGACGTTACCCGGCAACAGCGGTGTTCGCAGCGTGGCGGTGGCCGGCCACGGGCGCTCCATTGCCACCGGGGATCGCTCGGGGAACGTCCTGGTTTGGGACGTGAAAGAGCAAAGCCCGATCAAGGTGTACCAGCACGGTGGCACCGTGACCGCCATCGCCTTCGACAAGCAAGGGTTGACGGTCGCCTCGGCGGGGTCGGATAAAACGATCAAGCTCTGGGATCTGACGAACGACGACAAGCAACCGCGGATAACGTTGACGGGTCACAAAGGGCCGATCTACGCCGTCGCGCTGTCGCCGGACGACAACCTCATCGCGTCGGCCGGGTGGAATGGAATCATCAAAATCTGGGACGAGAATTCCGGATCGGAACTGCGGGAACTCATCGGGCACGAGTATGACGTCTGGTCACTCGACTTCGCTATGCGGGATCAAAAAGTGACTCTCGCATCGGCCGGGCAAGATGGCACCGTCCGTGTTTGGGATCCGACAAGCGGGGAGCAGTTGCTGAAGTATAAAGGGCACAAACAAGCGGCGCACGTCGTCCGCTACGGGGCCGGCAACAATCAACTCTTCAGCGGCGGTCGCGATGGGTTCGTGCGCGTGTGGGATGTCCCCAAATAAGAACCGCTATTTCGGGTCGCCGGGCGTCTCGGGCACCAACACCAATCGCAGCCGCCGGAGTGCCCGCAAGTAACGCATACTCGCGGCCGCTTCGGTCAAGCCCAAAGCCCCGGCCACGTCCTGATTCGTGAGTTGCTCGTGGTGCCGCATCAGCAAGATATCGCGGTCGTCGTCGGCGAGTTCGTGGATGGCCGCGGTCAATTTCCGCGCGAGTTCTTGCTGGATCGCTTCACTGGCGGGGGTACGATCCGAATCGACGAGTTGGGCCACCAGCGAGGCGGCGGAATCGTCGTCGGCCCAACCCGGACGGGCCAGGGATTGTTCGCGATCGATGCTCCGGCGTTGGGCCAAGCGGTGCCGGCGGTGCGTGTCGATGATGCGGTCTTGAGCCAAGTGCCGCAGCCACATGTGGAACGGCATGTTCGGCGTCTTCAGGTACTCTTTGAGCCGCTGATTGGCTTCGATCATCACATCTTGTACGATGTCCGACGCATCGACACGCCGGGCTAGCACCGGATCGAGCCGCAAGCCGATGACACGCCGCAGCGGTTCCCGGAATACGCCGAGGAGCCGATCCACGGCCCCGGTTTCGCCCTGCCGGGCCTGCTCGAGCATTTCGTCGGTGATTTCGCGGTTTGGCCACATGCTGATATTATATAGGGCGTTCCGCCAAACATTTGTGCCGGTTCTACAAAACAAAAGCGTGACGCACGGAGGGAGTGCGTCACGCGTGAAAAGCTCAGGATGTCAAACGAGGTGAAAAACCAATTCGGGGGCATACTTGCGGTGGATCGCCCGTGCGACTTCCATTCGCAACAACCCACCGGCCCGTTCCAACGCGAGCAGAGCATCCGTCCGGGTGGTGGGGTCTGTGGCGTCTGCTGGAGAATCTCCGGCGACTGTCACGCGGAGCCGGCCCGTATTCGGAGCCGGCTCGACCGTCACCACCGTCAGGTTTTGCAAGTTCTCGTCGGCCATCCCCGCGAGGATACTTCCGAGAGCTTCCAACACCTGCCCGCACAATTGGTGAGCTTTGTGGCTCGCTCGGCGGGGTCGGTTCCACGGTTTGTCGTGGAACGCCCGCGGATCGCAACCATCTTCAGGCCCGAGTTCGGCCGTGGAGGGTTGCCAGTCCGGCGGGTTCATTCGTTGTCTGCTCAAGAGCAAGACTCCGGAAGGAGGAAAACTTGTAAGGGTACGACGCGGATTTTTGGAAATGAATTGGACGCATCGGGTGTCTTCTTCCGGGTGGGGGTCGAAGTGAGGGAGGGGGAATGATGAGGGAAGGTTCGCGCGGATGGAGATCATGCATTATTTAGCAGGTGTCGCTCGAGCGATGCGACTAGGATTACCTCAGAAATATGAAACGGTAGCGTCCGGATTTTACGGTAGCGTCCGGATTTTATCGTAGACCGCTGCGAGATCAGCAATGTGGCCCATACTGGCGGCTCGCTCCAAAATGCCGATGGCCCCGATCGCGACCAGCCCTTGAGTCCGAGCCACATGTCGCCCGTCGCGTTCGTCGATCATCAGCGGGGCATTCAGTTCCACAGCCAGTGAAATAGCGGCCGATTCCCCAGGATCCAGAGTGGGAAAAGCGATCGGGCAAAGAGCGGATTGCAGTCGGATCCATTCTGGCAAGGCGGAAATGAAATTCCGAACGACCAGCGGAGCTTTGGAATGCGACATTTCATCGGCTACGGCATGAGGGATGACAACCCGTCCGAAAAGAGCGGGCAAGACGTGTACTTGTTCGAGACAAATCAACAAGTTCAGCGGCGAGGTATCGGAGACAATAATCGGCACGGTATCACCGCGACAGGAGTCGTTCGAGTACTTCTCGGTCGGCTTGGAGGTCACCTATCGAATAACTTTGGCAAGCCCCGTGCTGCCCCAACCAATCTTCGACGTCGTAGCGGTTGTCGAATCCGAGCAGTCTCTGGACTTGGTACCGGCTGAGTTGACCCGAGCGGTAGCCGTCGAGTGCGAGCTTCTCGAGTGCGGCGCGGCCCAGATCGTCCCCATACACTCCCTGCAAAGGGGCAGCAAGGTCGTCGGGAATCACCAGCGTCCATTGCATAATTTTGACCCATCGCGAGGATCTGTTACGTTCCATCTTACCACATCAACCACTCATGACCGATGGGTTCTTTCTTTCTCCTTCGGCCTGCCTAAAATGGGCTCGTTAGATACGCTTTCCCTCGTTCCCGGATCCGCGCTCCCATGAAGACTCGCCTGTTCACGCCCGGCCCGACGCCCGTTCCCGAAGAGACGCTGCTCGAACTCGCCAAGCCCGTCGGCTATCACCGCTCCGCCGAAGCGAAGGCGATTCTCGCCGAAGTGACCGAGGACTTGAAGTACGTCTTCCAGACGGTTCACCCCGTTGTGACGCTCACGAGTTCCGGCACCGGCGGTATGGACGCGGCCGTCAGCAGCACCTTGGCTGCGGGTGAAAAAGCGATCTTGCTCACCGCCGGGCGCTGGGGGGAACGCTGGAAAAGTGCCCTCAAAGCGTTTGGGGTGAACACGGTTGTCGTGGAGGTGCCGTACGGTCAGGCGGTATCACCCGAGCAACTGCAAATCGCCTTGAAGGAACATCCGGACGCCAAAGCCGTCTTCGCCACGCTCTCCGAGACCAGCACCGGCGTCGGCCACGACATCGAAGCCTTTGGCAAGTTGGTCGCGGCCACACCGGCACTTCTCATTGTCGACGGTATTTCCGGCCTCGGTGCCATGGAGTGTCGCTGCGACGCCTGGGGCGTGGACATCATGGTCAGCGGTTCGCAGAAGGCTCTCATGCTGCCACCGGGGTTGGCGTACGTTTCGGTAAGCCCGAAGGCCAAAGCGGTGATCGACGCCACGATCCCGCGTGGTTTCTACTTCGATTTGCGTCGCAGCCTTGCCAAAGTCGCCGAGAGCGACACGCCGTTCACGCCGGCCAACACGCTCATCAAGGCCCAACGGGTCAGTTTGAAGCGGATTCGGGCCGAGGGGATCGAACAGCTCTGGGCCCGCCACGCCAAGGTCGCCACCGCCTGCCGGGCAGCCGTCACGGCGATGGGATTGAAGCTCTACGCGGCGCGGCCGAACAACGGCCTGACGGTGATCGTAGTGCCGACCGGAATCGACGGTTCCGCGACGTTGAAGATGCTCGAGAAGAAACATGGGTTCAAATTCGCCGACGGCCAAGACAACCTCAAGGGCGTGATCTGGCGGCTGTCGCACATGGGCTATGTCGACGCCTTCGACGTGCTCGGGGCCATCGCGGCACTAGAACTGGTACTGGCGGAACAGGGCTTCGGGAAAGTCGGTGCCGGCGTCGCCGCGTTCCAACAGAGTTACGCAGGGAAGTGAGAAGTACGTCAACAGATTCTGGCACACAGACTTGTTTCTACAATGAATAACCTTAACTGTGCAAAACCGTTCGCTCCGAGCTTGTGAACGTTTGCCTCATTCGAGTGCGGTTCCCCCGACTCGGATCGAGGCTTTTTCAAAACTCCACGTTCGTCGGCTGTCGGCCGATCGGTTCCGTTCCCTCTCGCCCCTCGTCCGACCCTCCGGTGGGGACCTTGTTCGCTCGATCCGACCCGTCCGGGTCGCCCGGATCCGTTGACCGATCGGCCGATGTCGTCGAGTTGGCCGCCTTGTCGATGGAGGAGGCCGATCACTTCCCGCTGACCGTCGGGCTGAAGCGCCACCAGAGTGGCCCCGATTCGATCCACGTCGTGCGATCGGCCTGTGATCGAATGGAAGACGGGCGCGCCGATGCGATGGAACGTCTCGGGGATCTGGTCGCGGTGATCCAAAATCCAAGACGCGATCTCCGGGCCATAACGCGCTGTGAAGAGAATCGTGGGGTGCATGGAGATCGCCTTGGGGGGAAGGAAGCCGACGCATGGCCTATTTTTGACGCCCGGATCGACCGGGTGAAACTGGGCCGGTTCGTGAATCCGTCGGGAATGTCACTCATCGTCGATACACGGATAGTCTACGGCAGCCCATCGTCATCGGATGGGAAAAAAGAAAGGCCGACCCGACATCCGCGAACGCTTCGGCGCGGCGATTCAAGAGAGGCGCAACGCTCTCGGTTTGACCCAGGAGGATTTGGCGGACAAAGCCCGGATCCACCGTACTTACCTGAGCGACGTCGAACGTGGGACGCGGAATTTGTCGCTGATCAACATCGAGAAATTGGGGGCGGCGTTGGAGATGAGCTTGGCGGAATTGTTCGCCAGCGTGGAGTCGATTTGAAATGAGAGCTTGAGCGGTCTTTTCGTTTGCCCATCCGCGAAAGCCAGCGGGTCTCAGCGTCGGACATGGGTAAAGAACAGTTCCCAGTCGATGGATTGCCTGCATTTGTCAGCGTCGGACTTGCCGATAGTTTTTCTATCCGCCCCAGTCTTTGAGCACGGAGAACCCGTTTACGTTCAACCAGTCAGCGTAAACGAGCCGTATTTCTACCCCTTTGTCCGTTTCGCAAGCTTTTGTATCAGTACCTTCTTTCTGCACGGCCGAAAGGTTCCCGCTCGGATCCCGCCCGTTCGTCGGGCCGTTGCCCACATACCGCATCAAATTCGGATCGCCCGCGCTGAAGCCGGACGGGTCCTCGCTCAACCAGCGGCCGCTGCTCGATATGTACATCCGGTCGCGGTTGTATTGCAGTCCCAACTCGCGTCCCACTCCCGACCGGTGTATTGATATCGGTCGGGAACACCCGTATTAACAGTCGTGCTGCCGAACGCCGAGTAAGCCAGGGTGCCCACGGAAATTCCCGAATTGTCAACGAGCGACTGCACCGATCCCAAATGGTTCGTCAAGTACCATGTCACCACCCCGCCTACCGTTTGCTTGGCTATTAAATCATCCTGTCCACTGCCGTACAGACGCCGGGTCACCAGCCCATTGGCACCGTTGAGATCCAGCACGACATCGAAGTTCTCGTTGCCGACCGCGCTCGGTTTACTGGTGTCCCAACCATCTTGCGCGAACCGTTCGTCGACGGTGACACTCCCGTTCCAATACAACCGCTCATTGCGGTTCCCGATGGCGTCGTACACGTACGTCACCCGGGCCGTCGCCGCCCCGCCGTCCGTCGCACTATCGACTGCCGTCACCAGCCGATTATTCAAGTCGTATCCGTACACCCACGTCTCCGCCGCCGCCCCCTTGCTCCGCTTGACCACGTTCCCTTCGGCATCGTAGGTGTACGCCCAAGTCCCATCGTTCGTCATCCGGTTGTTCGCGCCCGTCGCGCACCCCGCCACCGTCCGGTTGCCGTTGAGATCATAGGTCAGTGCCGACCCATTATCATTCGTCAATTGATCCGTCGGATCGTACGCGTACGTCTTCGCCGCCCCGTTGATCGTCTCCACCGTCAACCGACTGTCCGCATCATAAGCGTATCCATCCACGGTCCCCGTTCCGTGCATAATCCCCGTCTTCCGGTCGCCCGAATCGTACAGATGGGTCGACACCACCACCGGCTGCCAAATGCCCCCCCTCCACTTCGCATCAGTTTTCGTCGCAGTGAACGGTTATGAGTGAGCTAGAATCTCCCCAAGATCCACAACTAAGTCATCAGACCTGAAATGTTCCAGACTCGAATCGGAAATGTCCAACTTGTTTCTGAGCACCTTGAAACCACCGGCAATGATGATGTGGCGGCTACCCGCACAGGCGAGTGAGAAAACGTCATGGGTCGGACGTGTGGCACTGGAGGTTGATTGAATTTCCTTTAGTGTAGCATGATCTAGAACAATCCCGTCAAACCAAGTCGGAATTGCGAAGTAATGTACGTTCCAGAAGACTAGATCGATGTTGGTATCGAGCTCCGAAGAACGGGGACTTCTTATCAAAAGTTGATCATGGCTGACATTGTACTCCCAAAGTCGGAATCTGCGATCTGATGAAAAAGGCATACTAACTCCTTATCTAAAACGGGCTTTTAACCTCGATACCATCTTTGTACCGGGTCTGATCCCTCTGGTGCGCCCTTTTCCCTTTGCTAATCCCTTTTCCGATCCCGAGCCGAGTGGGACTGGTCTATAACACGCGGCGTCCGGCTGGCATGAGCGGGGTTCCTGACATCCTGTTCACCCGGCACGGACGCCGCGATGCGCGGCTTCACCCGCTTGGCTCTCGCCCCGTCCACCCTGACCGAAGTCGCGGCCGCCCTGCGTGAGCTCGACGATCCCGCGGCCGAGAGCCGGTCGCCCTTCGCTGCGATCGCCTTCGACTTCCCCGCGAGCGGGCCGTCGCCCACTTCGGCATTCGGCTTCGAAACCCGTATCGCCGAGGCGGCCCGCG
>JANXWE010000276.1 GCA_025351325.1 Fimbriiglobus sp.
CGCGATTTGATGAGAACGCGACCCAGGGGTACGACGAAGCGTCTAACCCTTGGCTAACAGATTCAACCCCGTTGGGGTAAGAACTGGCTATGCTTTTACCCCAACGGGGTTCGATCTTCTAGCCCAGGGTTAGACGTCTTACGTCGTACCCCTGGGCATACCTGCAAATTACGCAACTTCAAAACTCGCGCGTCGGGCTAACAAAACCGCCACGTATTCAACCTTTCTCACTTTCGTTTGATGAGAACGCCGTGAACGACTTGCGGCAGCGGGTGTGCCAGATAAAACGATCTGCGTACCTGCCTGCCCTCGCTTCCCGGAGTTCGCCGATGCTGATTCGCTTTCTGCTCCTTGCATGCCTGCTGAGCACATCCACCGCGTTCGCCGAAGATTGGCCGACGTTCCGCGGGCCGAACCGCGACGGAATCTCCAAAGAGACGGGTTTACTGAAAACGTGGCCGAAGGATGGCCCCGCGAAAGTCTGGACGGCCAAAGGCCTCGGCTTGGGCTTCGGTACGCCGACGATCGCCAAAGGCACGATCTTCGGCATGGGCACCCGCAACGACAAAGACGGCATCTGGGCATTGAAAGAAGCCGACGGCAGCGAACTCTGGTTCACGCCATTCGACGAACCGCGCAAAACCAATCAGAACAACGGCCCGAGCGCCAGCCCTACCTACGACGATGGCAAAGTCTTCGCCGTTAGCAGTAACGGCAAGCTCGTTTGCCTCGACGCGGTCAAGGGCGAGAAACTCTGGCAACGCGATTACCTCGCCGACTTCGGTGGCAAAGTGCCATCGTGGGGATTTACAGACTCGGCACTGATCGACGGCGATAAGCTCATCTGCGTACCGGGTGGTAGCAAAGCCGCAGTTGTCGCTTTGGACAAGAAGACGGGCAAAGACATCTGGAAAAGCGCAATCCCTGGCGGTGGCAACGATGGCGGCGGCTACTGCTCAGCGGAGAAAGTGACCTTGGCGGGCCGTCCGATGTACGTCGTGCTAATGGGCAAAGCCGCGGGTGTTGTTGGCGTCAATCCCCAAGACGGAAAGCTCCTCTGGAGTTACAAAGGCAAAGCCGCTGGTGGTGGCGTCGCACAGATCCCGACCCCGATCATCAGCAACGATCACGTTTGGGTTTCGTGTGCATACGACGGCGGGGCGGCTCTGCTACAGATCACTTCGGAAGGCACGGAAAAGTTCGCAGTGAAGGAACTGAAAGCCTACAACAAGGCCGCGTTGAACAACCACCACGGCGGCATGGTGCAAGTCGGCGACTTCGCGTATTTCGGCCACGACCAGAACAACGGCAAGCCCGTATGCGTCGACCTCATTAACGGCGATATCAAATGGGGTCCAGAGAAGAACCCCGCCACGTCGAAGGATACCGACAAAAGCTCCGCCGCCGTGCTCTCCGCGGATGGCCTGCTGTACTTCCGCTACGACAACGGCACGATGGTGCTCATCGAGCCATCGCCCGTAAGCCTGAAAGTTGTGTCGTCGTTCAAAGAGACCGAACGCAGCGGTAAAGCGAGTTGGCCGCACCCCGTGATCGTGAGTGGCAAGCTCTACCTCCGCGATCAGGACAAGCTCACGTGCTACGATGTCAAAGCGAAGTAATTGCGGTACAATTCGCACACGTTCGTTCCGCGCGTAAAGAGGAGTGACCGATGTCCACAAAAGTGCAGACCTTGCTCGAAGCCGCGTTGGAATTATCTGAGATCGAACGCGAAGAACTCGCCGAGCGAATTACCGATTCGCTCGGCGACCCAGAAACCGAAGTCGAAGATGACGCCTGGTCCGACGAACTGAAACGCCGTGTCGACAACGCGAAGAGCGGGAAATCCGTGGGCATTCCGTGGGACGAAGCGATGAATCGCATCATGGAAGACGAAAATGACTCTTCGAATTGAATTCGATGATGACGCAATCCGCGAAATTCGCCGAGTCCGACTTCGGTACAAACGAATTCGCGATTCTTTAGCGAACCGCTTCATGAGTGCTTTGGGCATAGCGTCGGATAGTGCAATAGCCGCACCGCGATCTTGCTCTCCGCGCCTCCACGGTACGCGGATCATTTCTGTCCGTAAATTTCCTTACTGGGTCGTCTTTCTCGATGAGCCACTTCGGATTTTCATTCTTGCCGTGATGCACTCGCATCGTCGTCCGGGCTATTGGCGACGTCGCTTGCCGAAACCGTAAATTGCTCAGTATTGGAATTGGACTCAACAAAACTTGCATTCGTTACAGGAATCCGACTCATGATCCGCCGACTTGCACTTGCGACTTGCTTATTCGCGACTTCGCTCGCCTCTGCCGCCGAGTTCGATTGGCCTGGCTGGCGCGGGCCGGATCGTACGGGAGTCTCGAAAGAGAAGGGCTTACTGAAGTCGTGGCCCAAAGATGGCCCCACGAAAACGTGGACGGTGAAGGGTTGCGGCAAGGGCTACTCGTCGGTGGCGGTGTCCGGTGGGTTCATTTACGGCACCGGCAGTAAAGGCGGCAAGAACGTCGCATGGGCGTTGAAGGAAGCCGACGGCAGCCCCGTTTGGGAGACGCCGTACGCCAGCGAAGGCTCCGACCCGAACGCCACGGTCGTCATCGCGGCGGACAAAGCCTACGTGATGACGGTCGGCGGCGAACTCGCTTGCCTCGAAGCCAAAGATGGCAAACTCATCTGGAAGAAGAGCTTCACCAAAGATCTCAAAGGCAAGATGATGTCCGGCTGGGGCTACAGTGAAACCCCACTGATCGACGGCGACAAACTCATCTGCACGCCAGGCGGGGACAAGGCCGCCGTCGTTGCGTTGAACAAAGACACCGGCGCGGAAATCTGGCGTTCCGAAGTGAAAGACACCGGCGGCGCGGGCTACGCTTCGCCCGTGAAAACCAAAGTCGGCGACGTGCCGATGTACATCACGCTACTCGGCAAAACCGGCGGCGTTGTGGCCGTACACGCCGACACGGGCAAGTTGCTTTGGCAGTACACCAAAATCTCCAACGGCACCGCGAACATCCCGACGATCGTCTGCCGCGACGACCTCGTTTGGTGTTCCACCGGCTACGGCGATGGCGGTTCGGCACTGTTGAAAATTAATATCGAAGGTAGCGATTCGGTCACTGTCACGGAACTCAAACGCTATCAAAGTGGCGAACTCCAAAACCACCACGGCGGGATGATCCTCGTCGGCGATTACATCTACTTCGGCAACGCCCACAATAGCGGCCACCCGGCGTGCGTCGAACTCAAAACCGGCGAAATCAAGTACAAA
>JANXWE010000296.1 GCA_025351325.1 Fimbriiglobus sp.
CGGGCGACTCGAAGAATACGGTCGTGGGCGCGGGCGGATAATCCCAAGTCGTCCATCGCTGCGCTGAGTAGTCCCCGGCCTTCGGCGTCCGGTTCGGAAAACTTCCGCAACTGCTTCACACTCATCCGCGCATTCACCACGATTCCACCGAAGCGAGCGGCTTGCACGGCGCGGGCCGAATCGACTTGGGCCCGCATGTCGGCGCTGCTGGTGCCGTCGGTGGTTTTGGCCAATTCGTGGTACGGCACCGACGGCACTTCGATGTGCATATCGATGCGGTCGAGCAGCGGCCCACTGATCCGGGCGAGGTATTTTTCGACGCCCATTGGCGAACACGAGCAGGGCCGTTTGGCGTCGCCCAAATAGCCGCACGGGCAGGGGTTCATTGATGCACAAAGCACAAAATCGGCGGGGAACGTCGCCGTGTGCGCGGCGCGGCTGATGGTCACCCGGCCCTCCTCGAGCGGTTGTCGCAAGCACTCCAAACTGCGGCGGTTGAACTCGGGCAATTCGTCGAGGAACAGAACTCCGAAGTGAGCGAGGCTGATTTCCCCCGGCGTCGGGGTGCTGCCGCCCCCGACCATGCCGGCGTCGGAAATCGTGTGGTGCGGGCTGCGGAACGGCCTCGTGGTCATCAGGGAATCGCCCGGCGACAACCGACCGACCGCGGAGTAAATCCGGGTCGTTTCCAAACTCTCGTTCGGTGACAACGGCGGCAGAATTGTCGGCAACCGGCGGGCGAGCATCGTCTTACCGGAGCCCGGCGAACCGAGCATCAGCACATTGTGCCCACCGGCGGCCGCCACCACCAACGCGCGCTTGGCGAACTCTTGGCCGCGCACGTCGGCAAAGTCCACATCGTAGCGGTTCATCCGTGTGGCGATGTCCTCGATCGGCGGTGAGACGGGGTCGACCTCCATCGCTCCGGAGATGATCCCGACCGCTTCGGACAGGGATGTGACGCCGTACACTTCGACCTCGGCAACGACGGCCGCTTCCCGGGCGTTCGCCATCGGCACGATCAACTTCTTCACCCCTTGATCGCGGGCCGCCATCGCCGTGGAAAGAGCACCCCGCACCGGCCGGATGGAACCGTCGAGACTGAGTTCCCCGATGCTGGCAAAGTCGCGTAATTGTTCCGGTGTGAGCTGCCGCGTGGCGACGAGAATGCCGAGGGCGATGGGTAAATCGAACGCCCCGGCATCCTTTTTCAAGTCGGCCGGGGCGAGGTTGATGATCGTGCGGCCGGTCGGCCGGGCATACCCGAGGTTAGCAAGCGCCCGTTCGATGCGGTGGATGCTCTCACGCACGGCGAGTTCGGGCAGACCGACCAAAATGATTTTGGCCGTACCCGGGTTGGCGTCCACCTCGACATCCACCGGAACCGCGTCGATCCCGAGAAGGGCGTACGTCCGCAGTTTGGCCAGCATGGAATATCTCGAACCGGCGAATACGCTATTGGTTTTAAGAATGTTTATTGGAACGATCAGTGATTTGCAACGTGCTGAGTTGGAAGTGTCCCGTTTATCGATCTTCCCAAACTCGCCAGCCACTCTTCAAAATAGGCCTGTTGCTCCCTGAGCGTCACCGGAACGACGGAGTCATCCATGTCGAAGATTGACACAATGTCTTTCATTGTGGCTGCCCGGCTCATTTCCAACTTGTAAGCTTTACCCCCTGCACCCATTGTCCTGCTCATCCGGGACGGGTATACACCTTTGCTCGCACCGAAGCACAGGATGCGATAGCCTTCCGGTTCGATCACCTGCCGTATCCGGGACAGTGCCTCGAAGTAGCCTTCGTCCGAGTCGGCAGAGAACGCTCTTGCCTCGAAAGACAACTCAAGGCGAACGGCATCGGGAGCGTCAGGAGCCTCCTCCCACATGAGGAAAGCCCCTTGGATCGTCGACCCGTCGGGCGACCGGACGGCCACTGGCGTCGTTTCGGACATCGCTCAATTCCCAAAGTTGGGGTTCTTAACGAACGGCCCGGCTATATCCCCGCGCGTGCCACCATGTCGGGAGGAGAGCCTTCCATCCTCCCAGATTGAACACCACCTTACTCGTCGCGGCGTTCGATTTCCGGAGGTTTGGGGTTTTTGATCCGTTTGAGGATGACGCGGATGCCGTTGGCGATGATCGGTACCGACAGCACCAAGCAGCACATGTTGCAAGCGCCGGGCGGGAGGTAATACTCCGCTCGATTCGTGGCGGAATTTTTATCGTCCTTCTCGAAGAGGCTCCCTTCGAACCAGCCGTCCATTTTGATCCAGCAGATCACGAAGACGACGATCACCATGATGATCATGAAGGCCCAGAGAACCGCCGGCCACCAGTGATTGAAGTAGTCGCCTTGGGTCTGCTCGTAGATCTTCTTGCTCGCGTGCCGGCGGCGGACGACGAGATCGAACCCGCAGTTCAAGCAGACTTTGGTGTCGGGCGGATCAAGCTCTTTCGCGCAGAGCGGGCATCGGGCTTCTTCGCCTTCGATCACGACGCCGAACGGTTTCGGGTTGTCTTCATCATCGTCATCGTCCTTGGCAAATCCAAGCAGTCCATCGGCAGGCGGCGCATCTTCGACCTTGGGTGCCGGGGGTTTCGCTTTGGCGACAGCGGGCTTCGCTGTCGTCGGCTTGGCAACGGTCGCTTTGGCGACAGCAGGCTTCGCCACAGTCGGCTTGGCAGCGGTCGGTTTGGCAGCGGTCGGTTTGGGTGCCACACCCGGCTCGGCGACTTTGAACGTCGTATCGCACGCCTTGCAGCGGATCATTTTACCGAGGGCCGCTTCGGGAACCTTCAACACTTTGCCGCAGGTCGGGCAGGTGGTTTCAATTTGGGCAGACATGACACCCCCAGTGGGCACGCACCCCAAAGAATGTGGGGCCGGCCGGGAATAACGCCACACGGTGCGAATCCGTATGATATGAAATCATACCCGGAGATTCTTTCGTGCCCGTCGCCCCCGCGTTACTTCCCCAAATTGGGTTCGCCGTGCCCCTCAGCCCGACACCCGCCCCGATGGCACCCGTGATTTTGAAGGCGGCACCGACACCGCGCTTGCTCGTCTCCATCGCCACCTACAACGAGCGCGAAAACCTTCCTTCGCTCATCGAAGAAATTCACCAATATTTCCCCCACGCCGACATCCTCGTCGTCGATGACAATTCAC
Source organism: Fimbriiglobus sp. (assembly GCA_025351325.1). Taxonomy (GTDB): domain Bacteria; phylum Planctomycetota; class Planctomycetia; order Gemmatales; family Gemmataceae; genus JALHQU01. The sequence continues at coordinate 3,169 of JANXWE010000296.1, forward strand.
CCGATGGTACGGGCAAATTCGTCGCGGAACTGGCGACCCGCGACTCCCGCATCAAAGCGATCCACCGTTCTGGCAAACTCGGCTTGGGTACCGCCACGCTGGCCGCCATGCAGTACGCCATGGATCACGGGTACGACCTCCTGCAAAATATGGACGCCGACTTCAGCCACCCGACGCGCTTCCTGCCCGGTATGCAAGCGGGGATGGCGAACCACGACGTGATGATCGGGAGTCGATACGTACGCGGAGGCGGCACCGAAAATTGGCCGGTGTATCGGCTCGTCATGAGTCGCTGTGTGAACGCCCTCGTGCGTTTCCTGTTCCGGATGCCGGTGAGCGATGCGAGTGGAGCGTACCGCTGCTACCGCGTGGCCAACTTACGGTTGGCGAACTTACAGCAGACGAAATCGCGTGGTTATTCCTTCCAACAAGAAGTGCTGTTCCGAGTCCATCGCACCAAGGCCCGCCTCGGCGAACTGCCGATCATTTTCGAGAACCGTCGCCACGGCAAATCCAAGGTCAACGGCAAAGAAGCCGTCCGCTCGATCGGTATGATTCTCTATTTGGGCGTGCAGAATTTCTTCGGCACGGAGCGGTTCACCGGCCCGCAAAAACTCCCGTCTTAACATCACCGCGCGGGTGCGGTCTCGCCCACTTCCAATAGCCGCACCGTCACGTTCGGGTGTTGAATGTAGTGCAACAGATGCTTCGGCAAATAGCAACGGATGACCACATTGCTGTCGCGGAATTCTTGGCGAAAGATCTCGGCGTGGGCGTTTAAGTAGGCCAGTACTTTGCCGTTGCCGGCGTCCACGGTCACTTCAGCAGCCAAGAAGTGCGACGATAACGACTCGATGACGGTGTCAGTAAGTTCGCGGACGCCGACGCCGGTGGCCCCGCTGATAACCACGGCCTTGGGATGCTGGGCCTTCAGGATATCGAGCAGCGTCATGTCGGTGATGCGGTCGACTTTGTTGAGCACCAAGATCGTTGGCTTGTCGGCGCAGTTCAACTCTTTCAGAACCGAATTCACCGCGAGGATATGCTTCTCGGCCAGCGGGTTGCTCGCATCGACCACGTGCAGCAGCAATCGGGCTTGGCGGGCTTCTTCGAGTGTCGCCTTAAAGCTGGCCACCAAATGGTGGGGCAGATCGCGGATGAAGCCGACGGTATCGCTGAGCAACACCTGGCCGAAGTCGGGGATCGCCCACCGGCGGGTTCGCGTGTCCAAAGTGCTGAACAGTTTATTTTCGACGTACACGCCCGCATCGGTGAGGCGGTTCATCAGCCGCGATTTCCCGGCGTTGGTGTAGCCGACGATGCTGACGGTGAACTCTTCGGAGCGGCTCTGCACTTCGCGTTCTTTGCGCGATTGCACTTCGACGATCTTGCGTTTCAGATCGCGAATGCGCGTGTCGGCGATCCGGCGATCCACTTCGAGTTGGGTTTCGCCGGGGCCGCGCAAGCCGATGCTGCCACCGCCCGCCTGCCGGGATAAGTGCGTCCACATGTTTTTCAATCGCGGCAAGCTGTATTCGAGCTGGGCGAGTTCGACTTGCAACCGCGATTCCGGCGTGCGTGCCCGCGTGGCGAAAATGTCGAGGATCACTTCCGAGCGATCCAGCACTTTAATTCCCATGGCCCTTTCGAGGTTCCGCGCTTGCCCCGCTGACAAGTCGTTGTCGAAAATGATGACATCGGCTTCCTTGGCCTCCGCCAGTTCCTTCAACTCGGCGAGTTTCCCGGAGCCGATGTAGGTACCCAATTGGATGTCGTGGCGTTTTTGGGTGAGTTCCGCGACGATCTCCGCGCCGGCCGATTCGGCCAAGCCCCGGATTTCATCGCACGGATCTTCCGACAACCACGGGCGATTGGGAAGGGAAATGGAAACGAGAATGGCCCGCTCTTGACCAACCGAGGCATTGTCTCGTTCGGATTCAAACGTTTTGCCGATGGGGAAGTTCCTTGGTACGGGTCTGATGCACTGGATGCTACTATTTTACGCAAAGCGTCGGCTGCGAAGCAAGGGTGCTTTCCGACATGATCCTCTGCGCATCTGCATGCCTTTATCTGGAGGCGGCTGTCCAGCGGAAACACCCCCCATTGGACAGTCCCAGAATTTCTGGACTGTAGCTTTTTTCTGGACAGTCCATACAGGGCAACGATTTGCGCGCACCTGTTTGGAGGGGTTCAGCCTGGACTGATGAAAGCAGTGGTTGGACGACTACGATTGCAGCTTCAACTTATGCATTCGGAGTCGGGACGGTGACCTTGAGGGTCGTAGGCCGGCAAGTAGAATGAGGCCATGAGCACCATCCTTGAAATCGAGCGCGCCGTCGCACAACTGTCGCCCGACGAACTGGCGGCGTTCCGGTCGTGGTTCGCCCAATTCGACGCCGACGCTTGGGATTGCGAGATGGAGGCGGACGCGGACGCCGGGCGGTTGGACGCGTTCGCCGCCGAGGCGCTGTCCGAGCTGCGCAGTGGCCGGTGTACCGACCTTTGAGGCATCGCGCACGCCGAGGTTCTGGGCCTGCTACGCGCGGCTGCCTCGGCGAGTTCAGCGGCAGGCCGATCACTGCTATGCACTGCTGCTAACCGACCCGCACCACTCGTCGCTCCAGTTCAAGCCGGTGCGGCAATTTTGGTCGGTGCGTGTGGGCTTGCACTACCGGGCGTTGGCGGTTCGGGATATCAACGAGTTGGGGTGGTTTTGGATCGGCTCTCACGCTGAATACGATTCGCTCGTTGGCCGGTAAATCAAACGCTAAACCAGCCGCTGCAGCAGACGGCGGGGGCATGATTCGTTTCTGGGACTTCATAGCTCGCCGGTGCCCCACCGCTGCCGCTGCTGAGCTGTGTCATTCGGCGGTCGAGGACTTCCGGTAGTGGACAGCGTCCATGACAACTGGGTGTACGCCCAAGCCGTGGATCATGAACGGTGCCGGATCGTGCTGCATACCGTCTACCCGCACGCCGAGCCTCCCGAATTTACGGATATCGTCTTCGAAGGGGTGGTCGTCCATCACTTCGAGCAGCAGAAGGTCGGCGGCGGATCATACCCGGCCAACGTCATGTTCGATGTTGAGGAGTCCGAGCCAGGGTTAATCCTCGGGCAGTACGCCGAGTTGCTGTCCCGAACCAAGAATCATGGCTGGCCGGTGTTCAAATACGACGGCATTGAGGATCTGGTGTCGCAACTCACGGCCGCCGGAACCAAATGTTTCGAGGTCCGCGGCACCTGTGGGTTGAACGGGTTCGTGTTTGCAGTCCGTATGGAGTTCCGACGGCGCCAGTTGCGGGCCGAGGTGACAGACGCCACCCCAGGACGTTGATATCGGGAAGGTTCATTCGTGACGCCTCCGAGGTCGAGTTCTGCATTCGGTCCTGCTCAAAAGAATCTGGCAGCTGACACTAAACCGGCTCACCTGCGCACAGGGTGCAACAATTGTTTCTGGCACACCTGACTGACCCAAGGATCGGCGGTACACCGCTCAAAACGAAGAAACTGACAAAGACAACAGTATTCACCAAAATTGACGCGACGCCGAATAAAACGACCCGAACCGATGACTGAACAATAGTTTATAATCGTCGGGCGGTCGTCATTCTGTGTGGTGTACTTGTTTCCGCTGCTTCCATTGGTTCCGCAGAGGGGAGGGGGGTGTTCTCCGCGGAAACAAGTACAAGCGTCCGAGCAGT
>JANXWE010000331.1 GCA_025351325.1 Fimbriiglobus sp.
CCGATTCCCGTGATTACGCTCACGGCCCATGCCATGGCGGAAGACCGCGAATTGGCCCTCGCGGCCGGGGCCGATGAGTACGAGAGCAAGCCGGTCGATCTGCCGAAGTTACTCGAAAAGATGGACGCGCTGCTGACCCCCAAACCGGCGACATCATGAGCGAAGTCACCACCACCCCGAACCTCCCACGGCGGGCTTGGTTCACGTATGTGCGTCAAGAGTTGACCACGTCGGCCGAGGCGCTCTTGGAGACCGCCCACGGTCTCGTGACCAAAGCGGCGACGCTCGCCGAGGGGGACTTCTGCAAAATCGCCGAACGGATTTTGAACCGCGCGGAGTCGCACCGATCCAAAGTGCTCCCGTTTGTCGATGGGACGCTGGAAACGGCGACACCCGAGGAACGGAAAATCCACCGCCACGATTTGCGCGGTGCCGTCGGCTACATCATCTCGGCCGTGGAAGATGTCCAAGAGAGCGCCCCGGCCGCGCAACTGGCGGGACTTCAACCCGAGTTGCCCGATCTGCTGAGCATTGCCCATACGATCTTGAAGCAACTGGAAACGCTGCTGCGAGATGCGGCCGTCGACAGCTCGTCGAACCCGATCCGAGACACGTTGGCGGGCTTACCGGGTGCGATTGCCCGCGCGGTCGCCTCGGCCGGCTTGGCGGCACCGGGCCGCGTGCTGATTGTCGACGACAACGAATTCAGCCGCGAGTTGATGACGAAGCAACTGCGCCAGCAGGGTCAATTGGTCGAAGCCGTGGCAAGTGGCCGCGAGGCACAAGCCCGGCTGACGAATCCGGAGTCGGCCCCGGTCGATGTGATCGTGACCGATGTGCTGATGCCCGGGATCACCGGGATTGACCTCTTGAAGTGGCTGAAAGCCGACCCACTCTTCTGGCCGATCCCCGTGATTATGGTGTCAGCGCTCGGCGACGAAGACGGCGTCCTCGCGTGCATCGGATCGGGGGCCGAAGATTATCTGATTCGCCCCGTCCGCGCCGATTTGTTGCGGGCACGCATTACGGGGAGTTTGGAAAAGAAGCGACTGCGCGATCGAGAACTGGAGTACCAAGCCCGGATCGACCGGTTGGTGCGGGCCATGTTCCCCCCGGCCGTCGTCGACGAGTGGCGCCAGTCCGAGACGATCCGCCCCAAGCGGCATGAGAAAGTCGGCGTCCTGTTCGTCGACATCGTCGGTTTCACAACCTGGTGCGAAAGCTACCGCGATCAGCCGGAACTGGTGGTCGATACGTTGCAAGCGTTGATCCGACAGTTCGAGGAGACCGCCCAACGCTTCGGCGTGCAGAAGATCAAAACCATCGGCGATGCCTTCATGGCCGTGGCGGGACTGTCCGAAAGCGACCCGAATCCGGCGCTCACTTTGCTGCGCTGCGCCGAGGCTTTGATCGCCGAGACGCACGCCCACTCGGCGGGCTGGACGGTGCGTGTCGGCGTCCACGTGGGGCCGGTCGTCACGGGGGTACTCGGCCAGACGCAGTTCAGCTTCGACGTGTGGGGTCAGACGGTGAACGCCGCCGCCCGGATGGAATCGAACGGTCGCCCGGGCCGGGTGACCCTGAGCGCTGAAGCCTGGGCCGATGTGGAAATTGTCGCCGAGGGAACCGCTCGAGAAACGTTCGTGAAGGGACTCGGTGCGATTTCCATTTGGGACTTCGAGCGGTTCCGCCCGACGTGACATTTCAGCCCCGTGAAGAATTTCGCATTCGGATTTGCACGATCACAATGCTGTACTAAGGTATTCTGATCCGAATTGAACATGGCTTTCGGTAAAACTTGATGGCCCCTGTGGACGAGACGGTTTCCGAACTTTTGCGGGGTCTCCGCCATTCCAGTCCGGTCGTGCGCGTCAAAGCGGCCCGCGGGTTGGTCAAATTCAACACTCCCCCTCGGGAAGCGTTCGCCGTCCTCTTAAAAGCGGTGGACGACCCCGAACAGAGCGTCCGGGAAGCGTCGATTCAAGCCTTGGCGACCTATGGCCAACTGGCACTTCCCAGCCTCGCGGAGTTTCTGACTCACCCGGATAAATACGTCCGCCGGAATGCCGTTTGGGCCATCGGGAAGCTGGGGCCTGCTGCTCGTACTGTACTGTCCGAACTCTGTGTGGCACTCCGAGACGCGGACCCCCGCACCGCCGCCGGCGCGGCCCAAGCCCTTGGGAATATGGGCGAAGCCGCCGGCCCAGCCGTCCCGCCACTGGTCGAAGCGATGTCCGGCACCAACGTCGTGCTCTGCCGACTCGCGGCCAAATCACTCAGCCAAATCGGCCAGCCGGCGCTAGTGCCGCTGATCGAGAATTTGCGCCACCACGATCCGTTTGTCCGTGCCGAAGCAGCACTCGCACTGGGGTGGATGGGGAACCTCGCTCACGAGGCGGTTTCCGAACTGATGCAGTTGGTTGAAACCTACCGACCGAAAGTGTTGACCCGCCCCGCGGAGTATCGCCAAGCGAATCACAGTGGCACGGTGACGCCACCGGCGTTGCCAGCGACGAGCCCGCAATCATCCGAAGAATCGGCCCGGCTCAACGGGATCCAAGCTCTGGGTCGAATCGGCACCACACTGGAACCGGCCATCAAGTTGTTGAAGGAAATCTCGAGTCTCGAAGCGGAACCGTACCGAACTGCCGCCGCACTGGCGATTCGGCAGCTCGAATCGTTCCGTCATTGACTTCGGATGAGCTTCGCCCGCAGCAGGGTAATTTGTTTCCAGCGGAGATCATCCGGGCCGTCGGCTTGGAACCGCAACGTTTCGCCGGTGATGGTCTCGAGTAGTCGCAGGGCCAAGTGCCGCAATTCCACTTCGCGCCGTTCCAGTGCTTCCAACAGAACTGGGATCGCCTCTTTGCCGCGTGCCGTCAGTTCATTCCACGCGGGCTGCATGGAAGTCCGGTCGAGCAACTGGTCGATCCAGCGCCGCAACTTTTCTTGCTCGAGCAATTGATGGGTCGAACCTCCGAAGACCGTCCGGTTGTTCGACGTCACCGGCGGTGGCAACGGCACGGTCATCGGCCGATTCATCACGACCGGGTTGGTGGTGACCGTAAACGGCGTCGCATTCGCCAGTGGAATAATCGTTTCCGGTACGTCGGCGTACAACTGGGGCGCGGCCCGCTTCGTTCGAGCATTTCCAGTCCGGCTGAACCCCTCTTCCTCGAAGGTATCCCCCAGATAGCCGTCGATGGCGATCTTGTTTCGCTTCAACTCGTCGGGGGTGCCGTGGGCCACGACTTTCCCGTTGATGATGAGGTACGCCCGGTCGGCAATTTTGAGCACTTCACGCACATCGTGGTCGGTGAGCAAGATGCCGATGCCCTGATTGGCCAACTCGCGGATGTTCGAGCGGATGTCTTCCTTGGTGAGTGGATCGACGGCGGCGAGGGGCTCGTCGAGCAGGATCAAGAGCGGCTCGCAGACCAGGCAGCGGGCGATTTCGAGCCGGCGCTTCTCCCCCCCGGAACAACGGGATGCGGAATTTTTCCGGACGTCCAGCAGATTGAATCGTGCCAATGCCGCCTCGGTGCGTTCCCACCGTTCCGCGCGGGTCAGTTTCCGACCCAGCGTCCGGCTGAGCGGCAGCGCTTCCAAGATCGCCAACAGATTTTGTTCGACCGTCAATTTGCGGAAAATGCTCGGCTCTTGAGATAAGTAACCCATGCCGAGGCGGGCACGACGGTACATCGCCAAGGGGGTGATTTCGTTACCGTTGAACAGGACTTGACCGTCATTGGCCGAGATTTGGCCGGTGGTCATCCGAAAGCTAGTCGTCTTGCCGGCCCCGTTCGGCCCCAGCAATCCGACGACTTCGCCGGGGTTCACGTCGTACGACACCCCATCGACGACTTTGCGCGAGCCGTACCATTTGACCAATCCACGGGCTTCGAGCAGGGGCATGCCGTCGATCTCCGCAGTGTGTCGATAGTGGAATTGTAGCTACCCGATCGCGTAAAACCGAACAAGTGGAATGGTGAAGGGTGAATTGATCGATTGAGGCGAGCCGGCCAGCGTCAGCTGCCGGATTCTAGATCGGGCAGATGAATCCGGCAG
>JANXWE010000332.1 GCA_025351325.1 Fimbriiglobus sp.
TTAACCGCGTGCGGAATTCCAGTGCGCACAGGTCACCGATCAACGTTGCTTCGGGTCGGCGAATTTGTCCAGCAAGGCCAAGTAGCGTGTGGCATAAAAGACCAAAGCGCTATCGGTATCAATATTCACGAAATCGACTGGAATGCCTTGCGGTTTGAGCGCCATCGCGAAATGTTCGCGAGCTTGTTTATTGTCGCCGGCTTGCAACGCCGTCATCCCCAAGTCGAAGTGTAGCACGGCCTCCCTTGCCAATGCCCCCCGTATTTGACCAACAGGATCCACCAAGACAATGCTACATCCGGCCAGCGCGGCCAAAGGCGGTCGCAATTCAACGAGTGGAATCTTCAATTGTTGCAATTTAGCAGCATCCAACTTGGGGAGTTGTTGTAGCTGCTCACGTGCATCTTCGGCCATCTTTTCGAAGTTTCCTTCGAAGCGAGCTTGTAACATCCTGAGTTGCTTGATCGCCACCCTGCTCGCCCGAAGCCGTGGGTCGCTCGGATTATCTTGTTCCGCTTTTTCCAGCACTTTGACGACGCTGTCCAACTGCTGTGCCGCTTTATCCAAATTGCCGCTTTCGAGTTGTAACGAGATCGCTTGTAAGTTCAAACCGATGGCGGAGGTGTGAACCACCACCGAACCATCTTTCATATCTTGGATGGCCGATGTCGTCGCCAAGAAGTTGAACCGCTGTTCCAACATCCCGACGCCTTGCTGCTGCACACGAAGATCCAGACCGCTTTGCGGCACGTTATCCCAGTCGGTTGCGGAGAGCACCATGTCCACGGCACGGTCGGTGAGTCCGAGTTGTGCAGCGGCCAAGAATTTCTGGGCGAACCCGAAGGTTTTGACCATCTGATTGTACGCTTCGATCCGCTTGCCCATGTCCCGCTTCACGCGGTCTTCCAGGGATTGGGCGTGTGATTTCACCCACGCGGCATCTTTCGGTTTCGGAGTCTGCGAGTGTTCGTTGGCGTCGAGATCCGAATTGGCCAAATCGGAAATAATCATTTCGTACATTTTCATTCCGTCGGCATTATTCGGTGGGCCACGACCAGCCAATTGCATTCGTTGGATCCGGTTGGCCATGATCGCCCTCGCAACGGCGGTGTCGCCCCGGCTGACGATTCCATCCAAACTGCCGGGCTGCAATTCGTATTGGGTCTCGATCGATTTCTGGCGGTAGTAATCGCTCGTCGATTTCAAATCTCCGATCAAGAATGGGAGCAACGGCTCCGGGGCATTTTTGATCGCGGCGCCGGCCTTCGACAATACGTCCAACGCCGTGTCAATCTGCCCGTAGTTGTGGTGCAGGATAAAGAGTTTGAGTTGGGCAACGATGGCGTTTTTTGCGAGTTCACCACCGTTCGGCGAAGCGGGAATGCGATCCAAAAAACGATGCAAGGAAGTCATCTGTTGCAGATCGGGATCTTTCGGATTCAGCGTCCCCAAATAGCGCAGCGAATAAGAATCCGCCAGTGTGAGATACGGGCTGGGGTCGTCCGGGGTTTCAACAATGGCCCGCCGAGCGGCGCGATTCGCCAAGACCGGCAGTGCAATCTCTTCGGAGGTCGGTAATTGCGGGCCGGGTTGTAAGGCGAATTGGATCACGGGGCCGGCGCCGTAACCGCCCATGACGGCTCGATTCTGACTTGCGATCCAATTCTGTTTGGCGATCTCGGATGAATATTTTCCCAGTTTCATGAATAGGAGCGCGTCGTCGGTTGCCACAGAACCCGGCTGCGGTCGGGTCATGAATTCAGCGATCCAACCTTCAACAGGCTCCAGCGGCGCGGTCGATTTGCCACTCAACACTGTGGGGGCATCGGGAGAAAATGCAGCTCGTTCATACGTGTACGACAACTTCTTTGCCGTTTCTCGACCCGCGGCGGTATCGGTGCGCTGAATCACCGCCACGCGGCCATCCAAATGGAGTAGCACGGTATTGGATCGCTGGTTCCCCTCGTTGAAATCGGAGTTCAATCGGATGATCATCTCGATTTGCAGCGGGGTCATCCACTGCCCGATCGCGAAATACTCGGCCCGATATTTATCGGCCATCGTCTTCAGATTCCCATTCGAAGTTTGGGTCTTCAATTCGTCTTCCGTCGGCGCCTTGCGGAATTCATCTCGCAGCGAAGCGAGATCGACCAGTTCCAAACTGTGAAACCGGAAACGCGAATTGATGAATACTTTTTCGAGGGGGGCATGCCAAGCGCAGTAGTCGCCCAACTCGTGGAAGGAAACCAACCCCCGCGACTCCGGTGAAAGGCTGCCGTCTTCACGCCATTGCTGGAGCAGCTTGGCAGCGCGGGACAATCCGGCATCGTCCTCGATTCCCCAGCTCATCCGGCGCTGGAGCGCCGGTTGCAACTTCCCGCGCACGTGCAAAAAACCCGGGATCGTCGCAGCAATTAAACCGAGGAGTAACGCGATCGAGACGATCCGACCGACCCCGCTCAGAGTCAGAATCGTTCTCGTCGTCGGGTCGATGACCGTTTGCAATCGAAAACGCGAGAGGCCGTTGAGATGCGCCGCCGCCAGAGGAATGGCCATAATCACGGCCGAAGGAATGAAGCGAAAATTGATGAGCGCGAGCACGACGTAACCGAACCAAAAGAGAACATGTGTCGCCCGCAGTCGGGTCATTCCGCCACCGAGTAACAGTCCTCCGATGACCACCAATGCCGCTGCCGAGTAGCCGGGAATATTGGCACCGCGATCGGCCGAGTCGAAATACTGGGGACTCAACGGCGACAGGACGATCGGTAGCAGGTTGTTATCTTTTGCGAAAATATCCAACCATCCGAAAGTCAATTCAAATGGGATCAGTTGTGCGAACGCATCGAGTGGATTTCTGACCAGCGCGCCGAGGAACATGGGATTCAAAAGTACTCCGACGATGCTCAGCAGCAGCGCGCGACTCAGAGCTTTCTGGGGCGGTGCCGACCAAAACGGGTCTTCATTGGGATTCGACTCCGCTTGTCCTGCCGAATACTGGCTTTGAATCCTCTCGCCGACTAACGCGAGTAAAATCGTCAATGGCCCGAGGAAAAAGAACGAGTCTGTACAGGCCCAAATCCAACAAATGCCGCCCAAGATCGCGGGCATTCTCCATTTGTGGCCGAGCCAATTCCCCCGGTAGATCGACACGAGAACAATCGACTGCAACAACATTCCGAATACCATCGGCCTCAACGATGCGAGCGAGCCGCACGCCACCGCACCGAGAGCGATCATCATCGCCCACGGCCAAAGCGATTGTTCCGGCCGGCGGAGCAAAAAGAGCACCGCGAACGCGGCTGCAAACGCGAGGGCTTTGAGCACGACCGAACAGGCTCCGCTATCGTCCGCTCGATACGCCGCGTACATCAGCAGATCGAAAATCCAGTTCGAATTGACCCAGGCTCGATCGGCGCCGGTGAAACTCAGCGGGTCGCCACCGATGGGATACTGCCCCTGCACGATGAGTCGACCGGTGCTCATGTGCCGCCAGATATCGCTGTTCCGCGCCGTGTAAGAGGCTAATAAAAATGCCAGAATCGTGACGAGAATCGCCAATGCCACGTCGACCGGTTTGAACCACTCCGGCCATCTCGCCTGCGCGGCACTGGGCGTTGAAATCGGATCGGTCGCTGAAATTTCGGTGGCATCGGTAACAATGGCCGGGTCAGGGCTTGGCAAAACTGGGGTCGAAACCTTCATGGACAAAACCTCTCGCAACCACGGTGTGGCAATGACGTAGCTTATGACGTAGCTAATGATGTCATTACCCTAGCCAGCGAAGCGAAGCGGTCAAGCAGATGCGCACAACGAATGCGAATGGCTAACGGCACCTATTGATGCAAGTGAAGTGGTCTCGGTGAAAGTTCGAACGACTTGTGGCCAGAGAAGTGATCGTACTATCGCTGCAACTGAAGCCGACTGGACGACCAGTCCGAAACTGGTCGCCATGCTTGATTTGTTCTATCACCCTTTTGGCGAGATCACGAGCGGGGCTTTCTTATCGTCAACGACACCGACGTCCGGCCCAGCGTTGTTGGCCGGCTTGCGGAATGAGGCCAAATCGTGCCGACGGATCGCGACTCCGGCGCCGTTCTGGCCAGGCCCCATCGTGTAGACCCCGAATTTACCGGTGGTTGTCTCCGCGAGGTACAGTGCCGATTGACCTTGCGTGATGTACCCCGTCGTCATCATGAAGTGAACATCTTGCTTCGGTGCCACTTCGAATTCGGCAACGAGGTCGACCTCCGCCCAGCCAATGATCTTGCCCTGCGACTTGTCGATGACCGTGCCCAGCAACTTGCCCGATTTGTAGTCGAGCATCCAGACGCCGTCGGTCTGGATCTTCGCGTTGATGCTCACGGCACCCGTCGCCATCACGTAGTCTTGGTAGCGGTCGTTCGACGCGGCATGCACCGGTTGCGGAGCACCCGTAAATACGAGCATCGCCAAGCAACCGATCCCGACCCCGGCGAACACCAAGAGACCGTAGAAGAACCGTGCCATCATCGCACCCTCGTGGGAGTTCGTCTGTTTGGGAAGTGGCGGACAATAGCAAGTGCGGGGTCAGTGTCTAGCGGAAATTTCCGAGCTTCCCCCGAAGAAAGACTTGCGTACCGGAGACCGCAGCTTATACTTGGGTTAGAAATTCACACAGGTTCCCACAAATGCGGTTTGCCACCCAAATTCGAATTGCAATTGCCAGCCATCAGGCTGCAATTGTGGGTGCGTTTGCGGCGGCGGCAACCTAATTTCCGGGAACCGAGCGACTGAACCACGCTGGCCCCGGAGTTTGTCTCCGGGGCTTTTTCTTTTCAAACCACTTGTTAGGAACGCCGATGCCCGCTCCCCTGCCGCTTTCGCAGCAAGCCCTTCGCACCGCCGATTCGCCGATCAGCTACTTCATCCAGAAGGCCATCGAGACCAAGGGTTTGATTTCGCTGGCGGCAGGGTTAGTCGACGAATCGAGCTTCCCCACGGCCGACATCGCGGCCGTCGTCGCGGCCATTCTCGGCGACCCGGAATCGGCACGGATGGCCCTGCAGTACGGCAGCACCCAGGGTTACCCGAAATTGCGCGAGCAGATCGTCAACATGGTCTGCGATGCCGACGGTGTTCGACCCGCCGACGCCAACTTGTCGGCTCAAGATGTCATTTTGACCACCGGTTCGCAGCAGTTGCTCTATCTCCTCGGCGAAGCGTTGTTCGATCCGGGCGACATCGTGATCTGCGAAGCGCCGTCGTACTTCGTCTACCACGGGGTGCTGCAAACCCGCGGCGTGCGCACGCTTTCGGTGCCCATGGACGCCGGCGGTATGGACGTCGACGCCCTCGAAGCCCTGTTGATCAAACTCGAAGCGAGCGGCGAAATCGCCAAACTCAAGCTCATTTACACCGTCGATTACTACCAGAACCCGACCGGTTTGACACTGGCCGAAGAGCGCCGGCCGCGCTTGGTGGAATTGGTGAAACGGTTCGGCAAACGGCACCGCATTTTGATCCTCGAAGACGCGGCCTACCGGGAACTGCGGTACGACGGACGCGACCTCCCGAGCATCAAAAAGTTCGACCCGACCAACCAGTACGTCATCTACACCAGCACGTTTTCCAAGCCGTGCGCACCGGGGTTGAAGACGGGCTACGCCCTGCTGCCCCGCGACTTGCTCGGGGTCGTGTTGAACCTCAAAGGGAACCACGATTTCGGCTCGTCGAACTTGGCCCAGCACATCATCAGTCGGTTGCTGGCCAATGGGGCGTATTCACGCCATGTGGAGACTCTACGAGGTGTTTACCGCACGAAACGGGATGCGATGTTGGCTGCGCTGACCGAAGAATTCGCCGACATGCCCGGTGTGACGTGGACGGTTCCCGCCGGTGGCTTGTACGTCTGGGCGACCTTCCCCGATAGCATTCCCACCGGCCCCGACAGCACCTTTGTGAAGCGCTGTTTGGAAGAAGGAGTGCTGTATGTACCAGGTGAATTTGGCCACGTGGTCGACGAGTTCGGCCGGAAACCGCTGACGGAAACCCGGTTGAGCTTCGGCGTGTCGTGCCCGGAGCAACTCGCCGAAGGAATCCGTCGCATGCGGCGCGCCTGCGACGGTGTGAAAGAACCAGCGAAACGAGTCGAAAAACGAGTCGGGGTCTTGGTCGGGTGATCCGGGCGAGCCATACCCCGTGACGGGTCGGGTGTTTTCGCTTCACTTCACCCGACCCGTCACGGGGTACGGCTCGCCAGGACTGCCGGTGTACTATTTTTTCGCATCCTTCAGAAGAAACTCGACGCGTTCGGTTGCTTGTTTGGGATCGTGCGCATTGAACTGACCCGCGATCTTTCCATCGCGGCCGATGATGATCGTATGCGGGTATCCGTTGACTCCGTAGGTGTCTGCCAAAGCTCCGCGGAGGGCATTTTCGTCTTTGCTGACTCGTTTGCCGGATACCAAAGCGACCGGGAACGGGATGTCCTTCCCGTTCCAATGGTTCTTGATGTACAACGCCAACTTGTCATCAAGCACTTTCGCGGAGTCGATTTGATCTTCAGGGTCGATGTGGACACCGACAATCGCCAGTCCTTTATCGTGGTACTTGTCGTGCAAATCGATCAGCGTGGGCATGTCCTGGATGCAGCCACCGCAACCGTACATCCAAAAGTGGAGCAGAACGATCTTCCCTTTCGGATCGGCTAGCTTGACCGCCTTCCCTTTCCAGGCGACCACGCCGAACAGTTCCGGTGCCGGCTGGCCGTCGCGGGCTTCTTTGGCGGGCATCACCAATGTCGGTACGGTGAATTCGCTCTGATGTTCCGGAACCGTGAATTTCGCCGATTTCCGACCGAAATTGTCATTGCCGAACGCTTCGACCGTGTAATCACCCGGCGGCAATTAATACTCCAGATCCCCACTGGTAGTCTGGTCTCCCGAGATCTCTCAGCCATCCTTTGCCAAGATGTTAACGAGGTAAGATAAGCTATTCTCTTTTGCGTTTGCGATGCTAGCTGATCGCGCCTTGACGAGTACTCGACAGGTCGGTTGAAGAGTAACGATCAACGATCCTGATAACAACGACGCTGGAGAAATCCGAGCATTTGCGCTTCCATCGATTCGTAGATCGCGAACGACAAGCGAACCTCGGGAGTATTCTTCGTAGAGGATCTTCGCTGTGCCACCATGGCCGGGGTTCCTGCATATTGGGTGGTCGATGTGACCGCCTCGCAATTGCACGACTTCCGTGAAGTGATCGCAGACGAAGTCGCCCCACGCGGGTTTCGATATGCTTCGGTTCAAATATTGAACGCAACCGACCGAATTGCTCCGCTGGCGGCCCCCGAATCGAGTATCCTTATCGGCGACCTGATGTCGTAATCCGGAAGCCCTATGCCCAACGCCATCCCCGTCGCCAAGCCCGTTGAAATCCCGGTGGCACAGCCGGTGCCGCCCGCCGGCCGCAAGTTCCCCTGCCCCTCGTGCGGTGCCCGACTCGATTTCAACCCGGCCGTCCGTGGCATGAAGTGCCCCTTTTGCGGCTACGAACAGAAGATCGACGCCGGTGACGCGGCCGACATCACCGAACGGGATTACAACGACTATCTTGACCGTGAAGAAGGCACGGGCCAGGCAATTCCAGGGCGGAGTTCCGAGGTGCGTTGCACTGGTTGTGGGGCGATGGTGCTGCTCGAAGATAAAGTGGAAACGGACAAGTGCCCCTTCTGCGCGACGCACTTGGAGAACAAGCCCGAAGCCGCCCATGCCATGATTCCACCGGAGTCGTTGTTGCCGTTCCGGCTCGACCTCCGCCAAGCCCGCGACGCCTTCGGTATCTGGCTCAACGCGCTCTGGTTTGCGCCGACGGAGCTGAAGCGCATCGCCGCTCTCGGCCAACTCGCCGGAATCTACATTCCATACTGGACTTACGATGCGATGACGTACACCGACTACACCGGTGAACGTGGCATCGATACCACCACCTACCAGCAATACACCGACACGGACGCTACCGGCAACCGTGTCACCCGCACACGTACCGTCGTGGTCACCAACTGGACTCCGGTCTCGGGAGAAGTTCGGCATTTCTTCGATGATGTGCTGATTTGCGGTTCGACAAGCCTCCCCGATGACCTCATCGACGACTTAGGCACTTGGGACTTGAAGAAGCTCGAACCATTCCGAGCTGAGTACCTCAGCAGCTTCAAAACGGAGCGGTACGCCATCGGTTTGAAGGATGGCTACAAACGCTCAAAAACGATCATGAAAGGCGTGATCGACGAATTGGTTCGCCGCGACATTGGCGGCCATCACCAGCGTGTCCGTTCCCAAGAGTCGAAATTTTCAGCCGTGACATTCAAACCGCTGCTGCTGCCGGTTTGGGTGGCCGTCTACCGGTACCACGAGAAGACGTTCCAGTTTCTCGTGAATGGCCGGAGTGGCCGCGTCACCGGCTATCGACCCTGGAGCCGTTGGAAAATCGCACGCTTGGTCGCCCTGATTTTGCTGACTATCATCGTGGTAATCGTGCTGGTGAATGCGACCGGCAAATAACAACACCAGCGGCTAAAAGGCCGCTGGTGTTGTGGGTTCAAGCTCATTCGATTTAGGCGATGAGGTCTTTGATCGCGGTCGACTTGTCGCCAGCGATTGCGGTCGGCCGGCCCAAGTTGTCGCGGATTTGGGTATCGGGAGCCAAGCCGAGGCCGGCGTAGAGAGTCCCGTAGAGGTCACCGATCTTCGCAGGGTTATCCGTCACATCGGTACCATCTTTGTTGGTCGAACCGTAGGCGATTCCACCTTTGATGTTACCGCCGCCGACGACCACCGACCAAGCGCGGGGGAAGTGATCCCGACCGGCATTTTGGTTGATCTTGGGGGTACGACCGAAGTCGCCCATCCAGACGATGACGGTATCTTTGAGCTTGCCGGACGCGGCCAAATCTTCGACGAGTGAACCCATTCCTTTATCAAGGGTTGGCAGAGCACGGGTGGCGAGTGCATTGAAAATGCCCGCGTGCATGTCCCAGCCACCGAGGTTCACTTCAACGCAACCGACACCGGCTTCCACGAGCTTCTTGGCGAGCAAACAGCCCTTGCCGAAGTTGTTGTTGCCGTAGCGGTCGATCGAGGCTTTGTCCTTCACGGCGTCGATTTTGAAGACATCTTTGCGGTTCGACACCACCAGATCGAGTGCCTTCTTGTAAACTTCTTTGTGGGCCTGCACCGAGTCGGTCGGCACGTTGGTCTTGAGGCCCATCCCCGGCTTGGTGGTGCTGGTACCTTCGAGTGTTTCGAACAGAACCGCACGCCGTTCCATGGTTTTGACATCCCGTGGCGGCTCGACGTTTTCCGGTGGGGAACCCGGGTTGCCGATATCGAAGCTGGCGTACTTCATCCCGAGGAAACCGGGGCCGACGCGACCACCGCCGACCGACATGAACAATGGAAGATCCATGTTCTTCATCGCTTCGACGTCTTGCGAATACTGGTAGCTGAGCACCGAGCCGATGTGCGGGAACTCGCTGAGCGGGTTGAGGACCCGGCCGGTGTTCATGAGGAAGGTTCCACGGTTGTGGTCACCTTCACTGGTGGTGAGCGAGCGAATGATCGACAAGTTCTTGAATTGCTTGGCGACGGTCGGCAGGTGCTCGGTGATTTGCACGCCGCTGGCGGCGGTCGCTTTCGGCTTGTGTTCGCCACCGTTGGCACTGTCCGGCTTCATATCCCAGAGGTCGATCGTGGCTGGGCCACCGCCCATCCAGAGGATGATGAGACTTTTGTTTTTCTTCTTGAGTTCAGCGGCTTTGGCCGAAATGTTGGACAGGAACGACATGCCCGGTGCAACGACCGCGGCACCGGCGGCGGCGTGTTTCAAAAAGTGGCGGCGATCTGTGATTCCGAACGTGTTCATCAGAGAATCCCTCGGTGGTTGCCGGTCGGGCCGGCAATATGCGTAAAAAATGGTTGTGTCTGAGTTTGCGTCGCGTCGGTCGGTTCGATCCAGCCACTTCGTCGCAATTGTACCCTTCGGACGCACCCCATGCCGGCGCGTTCCCGATATTTCTTGGAAACGGGTCAGAAAACCGAGTTGTGTGGTGGTAGGAAATCGCCTGCCAGAACTCACTTTGCAGGCGGTTTCACGGTTTTGAGGTTGGCATCGTCCAAGAACGTGTCCTTTTCCGCTTCTTTGGCCGTGAGCACCCGCTGACCAACTGCGGCGTTCAACCGGTTCAAAGCTTGCCAGTAATCGGTGAGATTCCCGAGGGTGTTGCGAACCCGATCGCGGTAGGCCCGTTCGGAATCGAGGGCATCAAGGAGATCTTTGGTTCCTTTCCGGTAGGCTTCCACGGTCGCATCGCGCACTTCCCGAGCTGTCCGGAGCGAGGCGACGTCTTCCCCGGTCACCCCGTTGACTGCCTCGGTGTATTCGGCGACGGCTTGCTCCACTTCGGCACGGGCGTCGGCCGTCGCAGCGCCCAAGTTGGCCCGCGCACTCCGCGAATTCGCTTCCGCGAGCAAGATTTTTCCCTGGTTGCGGTCGGTGAATGGCAAGGTGGTGTTGACGGCGACCGTCCAGAGCCAAGCGTTGCGGAAGCCGGTGATCCGCATTTGATCTTGGTAATCGGCCCCGGTCGTGATCGACATCTGCGGTAATCCGCGTTTGCGTTCGCGGGTGATGCCGGCTTCCGCCGCCGCGATGGAACGCCGGGCGGAAATCAGGTCGGGGCGATTCTGTTCCGCGAGTGCCCACGCTTGACTCACCGAAAGGGCCGGCGCCGAAGCTTGCAAGGTGAGCGTACCGCGAACCACGAAATCGGGCGTGTCCGGCGGGCGGCCCATCCGCGCCTGCAACTTGGATTTGGTCGTCTCGGCGGCGGCGCGGCGCTTCCGCAATTCGCGCCGGGCGTCCAGCACCGCCAACTGCACGCGCTGCACTTCGACGCCAGTTTTACCGAATTCCTTCGCCGTCTTTTCCAGTGCCCCCAGGGCGTCGATGTCTTTCTCGGCCAATTTCACCGCGAAATCCGCTTCGAGTGCGTCGTAGAAGCCGTCCACGGTCAAGGCGATCTCACGCCGAATTTGATCCGCGAACGTGGCTTGGGCAACATCCACGTTCAACTGCGCGGCGGCACGGGCCGCGACACGCTTGCCGAACACGAACCAATCAATGGGCACCGTGAGCAATGCATCGTATTGCGGTGGCCCGGCCTGGTTGTCGAAATT
Organism: Fimbriiglobus sp.; assembly: GCA_025351325.1. Taxonomy (GTDB): domain Bacteria; phylum Planctomycetota; class Planctomycetia; order Gemmatales; family Gemmataceae; genus JALHQU01. Next base: position 11,214 of record JANXWE010000332.1, read on the forward strand.
GACCACCGAGACCGGCAAGAGCTGCGCGTCGGCCATCAACTGGCAATTCGGGATCAACGATTCGGTGACGTAGTCCGCCTGCGCGTTCCGGATCTGCTCTTCGGCGGCTTTGAGCCGCATATTGTTCAACACGCACTCTCGGACTGCATCGGGGAGTGTCACGACGGGTCGGTCGGCCTTGGGAACCGGCTTCGGTTCGTCGGCCTCGGGGGTCGCCACGACTACCGGAGCGGGATCGATCAGGAACCGTGGCAGCGCGGCGCTTTCGTAAGCTGGCGGCGTGCGACAGCCGGCCACACCGACCGCGAATCCCGACGCGCAGAGGATCTTTTGCCAATTCACAGCGTTCCCCAGTCCTGACCGCCCCCGAAATTCGCTTGGGCAATAATCAGAACCTCGAGTGGGGTCAATACCGACAACAACAACTCGGCACAGACGATGTTGAAAATTCTGGTGAGCTTCGCATAGCAACTTCTGGAGACAGGAAGCGTCTGTGGGGGTCGAAACGATGGTGGCGAATCACATGACCCCTTTCGCGCGGGTACTGTCGCTGTTGCGACCCGATTTGCGCGACATTTGGATCGTCGTCATTTTCGCGGTGGCCATCGGTCTGTTGAACTTGTCGGTACCGGTGGTGGCTATGGCGGTCGTCAACACGGCGGCGTTGCAAACGCTCGGACAGCAGGTACTCGTTCTCAGTGCGGCTCTCTTCGTCGCGTTGGCCCTCGCAGCATTCATGCAGCTTCTTCAAACGATCACCGTGGAGTACATCCAGCAGCGCATCTTCGTCCGCGTCGTGGACGACTTGGCCTTCCGCCTGCCCAGGGTCGATTCGCAAGCGTTCGACGAGCAGCACGGCCCCGAATTGGTGAACCGCTTTTTCGATGTCCTCACGGTGCAAAAAGCGAGCGCGACCCTACTTCTGGACGGCGTGATGATCGCGCTCCAAACGCTCATCGGCCTGCTATTGCTGGCATTCTACGACAACGCCTTGATCGGCTACGATGTGATTCTGATTCTCAGTTTGGCATTCATGGTGTTCGTCCTCGGCCGGGGGGCAGTCAGCTCGGCGATCGAAGAATCGATCATGAAGTACCGGGTGGCCGGGTGGATGGAGGAAGTCGCCCGGCACCGGATCGCGTTCAAACTGGCTGGTGGCCCGGCACTGGCCCGCTCTAAAGCGGATGCGCTCACCGGCGATTATTTGAAGGCCCGGCAGAGCCATTTCCGCACCGTCATCCGGCAGTATGGCTTCGCTCTTTTTCTGCAATCCGTGGCCATCGCCGGGCTGCTCGCCCTCGGTGGCTACCTCGTGGCGGAAGGGCAATTGACACTCGGCCAACTCGTCGCGGCCGAAGTGGTCGTCACACTGGTGGTCGCGTCGTTCACCAAATTCGGCAAGCAGTTCGAGAGCTTTTACGACTTGCTTGCGGCGGCCGATAAACTGGGCCACCTCATCGACTTACCTTTGGAACGGGCCGGCGGCGAACCACATCCGGGGGCCGATCGCGGGGCACGGGTGGCGGTGCAAGATGTGACTTTCGCCTACGAATTGCACGGTCGGCCCGCGATTCAGCGGTTCAACCTGACGCTCGAACCGGGGGAACATGTCGCACTGACGGGGCCGAACGGTTCAGGGAAATCGACGCTCGTCGAATTGCTGTTCGGACTTCGGCAACCCGAACAGGGCCGAATCGAGATCGATCAGCTCGATCTGCGCGATCTCAGTTTGGAATCGGTGCGTGCCCACACAGCACTGGCTAAGGGCGTCGAAGTGTTCGAGGGGACGGTACTCGAGAACTTGAGGATGGGCCGGGAGACGATCACCTTGCTGGAGGCGCGCGCCGCCTTAGAAAGTGTCGGATTGTTGCAAACGATTCTCGAACTGCCGGGGGGTTTGCAAACCGCGATGGGCACCGGCGGCGCCCCGTTATCATTGGGGCAAGTGAACCGCTTGATGCTGGCGCGGGCCATCGTCGGCCGACCGCGATTGCTGATCCTCGACGAAACCTTCGACACCATGGATCGCGGCATCCGAGATCGCGTACTGCCCGCCATCATGGCCCGCGACACCCCGTGGACTCTGTTGGTGGTCACCCACAGTCCCGAAATTGCGGCGTTATGTGACCGGATGGTTGTGCTCGAACGACCAAAAATGTGACGCGGACGACAGCCTCACCAAAATCAAACGGAACCCGCATATGGGGATTCATATCGAACAGGCACCGCACCCTTTGGAGTCGGCCCGGCTCGCCATCACCCCGCGCATCACACGCGTGCTCGCCCGTGCCGCCATCGTGTTTCTGGTGCTGCTTCCGATCGCGTTGATCTTCATTCCGTGGCAGCAGACGGTTCACGCCAACGGTCGAGCCATCGCGTTCAACCCGGTCGAACGACCCCAATTCGTAGTCTCCCCCATCGAAGGGCGGGTCAAGAAATGGCACGTCAACGAGGGCGACCGACTGAAAGCCGGCGACTTGATGGTCGAGATGATTGACAACGATGCGCTTCTAATCGAGCGGCTCCAAGACGAAGAGCAGGCGATCCAGTCGCAAGTGACGTTCTCGGTGCAACGCGTCCAAGAGGTGAGTACGCGCACGACCAACATCGATCTGGCCCGGCAACTCCAAGTCGGCCAACAGGAAGATTTCGTCTTCGCCGAGGAGCGGGTCATCGAAGCGCTGGGGTTGGAAGTCCTGGCAGCAGATGCCCGCTTGGTGCGGGCCGACATCACATTCAAGCGGGTGGAGAAGCAGTTCAAAAACATCGGGAAGGACGGCCAGGCCGCGCCGTTGGTGTCCGAGCAGGAATTCGACAACGCCCGGCAAGAACAAGTGATCGCCGACAAATCGAAAGCGGCTCTCACCAAGCGGCTCGATTCCAACATCCGGCGACTCGAAGGGGCCAAGAAGCGTGTGGGCGAGATCGAGAAGGTCGCCCAGGCGCAGCTCAACTCGGAGCGGGCGAATTTGAATCAAGCCCTCGAATCGGAACAGAACTACCGCCGGACGTTATTGGGGATGCAATCACGGATTGCCCGGCAACGCCAACAGACGATCTTTTCGCCAACCGATGGCACCGTCTTCCGGATTCTGCAAAACGGTGAGGCGGGGGGCCAGCTCGTCCGCCCCGGCGAACGGCTCGGCATCATCGTCCCCGATATCCGGGATCGCAAACGAACCTCGGTAGCGGTCGCGGCTGAAGTCGGATCGGCATTTGGGCTGTTTGCGGTCGCCCCGTTTACCGGGCCTGCGCTGCCTGCCAATTTGATGACCACAATCGGCAAACCGGGTGCCATCGCGTCATTGACGCGTGACGAGCACCCCGGTATCGTCTGCGAACTATTGCTGGATGGGAACGACTTCCCGTTGGTTCAAGATGGCGACCCGGTGATCCTTCAATTTGAAGGATGGCCCGCCGTGCAGTTCGTGGCGTTTCCGGAAACGGCAGCGGGCACCTTCGGGGGAAGGGTTTACCTGCGCGATCCGACCGCGGACGATCGGGGGCAGTTCCGGATCTTGGTCGAACCGGATCCAACGGGTCGGCCCTGGCCCGAACAAGACTTGCTCCGTCAAGGGGTGCGTGCCCAAGGTTGGGTGATGCTCAAACGGGTGATGCTGGGGCAAGAACTCTGGCGGCAACTCAACGGATTCCCGCCAGCACGTGCGATCAAGACCAAGGATGGGGCGGCACCGTTGGGGCCGGTGCAGAAACGGTAATTGTTCGGGGGCCAAGGATGCGCCGCTACAAGCTGGTGACACTTTTAGCCGGGCTACCGGTACTGACATTCGGTTGCGCGACCCGCAGCCCAATGCCGGAGACGGCCCAGATCCGTGAGCCAATTCTTCCACCAGGTCCGTTGCCAGCCAATACGCTGCCTGCGGTGCTGCCAGTGGTTGCAGAAATCCCGGTGGTGCGTCCGAAGCTCGGTAGCAACCTCAAGGTCGACGATGTGTTGGCCAGCGTGACGCAGAGCTTCCCCCTGCTCTTGAGCATTCAAGAAGAACGCGGGATCGCCGCGGCAGATCGCCTGACAGCGGAGGGCGCATTCGACCTCCAGTTGCGTAGCAATTTCACGTCCCAAGAAGGTTCGTTCGGAAATCGCCGATTCGATGTGGTCGCCGAACAACCGCTGGCCCGCTCCGGCGGCAGCGCCTTCGCCGGCTACCGCACGGGGCTGGGCGACTTCGCCGTGTACAACGGCGGGCAGAAGACCAGCGACGGCGGCGAGTTGCGGGCGGGGGTCCAAGTGCCGCTGCTGCGCGACGCGCCGATCGACCGGCGCCGGGCCGCGCTTCGCCAAGCGCAGATCTCCCAGCAACTCGCCGAGCCCGTGATCAAACGAGCGTTGCTCGACATCCAACGGAATGCGGCCCGGTCGTACTGGGGTTGGGTGGCCGCCGGGGAGCAGTATCGGATCGCCAGGGGGCTTTTGAAACTCGCGGAAGACCGCCAAGAGTTCTTCGAGGGTCGGTTAAAAGCCGGGAATGAAGACGTGATCCGTGTCGACGACAACCGCCGTTCGATTTTCGACCGCCGTGGTCGGCTCCTCTCCGTTGAACGGCTCGTGCAGCAATCGGCACTCGAGCTGTCGCTGTATTTGCGCGACGACGCCGGTCTGCCCATGGTGCCGACGGCGGCTCAGTTGCCGGCGGGCTTCTTCGATGCGAAGCCGATCCCGGTCAATCCGGATCAAAAAGAGGCCGATGTCCAATCGGCCCTGGCCCAGCGCCCCGAGGTGGAACGCTTCGAACTGTTGAAGCAGCGGCTGGCGGTCGATCTCAAACTCGCGCTGAATCAGTTCAACCCGGCGCTCAACGTCGGGGCGGTGATCGCGCAAGACTTGGGCGACGGCAAAAAGAGCTTCACCGGCACGGACATCTTCGCCTCCGACACCACCAACGCCTCGGCGTTCGTGACCTTCGAGATGCCCTGGCAGCGCCGCGAAGCGCAGGGCCGCGCTCGCAAAGCGATGCTGCAAATGAACCAACTCCTCCAGCAAGAGCGGTTCGCCCGCGATTCGATCCGCACCGAAGTGTTGGATAGCCACAGCAATTTGGCACTGACGGCCGACCGACTTCAGCAAGCGCGATTAGAATTGAGCGAGGCGGAAAAGGTCGCGGACAACGAGAAGAAACGGGTGATCGAAGGCGGACGCGACATCGTCGATTTGAATCTGCGCGAACTCAACGCGGCCGAGGCCCAGAGCAAAGCGGCCAACACGTTGGCCGAGTTTTACAGAGCCTATGCCGACTACCTCGCGGCGACCGGTCGCAGCGGCAGCGTTCCGCCTGCCGCTGCACCGGTGAAATAATCCGTTACGCCACGGCCAGCATCGGCTCTTCGGCGAAGCGACCGGCCGACTGCACGAAGCACTCGAAAATCTGTCGATCCAATGCCGACGCGGTGTCGCACTCCGGGTGCCATTGCAAACCAACGCAGAACCATTCTTCGTCGGTCGTTTCGATGGCCTCGATGACGCCGTCGGCCGACTTCGCCGCGATTCTCAACTGCTTGCCGATCTGATTCACCCCCTGGTGGTGGGTGCTGTTCACCCGGAGTTCGGGGGCGCCGAAGATGTCTTCGAGGGTCGTCCGCGGCTCGACCGTGACCATGTGGCGGTGCGGCCCTCCCGACGGATCGAAGTGCGGCAACGCCTTGGGCATGTCGGCCGGCAGGTGCAGGTGCAGCGTGCCGCCGAAGTAGACGTTCAGGAGTTGCATTCCGGCGCCGATCGCCAGCAGGGGCAATTTCCGTTCGACGACTCGGTTCAACACGAAGCGGTCGCAATCTTCGCGGCGGGCGGCCATCGGCTGGACCGCGTTGGTGATTTGCATGCCGTTGCGACGCGGATCGAGGTCGAGGCCGCCGGTCAGGATGATACCGGAGAGCAGGTCGAGGAGCGTTTCGACTTCGGCGAAATTGTCTTTGCGGAGCGGCGGAATCAGGATCGGCAGGCCGCCGGCGCTGAGAACGGCATCGAAGTAGGCCGCGTTCAACTTGACGAAAGCCGGGCCGTTTTTGGGCGCGTAGAAGTCCGTGTTGATGCCGATGAGCGGACGAGGCGGTGGAGCGGGAAGCGAGCGTGCGGCCATCTGGGAAGCCCTCCGTGGTGTCGATCCGATTGGAGCATCCTGCTCCGTTCTTCAATTCGGGTAGGAGTGTACTACTCGGCCAAGTTCAGTTGCAAGCCGAACTTTCAAATGGGTGCGCCAACCGATTCTGGCGTGGCGCTTGGCCATCCCGGTACTACTCTGACGTTTACACTTGTTTCCGCAGAGAGTACCCCCCTCCCCCCTGCGGAACCAATGGAAGCAGCGGAAACAAGTGCAGCAGACAGAATGACGATTGCGATACCATCTTAAACGATGGGCCGGTCATGGGTTCGGATCGTTGTGTTCGGAGTTGCGTTAATTTTGGTGAGTGCTGTTGGCTTTGCCAGTTTCTTCGTTTTGAGCGGTGTCCTGCCGATATTTGGGTCGGTCCGTGTGACAGAAACAATTGTTGCACCCTTTCAAAGTGGCTACTTTCGATTTGGTTGGTCGTATTCCATTCCGGTCACGTAACAGATAAATCGTTCGGCCGGTTCGGTACCGAGCAACGCAAACAGACTGAACAGGCAGCAGACTGTCCAAAATCCGACCAATTCTTGGAGGGTACGACCAGTCTGGTCACCAAACAGCAGAAACCCCAAAAACAAGAGTGCCAGCAACCCTGCCAGCACTCGGAATATTTTTGTGCGCACCCACCACCCATTTCTACTTCGCTTGAGATAAGGCTGCGTAGTAGGCCAACAGCCCCCGGTGAAGCGAGCCGTAGGCAGCGTCGTCGCCACTTTCCGATCGGCCAAAGCGAATCTGGAACTTGTGAAGGTGCTTGACGAGATCACTGACGTTCACGCCAATGCTGTTCCATTTGCCACCGATGACCCCGACCGATTCGGGCAATTTGAGATACTTCAATCCCGCTTCGAGGGACGCATAAAACGCAAGAATCGCTTTCGCATCTTTGAACGGGGCCGAGCGAATCATCGGTTCGGTCGTCGGTTTCGATTTTTCGATTACGGTTAATAGTCGCTCGACGTCGGCCGGCAAAACCTTCTTGCCCGCTTGAACCGCATCCGAAATTGGGGCATACGCTTGATCGAAAGCCTGCACCAGCATCGTGAAATCGGGCATTTTCAGGATTTCAGGGTAGTCGATCTTGGCGTTGTGAAAGCCATTGATCGCGTCGGCCGCACCACCGCCGGTGAAGATAATTTTGTCGACGAGTTCCGGAGGACACAATCCGGGCGTGGCTTTCTTTCCTTTGGATTCGAGCGACAGTATCCGCGCCGCCAAGTCGTTGAGCGCTTGCCCGGACAGGAGTTGGTCGTCGTTCGGGTTGAGCAGCGCGACTTCCAACGCGGGCTGCATTGGGTTGTTCGAATCCCGGCGGGTCGATTGCTCTGAAAGCCAGCTATCGAAATCGAGTTTCGAGTTTGCTGTGGTCGGCGCGGCATATTTGGCACTGTTCTGCGCACTTTTCAAGGCACTTCGCTGTCGATCCAAAACTGGGTTCTGATTGTCGTGGGCTGTTCCGTAGCCGCCCGACATTGTGCCCGCCGGCGGGACGTAATAGTTGGAGTTGTTGAAATTATTGTACTGCGGAACTGGCCCGTAGTTGTACGAGTACCGCGAGAACTGATAGGGCCCGTTGGAGTTCATCCCGGACACGGACTGATACTGGTACGAGTAGAAGTTGTAGGGCAACGAGTACGGCGTGTTGTAGTACGAGTTGGAGCCATAAAACTGGGCTTGGGCCGACGAGTCACCGACAGCCGATCCGGCTACAGCCAACAACAAAATCGCAAGCGGGCGAACGAAAGTGTGTGTCATGATGAAGACGCCTCGACAAGGAATGAGGCACATCCGGTGTGCTGATAGGAAGAACTACCCAATATTTCGGAAAATCTGACAAAGTATTCGCAAGCGGGGCATGAGAAACCAAATAATTCCATTTCCCGTTACTGATTCGGTATCAGTACGATCTTACCGACCAGAGTCCCTTTCTTCCCCAACGTGTTGTCCTCTTGCAACTTATGGGCCGCAGTTGACTCCGAAAATGGGAAAACTTTGCCGATCAACGCTTTCAACTTTCCTTCGGTCATCCATCGATTCATGTCCACGGCACAGGCACGTTGCTCGTCCGGCGTCATGGCAAACATCACGAATCCGAATAACGACAAACTTTTGACGTAAAAGGCACCATTCGGGAACACCGGTTTGGCTTGCCGACCGGCCATCACCACGATTCTGCCCCGTGGAGCCATGGCGTCCATCGTGCGATCAAAATCGGTCGGAGGGGTCGTTTCAAACCAGACATCAACTCCCCTGCCCTGCGTGTAGGCTTTGATCGCTTCCGCAACATCGTCGGTCTTGTAATTGACGACACTGTCGGCCCCAAACTCACGGGCTATGTCCGCTTTTTCCGTCGAACCGACCGTGGTGATGACTTTTGCACCGGCCGCCTTGGCCATTTGAACCACCGCCATGCCGACGCCACCGGTGCCCCCGTTGACAAAGATGGTCTCACCCGCTTTGAGGTTCGTTCGCCAAAACAGACCCAAATGGGCCGTGATTCCCACGAGCGCCAAGGCTGCCGCATCTTCAGCCCGAACCCCCGTCGGGAGTGGATAGAGCCATTCCTCAGATGTGCAGCAATACTCGGCGAATGTTCCTTGGCGACCGAGCAACCCTTGATTACTTCCCCAAACGCGATCCCCAGTGCGGAACCGTTTCACATTCGGGCCGACTGCTTCAACAGTACCGGCCAGATCACAACCGAGAATAAAGGGACTCGGCAGCGGCATCGCGATTAGCCCCGCTCGGATCGACGTATCGACGGGGTTGAGGGCGGCCGCTTCGACTTTCACGAGCACTTCGCCGTCCTTCGGCACCGGTTTTGGCAAATCGCCGTATCGGATGACGTCTGGTGTACCAGTCGTTTCAATAAACGCCGCTTTCATCATGTCTCCTCGATCCAGTCCGTCCCGAAACATCAATGTAGCCATTTGGCGCTTCATTCCGCAGCGGGCTCCGGATAAACTTCGGGTGTTCACTCACCCCCGCCGGAACCTCTCCCATGCGTCTCCCTTTCGTCTTCGGTATCCTGTTCACAATGTGTGCTTTGTGCAACGCCCAAGAAAACTGGCCTCAGTTTCGCGGGCCCACCGGCGACGGCGTGGCAATGGGAGCCGGATACCCGACCACTTGGAGCGAACAAGAAAACATCCTTTGGAAGACACCGATCCACGATAAGGGTTGGTCGTCTCCCGTGATTTGGGGCGAACAAATTTGGCTGACGACCGCGAAGGAAGATGGCTCGGAGCTGTTCGCGGTCTGTCTCGACCGTCAAAGCGGGAAAGTCGTCCACGACGTGAAGCTGTTCAACGTGAAAGATCCACCAGATATTCGGAAGTACAACAGTTTCGCCACGCCGACGCCGGCGATTGAAGCGGGCCGAGTCTACGTCCACTTCGGCACTCATGGTACCGTGTGCCTCGATACAAAAACGGCCGCTGTGCTCTGGACACGCGACGATCTCCCCTGCAACCACTGGCGTGGCCCGGCATCATCACCCGTTCTATTCGAGAAGAAACTGCACCTGACGTTCGACGGCTACGATCAACAATACGTGGTCGCACTGCACTCCGAAACGGGCAAAACAGCTTGGAAAAAAGACCGCGCGATCAAGTTCAAGAACGACAACGGCGACTACAAAAAAGCATTCGCCACACCGAGCATTCTGGAAGTGAACGGTAAACCGCAGCTTGTGTCCCCGGCGGCGGAAGCGACCATCGCCTACAACCCCACGAACGGGGACGAACTCTGGCGGATTTCCCACGGTGGCATGAACGAAGCCTGTCGGCCCGTCCTGACCAACGGTCTGATCATTTTGAGTAGCGGACACACCGCGAATATGGTCGCCGTCAAAGCCGGGCAGAAAGGCGAACTCGGGAAAGACGCCATTGCCTGGGAATTCACCAAGCAAGGGCCGACGAAACCTTCCGTGATCGCGGCCAAGGATCACCTCTACTTCGTCAACGACAGCGGCGTCGCGTTCAGCCTGGAAGCCAAGACCGGCAAAAAGGTCTGGCAAGAGAAAATCGACGGGGCCTATGCAGCGTCACCGACGTTGGCGGGAGGGTCAATCTATTTCCCCGGTGAAAATGGTTCGACGTTCGTCATCAAAGCCGAGCCAAAATACGAACTGGTCAGTTCAAATAAGCTCGCGGACGGCTGCCGGGCCACCCCGGCGTTCGCCGATGGCAAGATTTACCTGCGGACGTTCACGCATTTGTATTGCATCGGAACGAAGTGACCCACCGGAGGATCTGACATGCGATTCGTCGCCACGGCCTCTGTACTTGCTCTCGGCCGACGTGGCATTCCCAGTCAAGAACGAACCGTGGCGTTCGACGCAGCACGGAAACGGGCCGTAGTGATCACGACCGACGCGATTTGTGTTGTGCCGCTCAAATAGCCCAGGCCAGTGATCAAACAGGCGTTTACAGAAGGATGGCTCCGAACGGAAATTTGATTGCAGAATTTCGCTATCGCATCGAGCGGGTCTGGGAGAGGTCGGTTGACTATTGGCTACAAAGCGGTTTGGGATTAGCACCACTCGCGCTCTTGACCGATGAAGCGAATCTTGAAATGGAAAGTTCTTTGGATCGGTTACGCGAGTCGCTTGTGAAACGCAATTTAGACGATCGGACTCTCAAAAGCTTACTCGGATCGACCTACGTTCTCTGTGGGTTGAGGCATGACAAGGTGCGGATCGAATCACTATTCCGGAGGTTGAGTATGTTGATGGAAGAATCGACGACCTACCAAGCAATACTCGAAGAAGGCCGCGAGAAGGGCTTGAGTCAAGGTCTGAGTCAAGGTTTGCGACGAATTCTGCTTCGACTGGGCAGCAAAAAATTTGGAACCCCAACTCCATCAGTCGCGACCGAATTGCAGCGGGTCACTGAGCTTGCTCGACTCGAACTGTTGACAGACCGAATACTTGACGCGACAAGTTGGGACGAACTCTTTTCCACAACTTGAAACGCCGAACAACTCCACACCGAGATCCTACTCGAAAACGTGGAGTTATTCGGTTACCGGCACGGTTAGTTCTCGCGCTTCGCTTCGGCTAACGTGCGAACACGTTCACCGAGGAGTGCCACGTCGAACGGTTTCTTGAAGATGTCGTCAAACCCGTACTCCTTGAGTTTGTCGGGTTCGGCTTCGTCTTCACCCGCCAGCCCAATGATGAGCGTGCTGGTGTAGGCGTCGATCTTCCGCAAATTCGCGGTGATCTGGATCGACTCGCTCCGACCCAAAGACAGGTCGATGACGATCGAATCCGGGTTGAAACTGTGGGCCAAGCTCCCGGCTTGGAAGCCACTGCTGGCGTACTCGAATTTGAAGTCTTCGGAGTCCGGCAACAGCTCTTTGATCCGGTCGTTGAAGAGTTTCTCGGTGCCGATGAGTAGCACTTTGTGAAGTTCCTCTTCTTCGAGATCCCCGAGCGGCATGTTGTGGTCCTTGAGGAACCGTATCAACTGCTCTCGTGGAATCCGGCGGTCTTGGCTGCCGGGGATGCGATACCCCTTCAGACGACCACTGTCGAACCATTTGGAAACGGTTCGGGGGGCGACTTTGCAAATCTTCGCGACTTGCCCCGTCGTAAACACTTTTTTCATGGCCATGGGCACTCCGTTACGAACGCGTGTCCCCGGTGGGGTGTCCGCCCGACCGCTCGGTTCAATCCGTTGAACCGACCGACCGGGTGGTCGTCACCCCTCGCTTGCGGGGGCAAGCGTCGGGGAACCGGGGCCAATATGGGTTCGGCAGAACCTTCCGCGGGAACAACCGCAGGTTTGCCGTGGGCGGCCGCTAGGAAAACCTAGGTTGAATGCTGACGGCTGGGTTTCCGACACGAATTTCATCGACAGATCGAACCCGTAAGATAAACAGTTCCTGTGGATTTGGGGAACTGGGGCAATCGTTCTGGTAACTTTTTCGCACCTGAAACTCACTCATCTCAATCAACCGTCAGTCCCGAGACAACCGCGATTTCTGCAACGATCATCGAATGAGGCAGAGCCGTCCCATGACGGGGAAACGACGAACATCGGTCATCTCGGCACAATGCGCGGGCAGTTGATCCGTGCAGACCGATTCTCCGGTCTGGGCTAATTACAAATTGTACCGTGTGGATGATCTGGACGGGTCGTACGCGATATGACTTCCAGCGGAAAAATCGTCACCACTTACCCAATGCGCCACCTGGCGCGACTGTAACGCGCGACGCGCCAATCAGCAGAACCGGTACATACGTTAAACATGCTATAGTTGAGTCGTTTCTCTGCCTACCACTTCGCATCACGGCCGGGCCATCTCAAACAAATCATTCGTGTGGCACCAGAAATCTTGACCGAGGCGGGCCACCGTCTGCAACTTGTGTGGATCAACCTTTCCGGATGGATCTAGCACGTCGTCGGAAATGTGGAACATCACCACTTCCCCGATTACTAAGTTCGCGGAGATGCCACCCGTTCCCAGAGGAATGATTTGCAACACTTTGCATTCCATCGCCGTGGGAGCTTCCTGCAATCGCGGCGGTTTCACTTTCAAACTGGGCACCGTGTGAAGCCGTGCCAATTCGATCTCGCTATCGTCGGGTGGCAACTCCTTCGATGTCAGGTTGACCTTGTCCGCCAGCTTGGCCACGGACGAGTGCACCACGAATTCGCCGGTCGCTTCGATGTTTCGCAACGTGTCTTTCTTACCACCGCTGCGATTCAGCGTCGGTGAAAAGACCACCACGGGCGGGTTCGCCCCGAAGGCGTTGAAGAAGCTGAACGGGGCCAAGTTAACCGCGCCCGAAACCGAGATCGTGGTCACCCAAGCTATCGGCCGGGGCGTCACGATTCCCGTCAGATACTGGTACGTTTCGAGCACGTTCTGCGGGTTCGGCTCATGCTGCATGGGTCAATCCATCCAAGATAATGGGTAAACTGGGTCGTCGTATTCCACCGCTTGACGGGTCAAATGCAGCGGGCGGAAAGTATCGACCATCACGGCCAGTTCATCGGTGCGGGTCATCTCCCAACTGGCCCGGATCGTACCGGGATGGGGGCCGTGCGGGATGCCATGCGGGTGCAGTGTGAACGAGCTTTCTTCGACGCCACGCCGGCTACCGAACTTCCCACGCACGTAGTACAGAACTTCATCCGATTCCACATTGCTATGGGCGTACGGAATCTTGACCGCATTCGGATGGGTATCCAGCAATCGGGGGGCGAACGTGCAGACGACAAACCCGCCTGCACTCTCGAACGTCTGGTGAATCGGCGGCGGCTGGTGGATGGTACCGGTGATCGGCTCGAAATCGTCCGCATTGAACGTGTACGGGTAGACCATGCCATCCCAACCCACGGCATCAAACGGGTGGTTCGCCAGCGTGTAACGCGACTGTCGGGAACCGTCTTTGATCACCACGGTCGTCTCGTCGTCGCGGTCAATCGGGGCGAGTTCTGTCGGCCCGTGCAGGTCGCGTTCCGAGAAGGGCGCCCCGAGCCGAAACTGACCATCCGCATTCAAATAGCGACTCGGAAAGCCAATATTTCCTGATGACTCGATGACGAGCAAATCGGGTTGAACCGAACCGTCGAATTCCAATTGATACGTCGAACAACGCGGAATCACCACATAGTCGAACGGTCGAAAATGCAACGTGCCGAAGAGTGTGTGGAGTTTCCCCGACCCATGATGTACGAAGAGAATTTCGTCGGCCAATGCGTTCCGGAACAACTCCGCTTGTGGCAGTGCCGGGCGACACCGCCAAAGCGTGACATCGGCGTTGGTGAACAGTGGCACCCGCCCGGTGATCGGGTCGCCCGCGACGGGGAGCAACCTCGTTTTCAGGTGATGGTGCCGAAGGACATCTTGAGGAGCGCGTTCCACGATCACGCCCGCTGCGGCTTCAATTTTTCGCACCCGCGTCGGTGGCCGCAAATGGTACGCGATGCTGTACGCCCGACTGAAGCCCTGGGTGCTTATGACTTCTTCGTAGTAGAGTCCTTCGCCCAAATACCCCGGCGAAACCCCATGTTTGGTGTGCCGCTTCGCGGGAATCGAACCGAGTCGCAAGTAGGGTGGCATGGAGGTGACTCTCGGTTGAAGCCCAATGTCAGAGTGTACCGCGTTTGTCTTGTTCGCGCTCGATGGCCTCGAACAAGGCTTTGAAATTCCCTTTGCCGAAACTCTTGGAACCGCGTCGCTGGATGATCTCGAAGAACAGCGTCGGCCGATCCGCGACCGGCTTCGTGAAGATTTGCAGCATGTACCCTTCGTCGTCTTTGTCGACCAGAATGCCGAGTTCGGCGAGCGCTGCCAAGTCTTCGCGGATGGGGCCGATCCGAGCGGGCAGACCGTCATAGTAACTCTGAGGAACCCGCAAGAACGACACGTCGTTGTCACGCAGCGCCGTGACCGTTTTGATGATGTCGCCCGTGATCAGGGCGATGTGTTGCACTCCCGGCCCGCCGTAGTATTGAAGGTACTCTTCGATCTGACTTTTGCGTTTTCCCTGGGCTGGCTCATTGATCGGAAACTTGATCCGCCCGGTGCCGTTTTGAACCACTTTCGACATGAGCGCGGAATACTCGGTGCTGATGTCTTTGTCGTCGAAGTGCTGCAATTGTTGGAATCCGAGCACCCGTTGGTGAAACTCGACCCACTCGTTCATCTTCCCTTCCTCGACGTTGGCGACCAGGTGGTCGATGGCCGCCAAGCCGACGGGCCGGGCCGTTTTGACACTGTACCGATCCGGTTCGATCGGCAAATAGCCCGGTGCGAACGTCCCGTGGTAGCGATCCCGATTCACGAAACTGTAGGCCGTGTCGCCGTAAGCCAGGATGCTCGCTCGTTCGTAAGTCCCCTGTTCGTCCGTCAGGGCTTGGGGTTCGAAGACGCCCTTGGCCCCACGCCGAATCGCCTCCGCATAGGCGACCTTCACATCGGGCACGTCGAGGGCGATTTCCATGACACCGTCCCCGTGGGTCACCAGCCGTTGGCTCTCCGGATGCGCGGAATTCAACGGCGACGTCAACACGAATGTGATCTCACCCTGACGGAGAACGTACCCCGCTTCCTGCTTCATCCGGGTCTCGAGACCGGCGTACGCGACGACCTCGAATCCGAAGGCGTTGCGGTAGAAGAAGGCACTCTGCCGGGCGTTGCCTACGAAGAAGCGAACGTGGTCGATCTTGCGGAGGGGGAAGTCTTGCATGGGTCGTGTTCCTACCGGTTCCGGGGCGATTCCACAGTGTTCTTCTGCATCCAGAATACCAAATTCACTGACTTGACAAACCAACAGTTCGGGATTGGGTATGCCAACGATCCTTGGAGTCCAGATGAAGAGGGACGCGGATGACGCGGAAAAAGACAGGATTGAAGAGGATCAGAAAAAATGCATTTCTTTCGGATCCTCTTCATCCCGGGCATCATCCGCGTCATCCGCGTTCCTCTTGGGTTTTAAAACGCTGCTCACACCCACAGCCGTGGTTTGCGCTGCATTTGCAAATACTCTGTCCCGGTCGCGGTGGCATCCAGTAAATCGTCGTGGCTCCCGAAGGGGAATGTGGTCATCTCGTCGAACAGCTCTTGCTGGCTCGCGTCGACGATTCCCGCGGTTCCCTTCAATCGCACCGTCCCGTTTTGCACCGGCACCGCAAAGACTCCGACTCGGCTCGCCTTGCCCGTGTGCTGTTTCACACTCCGGTGGCACGAGCGGAAGTTCGTCAGCGACCACAACCAATTGGGTTCCCAGTGGCGACCCGGGTTGTCGATCATCTTGATCGATTGAGCCCTCGGATTCCGGGCGAGCCGCACCGCGTGAGCAGTCGGGTGACCCGCTTCGGACGCGCACACAATTTTGATTCGCAAGTTCGGATCGCGGCCCAGTTCCCACAAGACGCGCAGACAGACCTGGGTCGTCTTCCCGTGATCCCTCGGCAGCTCCACCAGAGCATGGCGATGGGTGCTCAGATGGTTCTGAAGTTCCGTGTGAACCGGGGCCATCGGGTCGCGCACCCCCGGCGCCATCAGAAGGTACCGGAGGAACGTCGACGGGTCGATTCGGGCCTGCCGAATCATCTCCGTCGTCGACCTTCGGACGGCTGCGTTCGAGGACTTCTCCGAGGGCGATGTGGATGGTTCCGAGTTCGTCATAGCTGAGCACCTCGTCGCTGGGAAAGTCATCTGGTTGACTGTTTTTCCGCCGAGATTTCATGCGGTGGCGGACGTTGGTCATGTTGATTTTGAAGAACGCGACGGTGCAATCCCGGGCGATCTTCGGATCCAGATTGCGCATCAAATTGCGGAGGATGAGCAGG
>JANXWE010000342.1 GCA_025351325.1 Fimbriiglobus sp.
CGAAGGGGAGCCTGTTCGAGTACCTCGAAGTGTTCTACAACCGGATGCGCCTACACTCGTCGCTGGGGTACGTCGCCCCGGCGGAGTTCGAATGTTCCGAAAACTCTTAACTACGCGCCCGTTTTTCGTGGGGAAGTCCAATACCTTGTTTGGATCCATTTTTTGCCGGAGGGATGCGGACAACTTTTACAACTGCCCCAACGGCGGTGAGCGTTTCCGCGAGGTGCCACTCGGCGAGTCGGACGTTGTTGTTATCGACGGCGTCGGAGTCGTAACTGATGAGTACGTTTCGGCCTTCCCAGATCACGGATTGCAAGGCGTCGGTCAATTCTCGCGGAGCGTCGTTATCCCATCATCGTTCTTTTCTCGTTTGTTTTGGAAACCGTAGACACCAACAAGACCGAGACAACGAAATCCTTCTTGATCCGCCTTCGCGGCTTTCTTTTCCCCCTCGGTGATAAGCAATGGTATTGTTGGGTCATTGAGTGTTGCTCCGCGTGTGAGTGGAGGGAAATAGACTCGATTCGGCTCCTTCACCGGGCTTTCGTACTTAGGCGGTTTCTTTCCGTTTTTCCCCGGTCGTGGCTTGTCAGGTTTGACGCGGACATAGTCAAGGAACTTCCCATCCGGGCCATAGAAGGGAATGCACAGGCACGGGCCGAGTAACTTTGCTGGATACTTCCAGTTAAGGTATCGGGCGACTTGCACAGGATCGGACTCCGTGCGGAATTTGCAAGCGGTGATAGTGGCATCGCTCAAACCAGACTTTCGCAAGTCTTCGAGATGCTATTCGCTCAGGTGTGCAAGTGTCATAAAGCTTTACCATTCGTGTAGAAGCCGGCCGGATCGTTGACACGTGAAGTTCGCGTTGGGTGAATCGGTTATGCCCCGGCCGCTTCCAACTCGCGCGAGGCGGCTTCAATGGAACGGCGGCGCTCAGAAGGAGTTGGAATCGGAATCTTCTCATGTTGGGCGGATTCCGCCGGTTCTTGCTGTATGGCCAAGTAACGGAAGATCGCTTGTTTCGAGGTCATGAGTTTTCCGGCGCCTCGGAAGTGTTCAAGCTTCACTCTCCGCCCGTCGCGCACACGAACACCAGAGATGCACCAGCGGCTGATCGTCGCCGGATGGCACGGGCGCCCGGAGCGGAACGTACCGAACAAGCGGGCCGCTTCCGCGCACCCGATGGCACCTTCGGCGATGATGCGTTCAATCAACGATGTATCGACCATGCGAAGTCTCCGGTGAGTTGCGGCCACGGTGGTTAAAGGGAGGTCGGGACGGTTTGTAATTTCGCTTAGCTCGCCAACCAAGCTTCGAGGGTTGCACGGTGGAACAGCACCCTGCGGCCGACTTTCAAGCGGCCGACCGGTTCGCCTTCAAGAGCACGGCGTTCGAGCGATTTCGCCGACAAGCCGCTAAGCCTTGCAGCAGCGGGGCCATCGAGCGCGACGGCTTCTACGGGCGGGGTTTGAATCGGAATCATGGAATGTCCTCAAAAGGTTCGGGTGACAATGATCAACAGCCTATTCGCGACAAGGAATCCCTCAGTCACACACTAACGGCCGGGCGGGAACCGGCCGTTCCGTCACTCCCGCAGCATCGGTCTACTTGGCTCGAAGCGAATCAGGACGCCCCAAATGCCCACCCGAAACGCCCGGAGGGAACCCGTGCTGACAGGTCAGGTCAATTCATCGTGGAATCAAACGTTGCCCGAGCGAGCGGTTGGTTTTAATGGATTTCTTGAAAAGTCGCAAAACGCTGGAGGACAACGAGTTGTGCTGAATGATTCGTTGATGTGACCCACATACTCCGATGTCTTTTTTGGACGCCAAGATCAGTGGAAAGCAGGATTCCACAGTAAAGAAACGAAAAAAGCCCTGAGTATTCAGGGCTATGAAAGTGAGTTTTCGGCAGAGCGGACAGCCTTCAAGCGTGCTGAATTTATAGTTCTAAGTTCGGCGGTTGCTGTGAAATGTGGGCGTGTGCCAGCGTCGTTTGGTCGTGAAGTAATTTCTCCAGCAAGTCGGCCAATTTGTTTTCCGGTTTTGTTTCTTCCGGCGGAACCTTCAACCGGAGTTCGACCACTTCCTTCCGGAGTGCGGCCAGTTCCTTCGCGTGAGTCGAGAACTGTTCCGGGTGACGCCGTTCCAACGTCCAAGCGGCGGCTTGCCAAGTCCCGCGTTCGGCGGCGGTGTTGATCCGTTCGACCAATTCGATCACCAATTCGGCTTCAGCCTTTTTAAGGGCGTCCCAAAAGTCCCGAAACTGGCCCCGGCGTTCCTTCTTTCCGCGTGCCAACCACCGCATGAGCGTGCTGCGTCCCAAGCCGGCGGCGTTCGCAGCGATATGCCGGGGCGATCCTCGGCGAACGTGCGCCAGTACCACGGCAGCGGCTTCCGGCGCGAACTTCGAGGGGCGACCAGTTTTCAGTTTGGGCTTGGCAGTTTGCATGTTTGAATCATACACGAAGCCGCTCTATTTCTTCGTGGTTGACCCAAGTTTGAACGAGATGATGAAATAGCGGTAGTCTTCGATCAGTTTTTGGACAAGTCTTGGAATATCGCAGCGAAGTTTACTTTCGTCAGATTCGTATCGAACAATCCGATGCTGATGCTGCGCGAATGCAGCAGCCCTGAAACGTATTTTCAGTGCGCCATTCGAGAGCAGTTGCTTTGAACCGTTTCATACGAACCGTGCCAAGAAATCGTCGTGAGACCAGAATGTTATGTGTTCGACTTCGCGCCGAACCGGATACGGCGGCGGATCGCTAATTTCTATGATAATGGCAGTGTGCCGAGTCGAAGTTGAGGGGTGAGTCCATTCAAACGGCCCGCGTTCTGGAACGTGCCGGAAATTCGCAAGTGAGGTCTTACCGGCTGGCCGCAACAGCTCAGAATCACCCTTAGAGACATCACTCCCAAGTTCATTTCTTAATCATAATGTTACCCGTCTGCATCGGAGTAGGTGGTCGATTCTTCTTCCATTCTTCACTTCTTGGAGAACAGCAACCACTAAATTACGAGTATGTTTCTAACGTGAAAGTTCGGGACGCGACAATCACGAGGACACGCCGTTATTATGTCTTCACCCGTAGCTACCTACGATTTCTTGGATCGAATTTCTCAGAGCGGGCTGCTGCCGGAAGCGACCATTGCCCAAGCGCGGATTCCAGAAGATTCGGACGCCCTGGAAGCGGCTCGGTTGCTCGTCAAACACCGATTTCTGACACCGTTTCAAGCGAAAGCCTTGCTCACCGGCGAGTCCCGTTCGTTTTTTCTGACGCAACGATACAAGCTGCTGGAACACCTCGGCCGTGGCGGGATGGGTGACGTCTATCTCGCCGAGCATCTCTTGCTACGGCGAGTCGTGGCGATCAAGATCATCCTCACCTCGGGAGGCAATTCCGACACTATGGCGACTCCTGGTGCCATCGAACGTTTCTTCCGAGAGGCGCGGGCGGTGGCCACGCTCGATCATCCGAATGTGGTTCGCGTGTTCGATATGGATCGGACACAACTCGGCCCGTGCCTGGTGATGGAATACGTCGACGGGGTCAATCTGCATTCACTAGTCAAGAAATCGGGGCCGATGCCGGTGGCCCGAGCAGTCGATGCCATCCGTCAAGCGGCGGCAGGACTGGAACACGCCCACTTGGCTCGACTGATCCACCGCGATGTGAAACCGGGGAATTTGCTGTTGGATCGCATGGGAACAGTCAAGGTCGTCGACCTCGGGTTGGCCCGCCACAAAGACGCTGTTCTCAACGACGGACTCACCGCGATTTACGACGACAACCGGGTCATCGGAACGGCCGATTTTCAAGCGCCGGAACAGGGCCTCGACAGCGGCAATGCCGACGCGCGATCGGACGTCTACAGTTTGGGAGCGGCGCTCTTCTTTTTACTAACTGCTCGGATTCCCTTCCCGGGTGGTAGCATTTCGAACAAATTGCTAGCGCACCAGATTCAGCCCCCACCGGACGCGACCGCGTTCAACGAAGCCGTCCCCGAAGAACTCGCGACTGTCATCAAGCGGATGATGGCGAAGCGTCCGGTGGATCGACCCCAGACGATGGAAGACGCTTGGAACGAGTTAGCTCCGTGGGCCGTCGATTCTTTGCCGCCTCCGACTGCGGCCGAGATGCCCAAACACCCACCTTCCGCGTATCGACTGGGTCTCTGCCCACCACCGACGGATTCGATGCCGCAGGTCACCAAATTGTTCGCCGATGATCGCACGGGTGGGCCAGCCTCGCGCGTCTCGAGGTTGCAACAGGCGTTTCCTTCGGACACCCCGCAGAGTTACCGTACGCAGGTTTCGAAGCCGAGACTCGCTCCGCCAAACAGCCGAGTTCAGCCGTCGTCTAACCCGGTTCCGGACGGTGATTTTGCGCCGGTACAACTGGCGGACGATGAACGGACGTCGGCCGAATCGATCACTTCCGCGCTGACCAAACCACTCTCGCGGCGAACATTAGTTCTCGGTGTCGGTGGCGGTTTGATCGCATCGGCGATCTCGGGCGGCGTGTATTGGTATTTGGCTGGAACGAATCGCAAAGCTTATGTCATACCGACTGGGCCGATGCCCACCATTGCAGAACCCACCACACCGACCGTGACACCCGTGGCAGTGAACGGATTGGTTTTGAATGGCAGCGGTTCGTCGTTCGTGAAGCGGGCACTGGATCGGTGGTCGCAGAAGTACCTTGAGAATTCCGGCGTAGAAGTCAAATACCAGTCGATCGGTTCGGAGAAGGGGGTGACCAGCTTCTTGAACGGCACCAGCCGGTTCGCCTGCACGGAAGCGTTTCTTACCGATGAGCAAACGAAGCAGGTGATAGGACGGGGCGATGTGGTTCACATTCCGCTGGCGCTCGGTGCCGTGGTGCCAACGTACAACCTGCCGACGCTCGTTACCAAAAAAGGGTTGCAATTCACAGGCCAAGTGTTGGCTAAGATCTTCACGGGTGAAATCAAGCGTTGGAACGACGACGCCCTCGCCCAGGTGAACCCGGATGTGACCCTTCCAGACTTACCCATCAAAGTGGTTGTTCGCAAAGATGGCAGTGGCACGACCGCTGTGTTCACCGACTATCTGTGTAAAGCCGACCCGACCGGCTTCGCTAAGAAAGTCGGCCCAGGGACGATGCCGAGTTGGCCATTGGGTCTCGTCGGTTTGACCAAAGCGGAGAAGAATGATGGGATCGCAGCGGAGGTCAACAAAACCGAAGGTGCGATTGGTTACTTGGAACTGATTTATGCGAAGGAAAAGACGCTCAAGGTGGGGCGGGTTCAGAACAAAGAAGGGAGTTACATCGAGCCGGATTTGAAATCGGTCACAGCCGCGGCCGCGTCACTCCGCATTGTTCCCGATGATTTGCGCTTCACGCTCACCGACCCACCCGGCGAAACTTCGTATCCCATTGTTGGCTGCGCCTGGGCGGTATTTCACGTCCGCCAAGCCGACGAAAAGGGTGGCAAAGAGTTGGTCGATTTCTTCCGCTGGGTGATCCACGACGGCCAGGCGATGCTGGCGAAGAACAGTTACGCCCCGCTGCCGAACGGGTGGATCCCTCTCATTGACAAGAAGCTAGACTTGATCGTGGTGAGCTAGTTTTTCCCTTTTGAGCCGGTCGATTTCAATTCGGCCGGCTTGGATTCCGATTCGATTCGCTGTTCCATGACCACCCGGGACGAATCCCCGTCGTGCAGGGTGACGACACGCAGGACTTCGCCGACACCTTTCACCAAGGTCACCGCTGTTTCTATTTGACGGGACTTCACTTTGTCATCCGTCAGTGTGGAAAGCAACCGGACACTCGGCCGACCGGTCGAGTCGTTCCCGAACGATTCCACGGCCGTTTGGACTCGGACACCTGGCGCGAGTTCGTAGCTCCAGACGCGGCCGAGTTTGGAATTCAAACGCAAGAGCGGTTGCCAGTTCAAGCCCGCATCCTTCGGATCTGTTCCGGGGACTGACGCGGGGCGTTCGTCATCGGTCTTCGGAGTGCGGGTGCCGTACTCCACGAACCAGTCCGTCGTTCGCAATTTGATCGTTTCGATGATCGGGACGAACGGCGAAGTGAGGGGCATCGGTTTGCCGACCCACTTCACCGCGCTCGCATCGGGGAAGGCCGATTCGAAGGGGATCGTGCCCGCCTGAAGTTGCAACGTTTGCAAAACCTTGTCCGAGTTGATCCGGTAATGCAACTTGGTCACCACGTGCTCAATCGGCTTCGGTTTCGGCCCGAATTTCGGTAGTTTGACCGGAGCTGACGGTGGTTCGGTGAAGTTCACTCGGAGCACGTTCCATGTGCGGTTCGCTTCCATCGGAAAATAGTCCGCCGTAAGTCGTTGGACGTTTGAATTCGCCGAATCCGGATCGAAATATCGGGCGTCTTCCAGCTGGAGCACAGACGACGAACCCTTTCCGTAAAAGTTCCCTAGCAAGCAGAGTTCTGGCTCATCAGTAGGAAGGTGGGAATACTCGACTGGCAACATTGCCGCCTTCACTTCGATTTTGCCGCTGTCGGTGCCGGTCTCGAATTTCACTGTCGACCCACGTGGTTCACGCGGTAAAAGGTATCCGGACACGATCAGGCGCTTCATCGCAAATCTTTCCTCGGCCTCTTTTGCATTGAGGCGGTAGGCATTCGCCAATTGCTCGGCCGTCACCCGGATGGGCGGCGAATCCGCCGGGATCGGCGGGTATCGCAGCAAGTCGGCTTCGTAGTCGGAGATCAACTGGTTGGTCGTCACGGAGATCGGCGGGCCACCGTTGCCCGGCGGATTCCCGATCGAGCAGTTGTCGAGACGCACCGTCGTCCAATCGCGGCCCGAACACGTACCGCCGATCACGACCTTTTGACCGCGTTTGAGTTTAAGTGCTTCCGGGCTAGTCGACACCAGAAATCGGCACGACAGATTCACGAGTGGCACAGTGGTCGGGAGATAAAACAATACTTCCGCCGAGCCGTTGTCGCTTTCGGACACGCCGAACACTTCCCCTTCGATCAGTACTGGCTTTCGCAAATACCGTGTGTCAGCTGGCGATGATAACCGTACCAACCTTGCCTCTTTGAGATTCCCCGAACCCCAGTAAACTCCTCGCACTGCGACGGGCTTACCTGGCTTCGGTTTGTCATCCGGGGGTGTGAGTGACACGAGTACCATGCCACCGAGCAAAGCCATCGGCTGTTCTTTGTCTTCTGCGAAGCGATTGAGGAATTCCGGAAGGACCGCTTTGATGCCACCCACAGCAACGTCGCCCCCGGCAGTCGCCGTCTGAAATTCCAGCTTGGCGACGAGGAACGACAAACAATTTCCTTGCACTTCGAGCAGTTTGTTGGCGTACTTCGCATCGGTTGCTTTCGGATCTTGTATCAGTTCCAACGCCAACCGATCCGCATTGATCTGAATCGGATCGGGCGTAGCGACCACCACGACCGGGACAATTTTGGTTTCCACGGGTGGGACGATTACGGCCGGTAGTTCAGGTTTGTCCTCTTCAATGGCGACCACTGCTTTTTTGGCCGGTGGCGGAGCATCACCCATCAACACGAAGTAATACACAGCCCCGCCGATCAGGAGAAACGCGAGGATTGCGACGATCAAAGCACGTTTGCTCTTCCTTGGGGGTGCTGGTTCCTCAAACTGTTCCTCGATCTCCTCGTCCATCGGCTCGTTCGACGCGATCTCCGTACCGTCGGGTAACTCAGTGGCCTCTTCGGAATACCAGGCGACCCCGTCGTGTTGAGGAATGACGATCGTCGCCCCGCAACGCACGCATTTGGCGCGGCGGTTCGCAAAGGCGTCGTTGGCTTGGTGGGCGCAATGGCAACCGGGGCAGGTGAATTTGATCATGGTGGCGTCCCTCAGATGGTGCGTGCCGCATCGTCGGTTCCGTGTTCGGCGACCGGCCGCTCTTCCGGAAACTGGTACCCGGTCTCTTTCAATTTCAGCGCGAAGTGTTTCATCACCAACTCAGTGTGCTCGTCGTTGTGGTCTTCCGCCGTCAACGCTTCATCATCGGTCGGCAGACGGATGTACAAACCGCAACTCGGGCAGACCACCAGCAAGTCGAAGCCGGCTTTCGTGTACCGCAGCATGTCGCGGCAATGGAGGCATTTGTGAAAGTAGAATTGCGGAGCGGAGTCTTTTCGAGCCAGCAGGTAGTACAAACTCACGAGCCAAACGAGCGACTCTACCAAGATGGCCGTGTAGTAAAAGCGGAGCGGGTTCTGACCGTTGGCCACGGACTCGGCGGTGGCCGTCCAGTAGCCTGCGTCCCCTTGCTTGCACTTGCAGGCCATCGCCGGCTTGTTGGCCAGATCCTTGTTGTAAGGCATCTCTTTCGAGCATTTGTCGCAGTGCATGAACTTGAAGCCGGCCTCTTCTTTTTTCTTCGCGGCTTCCGTAGTGGCCTTCTTCACGAGCACTCGGTGCGACACCGACAGGGCGATGGCGAGCACGACCACCGAGAAGATGACCTGGAGCCACTTCTTCCCCAGGTTTTTTAGAATGCGTTTGCCGAGCGGTGTCCGAGACGCCATCCGATTCCTCCGTACCGACGAGTTCGATTGGCGGGGCTCAGTCGATGTAATTCGCGCGAAGGCCTTCCACCGCCGTCAACATCCGCCGGAAGGTCGATGCGTCGGCTTCATCCCGGATGAATTTCACGCTGCCGTCCGCGAACAAACAGTTGCAACCGCCGCCGTGGAAACTGAATGGTTCATCGTTCGGCCCGCAATTGTTGGTCGTCCAATAGCAACCGGCCGCACCACCACCGAAGGGCGTGCTGTTGTTGTTGATGAGCTTGCCGGTGTAGCTCGCTTGGACACCGGGGCCGTTGACGACACCGGACGACGACGGTTCGCCCCAACGCCACGACTGGCGGGCAGTATTGAACACCTCGTCGCCGACGCCACTGAAAACGACGCTGTTGGCCGCCGGGTTATACTGCGTCGGACGGAACTGCTCACCGCGGCCCACGCATTCGACCATCATGATCGTGTTGCTTGAGCCGTCTTGAATCCAAGTGCGATCCGCCGTGCTCTGAGGAGAAAAGCCAGTCGGGGGAATGTACCGCAAGGCCCCGAGGTCTTGGAGGATCGGTGTGATACGGCGATTGGCGATGATTCCATCGTCGGTCGTCAACACCGCGGCGACCGGCATGTAATCGGTGTAACCGTAGCCGAAACCATCGACCCCGGAACTGGAGCGGATCGGGTTCGTCGGGCAGAGGAACGAGACGATCTTGTTTTTCATACCCGGACGGTTCACCGGATCGTTGTAGGCGACGCCGAACGTCAACGTGAGTTGGTTCTGCACATCCGACGCTTCAATATCGCTCAAGATCGCGGTGAAGGTCGATTTGCTGTCGAACACCTGCGTGGCCGTGCCGTCGCCGATGAAGTTAGTCCAAGAGGTACCGGATGTCGGCAAGCGGTTGGTGCGCGATTCGTAACTGGCCACGGCGATGCCCATCTGCCGCATGTTGTTGCTGCACTGGAGCCGCGAAGCCGACTCGCGGGCCTTCTGAATGGCAGGAAGTAATAACGAAACGATGATACCGATGATCGAAATCACCACGAGGAGTTCGATCAAGGTGAAAGCGACACGTCGGGCCGAGTGGCGAATCATGGGGCGAAATCCCGGTTCGGAGGGGAGAAGAGTATTCGTAAACGCACCCCAACCGGTGACCCGAAGGCCCACGGTTGGGGTAAGACCGGTGGGCACAGGCCACCGGAAAATTGTTAACACGGATCAGTCGATGTACGTCGACTTGATGCCTTCGGTCGGCGTTAAGAGGTTACGGAGTTGGACTGGATCGATATCGTCACGGATGAAGCGGACGCTACCGTCGCCGAACAAAACGTTGCAACCGGCGTTGTGGAAGCTGTACGGTTCATCGTTCGGACCGCAGTTGTTAGCCGTCCAGAGGCAAGTCGCGGCGGTTCCACCGAAGACTTTGCTGGTGTTGTTGATCACTTTCAAGTTCGGGGTACCGTAAGAAACCCCTGGAGCACCGGACACTCCGTTGGCGGAATCTGGATCGGCCCAACGGTAACCAAAGCGGAAGTTGGTCGCACCAGCACTGGTCCATGTACCCGGGGCAACACCCGCCACAACGACATCTTCGTATTTCTTGGTGCCGAACTGTTCGCTACGACCGACATCTTCCATGATGAAAATCGTGTTGCTGAGGCCGTCGACCACTTCGCCGGCATTCGGGCCTTCACCACCACGAGCGCGGCGGGTGAGGTCGCTGGTGGTTGGGTTGACGTAAGGCGTCGTCAAGTTGGCAGACGTGAACGTACCGGCCGAAGCGTAGTTCAGGAACGACTGACGGTTCTTCATCGACAAGGCACCGGGCTGACGAACGCCCGGGCCGTTGGCCAAGCGAACGAGACCTGCACCAGTCGTGTTGATGTCGGTATAGGCCACGGGCATGTAGTCGGTGTAGCCGAAACCAGCAGTGTCAACACCGCTCGCTGGACGAACGGGGTTGGTCGGGCAAAGGAATGCGTTGATTTTAGTTTGGGCGCCGGCCACATTGACAGCGTCGGTATAAGGTTTGTTCAGGTCACCGAACAAATCGAGCGTGTCCTTCGCTTCGAGATACGGCAAGAGGAGTGTGAACGTGCTGTGCAGCGAGAAGCCCGTGCTGTCATTGGCTATGCCGGCAGGGTCTTGGTTCAAATGCTCGCCCGACGACGGGAAACACTTGTTGGAATCGTGATACGTATGCATCGCGATGCCCATCTGCTTCATGTTGTTGGAGCAGGTCATGCGGGCGGCGGCTTCGCGGGCCTTCTGAATGGCCGGGAGCAACAAGGCAACAATGATGGCGATGATCGCGATGACCACCAGCAACTCGATGAGGGTGAAACCCCTCCGGTTGCTCAGAAGCTTGGTCGAGAGACGCATGGAGAAAATCCCTTATGCATAATCGTCGCAGTCATCCGACAACAAATCGGAGCGAGAGCGTGCAACGATGCTAGGTAATAGCGCTGTTCCCCGAAAACCGACACGGCAAAATCGGTGAAGGAGCCGAGAAGAAGTGATTGCATAATGTTATACTGATTTGCAAAGCCATGCTGGAAAGTGGTTTGCGTCAAATTTGTTGAGAGAATTGCATTCGATGGGAGGTGAATAATAGTTTGCGTCTCCTCGCGATATCTTCACATTTCAAATACGAAATCTGTTCTGGTCTGTTCATAAAACCCGCCAAGATTCTCTCAGAAATCGGTGCGTAGAAATTCTGACAGATGCGCCAATAATAATTGCTGAACATATTTAATTCTTCACACCACATTCACACCACATTCACAGAGGGTCGCTAACATCCTCTGAGATCAATCAACATCTGCATCGCTCCCGAGCATGTTGTTGCGGTCTCATTCTGGTTTCCTTTCCATGCAAAACGAAACTCCTAACTTACTTGAGGCCGATTATAAGGCTGACGTGCATGACTACATTCCGCCGACATTGCAGGTTCCGGCACAACCCGAGACCACGATCAAATTCTCCCGCACCATTACGGCACCGGTGCCTCCTCCCGTGGACGACGCCAACTTTCGAACTGGCGAAGAGGCTCTGAGACGCGGCGACTACGAGCGGGCGGTTTCCGAGTTCACCCGGTGTGTGTTGTCGAACCCGAGCCATACGGATGCGTTCGCCCGTCGGGCCGAAGCGTGGAAAGCACTGGGGCGGTACGATTCCGCCGCCGCCGATTTGACTCAAGTGTTACAAGTGCATCCGACCGACGAACGGGCCGTGGCCGGCCGTGGCCAATTACTCGCATTCGACGGTCGATACCGGGAAGCGACCGACGATTATTCGGTGGCGATTCAGCAGAACCCGACCAACCCGGGCCATTACCTCAGTCGTGGTCAGGCTTACAGCCGGCTGAGTGAATTCCCCGCGGCCGTGGCCGACTTCTCACGGTCGATCGACTTGGCTCCGGGCAACGCGATGGCCTACCTCGAGCGCGGCTCGGCCTTGCTGAACGCTATCGGAGATATGGGTTTAGCGGCGTCGGATTTGAGCCGCGCGATTCAGTTGAACCCGTTTCTGGGGTTGGCGTATTCCCGCCGGGCCGAAGTCCACGACAAGCTCGGCCACCACGATCTGGCCACCGCCGATTTGAACGAAGCCGTGCGGCTCGACCCAACGAACGCGACTCTGTTAGCGACGCGCGGCCAAGCCCTCGCTCGGGCGGGAGCGTCCACAGCCGCACAGGCGGACTTTTCGGCGGCCCTCCGATTGGAGCCTAACAACGCCCGACTCTGGGGCGGATTGGGGCAACTCCACCGCACGGCGGGGCGACTGGACGATGCCGAATCGGCGCTATCCGACGCGATCCGTTACGACGCAGCCGGGATTGAGTGGTTACTCGCCCGCGGCGAAGTCCGCTTCGCACTCGGCCAGCTCGATCTTGCGTTCGTCGACTTTTCTGATGCGTCTCGGCGTCGACCCGATAATGGGGAAGCCCGACTGGGTTTGGGGCGGATCTATTTGGCACGCGAAGACTACGAACTCGCGATCCGGTCGCTCGACCACGCGATCGAACTCGATCCGAAACTCGCCGACGCGTTTTATCAGCGTGCCCGCTGCCAAGATCATTACCGCAGTTTGGAACCGGCCTTGAACGATGCCTCTCGGGCGCTGCAATTGAACCCGAAACTGGTTGATGCCCGGCGACTGCGAGCGGACTTATGCGTCCGACTTGGACGGTCCGAAGAAGCTTACGAAGACTTGGCACAGCTCATCCGCCTCCTGCCGAATGACCCGCTCATCTATTTTCTGCGGGGGAAATTGGAATCGAAACGGGATCGCCTCGATTCGGCCGTCCGCGATCTGAGCATGTGTTTGAAGCTCGATCCACGCAATTCGGATGCACGTGCTGAACGGGGGTTGGCGTATCGCCGGCTCCGCAAAAATTGGTACTCGCTCGTCGATTTTGTTCAGGCGATTCAGTCCGATCCCAAGCATTCTGCGGAGTACATGGTGCAGCGCGGGATTGTGGCTGGGGCAAGGAAGCAATACAACCGAGCCCTCGCCGACTTCCTCGTGGCGTTGCAGATCGATCCGAACAATCAAACGGCCGTCCGCGGTCGCGACATGGTTTTGGAACTTCGCTCCGCTGCCGAGGCTAAGTCATCGATTGGAGAACCCGCTTCCCGGGACGTGATGTCCGCAGCGAACGAATTGCTCGGCTCACCTGATCTTGGCATCAGGCGGAGCAAGCGTCCCGTCAAGAAACGACCCGTCAAAAAGACTCCAATTCAAAAACCGAATCCCAAGTCGATCCGGCCTGTGGCAGTCGTCGAGTCGGTCGAATCGAACGTGGCAAAACAGATGCTGCAGCCAGTGGAATTCGACGAACTGACGATCGATGAAGCATCCTACGCCTATGTGGCTCCGCCAGTGCCAGCGGTCAAAACCGCCACGGAATCTAAACCGCCAACTCTGCCAGCAGGTGCGGCGAAGGCGCAAGGCCCACTGACCGGAATGGGTTATAAGAAGCCGGGCGTGTCCAAAGCAGCGCCGGGCACAGGATACCCGGCTGGGTTCATCAAACCGAAAGGGACGGGCACGGCTCCCGCTTTGAAAGCGAAGACGGCGGCCAAGCAGGGTTTTTTGGCTGGGTTGTTCGGTGGCGGTTCGGACAATTCGAAGAAGCCGGTGGTGGTCGCGGCCCCGAAGCCGACCAAACTGGATGCGGCGGCAGCCAAGAAAGCGAAGCGCGCCGAAATCATTCATTATGCGAAGATCGGCTTGATTCCGGTCGGCTTAATCACGGTTTGCATTTCGATGTACGTGCAATTCTCGGGACCGGATATCGATGGCGCGGTTCGCGATGGTCTGAAGGCCGGTTATCCGGTGACAGCTTCGTTGTCTGCGGAAGAATTGTGGGGTCAATTCGTCAAGGACGGGCCAGGCAGCGAAAAGAAATACGACGAACAGTATGTCGAAGTCAGCGGTAAAGTGAAGAAAATCCTGAACACCAAAGCGGTAGCCGGTTTCATACTCTCGACATCACACGATAAGCTCGGTGTCGAATGCCGACTGCTTCAACGGGATGACTTGGAAGGATTGAAAGAAGGCGACACGGTCACCGTGCAAGGGTTCGCGCCGGGCCGGATGAAACCCGATCAGAACGTCCTGGTGACGTTATGCAAAGTTCGTCCGAAGTGATCATCCGATTCAACCGAATGAACGAGGCATCTCTCCATGCTCGTGAACGCCGAAGGGGACGAACCGAAGCTCGAGGATCGAGTGATTCTACAAAATGGTGCTTGTCAGCCACCAGACGATACGGATATATCGTTGGCTTGGCTGAACGAATACGAATGGTTGGTGGTTCGTGAAGCATCACGGTTCTTCACAAACTTCCCGGCTTGCCGAGACGATTTGCTTCAAGAATGCCGGATTGCTTTGTTGAGGGCAAGCGATTTGTATGATGCCGCACGAGGAACGCCTTTCGTTCCTTATGCGGCCCGGGTAATCAGTCGTGCCGCACAGAAATTCGTCGTTCAAGAAAGCCGGCGTGGATTTAGTGGATTGCTGCCGACACGGCCGTATGCCGCACCAAAAGTGATGTCAGTCGCACCTGATAGTGGCGGAACAAAGCCGCAAATTGAGTTGATTGCGGATGACTACAAATTCCCGATCCATTGGACCGCGAACCACTGGTCTCGAGTCTTTCGCTGTCTCTCCGATTCGCAGTCGATGGTGTTGAGGTTGCGACTCTTCAAAGATCTTTCGAATCGGGAAGTGGGCGAATTGATGGGCTTTCGCGAGTCTCGTGCTAGTTTTTTGTGGCAACAAGCGTTACAACGGCTGCGCGAAAACCAGATCGCTATCGAAGATGTGTAACCCGCGTGCCCAATAGAAGTCGCTAAATGCCCACTCCGACAACAGATATCGATTTATTTCACGTTCTTTCGCGGAGTGGTTTGTTCACTCCGGCGAGTTTAAAAAAATACAGACGTACATTCAGTCAAAATACCAAGTCGTCGGCACCCGATGCGATCATTCGGAAGATGATTGATGACGGATCCCTAACACCATTTCAAGCTCGCTTTTTGCTCGCAGGCCGATTCAAAGGATTCTTCATCGGCAGGAAATATAAGCTACTTGCCAACATCGGCTCAGGAGGCATGGGCGAAGTGTATTTGGCGGAACATCTGCTCCTGCACCGATTAGTAGCCATCAAAGTACTTAAATTGGTAGGCAACCGTTCGGGTTCTTCGGGAGCAATTGAACGGTTCTTACGAGAAGCTCGAGCTGCTGCCACACTCCGTCACCAAAATATCGCACAGCTATACGACGTTGATCAAAATGATTCTGCTCCATACATGGTCATGGAATTCGTCGACGGGGCGAGCCTCCACAACGTCGGTTCGGATCACGTACCGCTTTCGATTGTTCGGGCAGTCAACTACACAGTTCAAGTTGCGCGCGGGCTGGAGCATGCCCACGAGAACGGTTTGATCCATCGCGATATTAAACCCGGCAACCTAATCTTGGATCGCGACGGCGTCGTTAAGATTCTCGATCTCGGACTGGCTCGCTTTCAAACGGATCGTTCGAAGAACAATAACTTGACCGCCCGATTCGATCACAAAAGTTTAATGGGCACCGCAGACTTTATCGCACCCGAGCAGACGCACGACAGTTCCGCTGTGGACGGTCGAGCCGACATTTACAGTTTGGGATGCACATTCTATTTCTTTTTGACGGGTCAAGCTCCTTTTCAAGATGGTACGATCGCACAGAAGTTACTCTGGCACCAGCTCAAATCCGCCCCATCTGTCATGGATTTTCGCAACGATGCTCCCGCAAAACTGCTGCTGATTTTGAACAAGATGATGGCCAAAGATCCCACGTTACGATTCCAATCAGCAGCCGAAGTCGTGTTTGCTCTAATGCCTTGGTTTGATTCGAAACTGCCCCCACCACCTTCGAGCGAAATGCCCAAAAGAACGGCCGCATCTTACCGATTAGGACTGGTGAGTGAAGCGCCTGGTCAAATCGAAGCAACAACTGAAGTGCTGAACTCCGCCAAGGTATCTGGCGAAGTTGTGTTTCCCGCATCGAACAATTTAGATGGAACCTATAAGAATACAACGATCTCACGTAATTCTGTCCAGTCAATATCGAGAGCGAACCAAAAACCAGCAAAACAGCTCAAATGGGTTTCCGTCGTGTCGCGAATCAAACGCCGTTGGGTTCTACTCGCCGCCGTTCAAGCCCTGCTTCTGGCAGCGACTGTGTATACGACGCAGTATCTGAACCGCTATTCCAATATGACTTCAACAGAACCCGGGCGTAAGCCGTCCGAGACTCTACCAGACCCCTTTGATGAAGATGCCAATATCGTCTTTCAAGGCGGTGGTTCCACGTTAATTGCCGAATTGATAGGCGAATGGAGGCGAGAATATTCCCAGATTTCCGGCGTCGGATACAAGTATGAGTCTGTGGGATCCGGAAGTGGCAAAGCCGGATTGATTCGAGGCCGTTACGATTTTGCTTGCACCGATGCTGTGATGAACGAAAAGGATTCGCAATCGGCGGTTGCCAAAAATCGGAATTGGCTCCATATTCCACTCGCGTTAGGCGGAGTTGCTGTCGTGTACCATATTCCAGGTCTCGAAACGAATCTGCGATTCTCAGGCCCACTTCTATCTGCGATTTTTCGGAGGTTGGTTACTCGCTGGAACGATCCGTTGATTACGGCTGAGAACAACGGTCAACCTTTGCCCGATCGAGAGATCCAAGTGGTTTATCGGGCCGAAAGCAGTGGGACGACTGCCATTTGGACTGAGTTTCTCACTCTCGCTGACCCGGACGGATGGGGCAAGTCGATCCGGACGGTCGACTTGCATCCTGCCACTTTGAAAGGCATCCGTGCAAGGGGCAATGAAGGTGTCGCTGAGACCATTAAAATGGCACCCGACTCGATAGGTTACGTCGACCTGAATATTGCTATCACGAAAGACTTGACGATTGGTACGATTCGAAATGCCTCCGGTAATTATCTCCAACCCACACTCGGATCCATCACGAGAGCGGCCGAGGATAAAGTCCCGTCCACCGACCTCAAGTATTCTATCGTGAATGCCGGAGGACCGGCGGCTTATCCTATTGCCGGATTCACTTGGGCCGTGTTCGATGCCGACATGCCTGATCGACAAAAACGACAGGCGATCGTCGACTTCTTATCGTGGGCCATCCATGACGGACAACGCAAAACGAACCGTTTGAATTGCTCTCCAATACCACTCAACGTGCAAATGATGGCGGAAGCTCTTTTAGGTCGTCTCAGTAAAAAGTAGGCTCTGTGTACTGGGTGACTTGCCGGCGAAGTGTCCGGTGGCAAACTCCGGCCAAGCGATTCTTCAGGCTCTCGAAGTCGGCGTCGTCCTCGGCGCGTCGGCAGAACTGATCGCGGAACGATGCTTCGGAACCGAAGATCTTGTTGTCGATGAACGAAACGAGTCCTTAGAGTTCGAGCAGCGAATTCTGCAACGGGGTTGCGGTGAGCAAGAGCTTCGGCCGATCTCCGACTGCGGAACGGATCTGCCGGGCGGTTTTGTTCCCCGTTTTGTAGACGTCGCGGAGGCGGTGCGCCTCATCGACGATGGCCAAGTTCCAAGGGATCGCCTTCACGTCTGCCAGTTTGGAACTCACGAACTGGTACGAGACGATGAAGACCCCTTCGGCACGGTCGAAGGGGTTGGCCTGCCCAGCCTTCTTCGCTTGGTTGTAGCTCTTCGCTTCGAGAATCGTGGATTCGAGGTGGAACTTTTTCAGGAGTTCGTGGTTCCACTGCTTCCGGAGCGAGGCCGGCACGATGATGACGATCCGCCGCTTCAGTTCGGCCCACAACTGGGCCACGATCAACCCGGCTTCGATGGTCTTGCCGAGGCCCACTTCGTCTGCGAGAAGCGCACGACGGGAAACGGTGAACGGAAGGCGAAGAGTGCGGCATCGACTTGGTGCGGGTTCAGGTCAACCGTGGCGTTGGCCAGCGATTGGGAGAGTTTCTCTAAGGTTTCGGCCGAAAGTTGTTTGGTGAGTTCGAGGGCAAGCAAACGGGAATGGTAGAGAGAGTTCATTGTTTATCGAAAGTTTGGTTGTGAATAGGCGACAAGCACCTCTGGGCAAGCGGCAACACCAGAGTTGCGGTATTGTGCGAAACATTCGCCGTGACGCAACCGAATCCTCGCTGGGACTGATGAATCGGAAGCGGGGCAAAATACGCATGAGCACGGGTGACAACTCGGAATACTTATGGGAAGTCAAGCTTCTTCGACGTTATTCTTGATTACAAATACAGTTGTCACATTTTCACCCAAATCGGGCGAACGTTGCCCGAGCGTGAAGCCAAACGACAATACCCGGCGGGTGAGGCCGAGTGTTATGAAGACTGCGGACGGTCGAACATCGTTGTTGTCTAAGGCCATCCTTAAAACTTACTGCCGTTTGGTATTTGGATGCTGGAGTAAGTCAGCGGTTCATTTCTTCGTACCTAACCGGCCACTGTGGCGACTTCGACCGCCAACTTTCCATCGGCACCTTTGGCGTAGTGAGCGCTCATCGCGGCGTGGGAGTGCCCCAGGGCGGCCCGGACGTGTTCGAGGGAGAACTTCTCGCGGAGTTCCGCGCCCTACAAGTGCCGGAGTTGGTACGGGCTCCATAAAGGCACCTCGGCCTTCTGGCAAGCCTTGCCGACGGCGTGGCCGATGGCGTTCGCTTTGAACCGTTCTCCCGGCAATCGCTTCCCCGTCCCCGTCGCCTTCTTGCGGGATATCTGCGACGGTTGCACCTTTGTTTTCCGTTTCGCCCGCATCACGGTGAAAAGTTCTTCCCGTTGGCGGCGCGGGCTGAAGAGTACTTCCGCGTCGCCGAACGTGCGAGCGGCCAAGTGCGCTTCGATCACGGCTCGCGCGGCCGCGCCGAGGGCCACCATGCGATGCTGGCCGCAGTGGGCGTTCTTGTGCTTGGTCGGTCGGTGGACCCATACCACACTCGAGCGGTCGATCTGTTCGAAGGTCATTTTGCACACTTCGGACGGGCGCATCCCCGTATGCCGGAGTAACTCGACAACCGCGCGGAAGTGGGTCGGAAGATGCGGGATCGTCGCGGCGACGTGTTCGGGGTTCGCCGATTCACGGGGTTCGGGTTCGGGGGCGCTGTGTGGCCACGGCGCAGCGGAGAGAGCGTTATCAGCGCTTGGTAGACTCCGGCGGGAGCCAACTCCTCGGCGACCGCCCACTTGAGGGCCCGGATGAGCTTCCCGATTTGGGAGTTGATGTACGGCCGACTCCAAAACCCTTTCGGATGAATGCTTCCCGGACGGCGGCCAAATTCTTCGGCCCGAACTCGGCGACCGGGGGCATACAGCTCCCGGACGACCTTCACCCCGGCGTTGGTAGCTTCCAAGCCGGCACAGGGGCCGTAGTAGCCCTCGGCGAAGCGTAGGTAGGGCGCCAAGACTTCGACGACAGTCGGGCCGTCGGGGGAATCCTGCGGCTTTTCCGCCGAACTGGAGAGTTCGAGTTGCAGACGGGCAAACGCTTGCAGGGACTCTGGACAGTTGAACGCGCCGGGGAGCAGCCGTTCAAGGCGTTTTCCAGTCGGATCCGTCCAAAGGCATCGGCCTTGGCCGGATGAATGTGGTAAATAGCGAAGAAGAGTTTTGAGCGGACGAGGCATAGGGACGGCCTCCACGTTTCTTGGAATTGTTCCACGAAACTGCGTTTGGAGTGCCGCACCCGAGACTACCCGGGGAAAGCAGAAATGCTTCGGCTACAAGGGTTTAGGACAAAGCCACCTGCGAGACTCGAACTCGCGACCTACGCTTTACGAAAGCGTCGCTCTACCAACTGAGCTAAGGCGGCATCTCACTCTAAAAATACCGGTCGGGGCCGGTTTAGCAAGGTCACTTGCCCGCGGCGGCCGCGGTGAGTTTCTCCTGTTTGTCGAAGGCTCGCATCGGCACGATCAGGTGATCGAGGCCACCGCCGAGAATCTCCATCAGTTTGAACACCGACAGGCCAATGCGGTGATCGGTGATTCGGCCATCGGGGAAGTTGTACGTCCGGATCCGTTCGCTGCGGTCACCACCACCGATGAGACTGCGACGCATGTCGGCCCGCTCTTTGTGCAGTTTCTGCTGGTGGGCTTCATACACCCGGCTGCGCAACACCCGCATGGCCTGATCCTTGTTCTTGTGCTGGCTCCGGCCGTCTTGGCACTTCACTTCGATCTCGTCAGCGGTGCCGCGTTTGTACCAAATCCGCACGGCCGATTCCGTCTTGTTGACGTGCTGACCGCCGGCGCCGCCGGCACGCATGGTCTCGATTTCCAAGTCTTCGGGGTCGATCTCGACCTGCACTTGGTCGGGTTCGGGCATGACGCCGACGGTGGCCATGGAGGTTTGAATGCGACCCTGGGTTTCCGTCTTCGGCACCCGTTGCACCCGGTGGCCACCGCTCTCGAAGCGGAGGTGGGGGAATGCCCCGTCGCCCTTCAAGCTCAGCACCATTTCTTTGAAGCCCCCGGCCGCACCGGGACTGTGGCCGATCTCTTCGACTGCCCAACCTTTTGTACGTGCGTAGCGGATGTACATTTCGTACAAGTCACCGGCGAACAGGGCCGCTTCGTCGCCGCCGGTGCCCGCGCGGATCTCGAGGATGAGACTGTCGAATTCCTCTTCGGGATCGGTCAGCAGTTGATCTTCGATCTTCTCTTTCAACGCCGCGAGTTGGGGGCGGAGTTCCGCGAGTTCGACCTCGGCCATCTCGCGCATGTCCGCATCTGGCTCCACCAGAAGTTGTTCGGCTTGCTGGATCGCTACGTCGATCCGCTGGTATTCCAAGTACGGAAGTACGGCCTTCGACAGTGCCCCGTGTTCCCGGTTGACCGCGCTGCTCTTGGCGGGGTTACCAGCGATCCCCGGATCGGCCTGCAAGCCTTCCAGTTCGCGGTACCGCGCCAGCTTCTGATCGAAAATGGGCCACATAGTTCGGCGCTCGGCGAGGCATCAATGCGAAAGCCCACAGACGGAGACGCCTGCGGGCTACGAGGTTCGGACGCTACGCTACTTGGCGACGACTTCGTCTGTTGGCTTGCCGTCATCGGCGTCCATCGGCTTAGCCACTTTGGCGTACGCCGAAGACGACTTTTGGTATTTGCGTTGGAACTTCTCGACGCGGCCGGTGGTGTCGAGGAACTTCATTTTGCCGGTGAAGAACGGGTGGCTGGCGCTCGAAATTTCCAGCTTGTAGAGTGGGTATTCGACGCCATCGCTCCACATGACAGTTTCGTCGCACTCGGCACACGATTGAGTCAAGAACGAGACGTTCGCGGAAACGTCGCGGAACACAACTGGGCGGTAATTCGGGTGGATATTCTTCTTCATGGCTCAACTCAAATGGCGGATCAAAAAATCATTCTAGATTCGGGCAGTCGCTTGGCAAGGTTCACCTCGCGGTCATCAACTGGGCCACGTCCCACATTTTCATGGCGTCGCGGCCGACGGTCAGCAGCTTCTTGCCGTCCGGCGAGTAGGCCACGCTGAAGATTTCCTCTTGGTGTTCCTTCACCGAGGCAGCGAGTTTGCCAGTTTTCACGTCGAAGATTCGGAGCACGCCATCGGTGCAGGCCGCCGCGAGGAGTTTGCTATCCGCCGAGAACGCGAGGCCGTTGATCTGTACTTTTGGGGGTACAGCATCCGGAAAGTATCGAAACTTTTGGCCGAGGGCTTTGTCATCGCAATCGTCGAGCACTGCGAGCGTCTGTCCTTTTTCGCCCGTCGCTCCGCCGGCCGCAACGAGCTTACCGTTCTGCGACACGATGACTGCCCGGAACTGGACGTCTCCGCCTTCCACTCGGCCGAAACGCGGATCCTCTAACACGTTGGGGTTCGGCTTGTCGCCATTGGCATTCAAATACACTTCGCCGGCCGTGGTCGCTACCACCGTGTAGTTTCCGGACGGGTGATAAGCGGGTGCCGAACAGAGCGTCCCTTTGGCGGAATGCATCTCGGACGACGAAAGCAGGTTCAGCGTGGACAACTCGTGGACGTAAGCCAAGCCCGAAGGAGTGGAGCAGGTCACCCGAGTGCCGTCGGGGGAAACGACCACACCGGAGAAGTCATCGAAAGGCCTGTTTTGAGCTCCCTTCAAGAATTTCGGAGATTCGTCTCCGGCGTCTCGCCAAACGTAGATTCCCCCTTTGGCAATGGTCTTCGTATCGATCTCATGAGTCGTACCCGCCGCGATAACTTGTTTCCCGTCGGCCGCGATGGCGATGGACGTTGCCTGGAATGTCAATGTGTCCGATGACTCCATTTTCCGTGAGTGGGTCACTTTGCCGGTCGTGACGTCGCGGAAGTCCACACCTCCGCCCGCGATTGGCCGACCCTTTTCGTTCAGCGTTGGCGCCGGAACCACCACGTTCTTCCCGTCGGGCGACCAGATACCGTTGATCCGTTCGGCGCCGCTGCTTTTCCAGTCCACCCGGAACGGCTCAGACCACAATGGCTTCGTGGTGATCTTCGGCACCGGGGCGCGGATCTTGAGCGACTTCGCCTCGGGCAGGTTGACTTCTAAAGTGCCGGTACCGAGTTGGTTAATTTTATTGATCGAACGCAAAGGTTCCTCTAAGTTTTGTGCACCATTGAATCCGGGGATCTGCGAAAAGTCTAAGTCGAATAGATCGCCGCCGATGGCTTTCATCACAAAGTGAAACTTTCCCGCGGATAGGTCGATTCGCGAGATCGCCGGATCGATTTTGTCCTCAGTCGGGCTGTGCCTGACCGACATTTTCCAACAGACAAATCCCTCTCCGGGTTCAAGCCATACTTCTTGCGGGTGTGGCATATTGCCGTTGATAAAGCCCATCCAGTTGAGTGCGATAGTGCCTTTCTCATTCTGACCGCCGACGAAGATTCCCTGACCCTGCAAAGTGTACTTTACCGTGATCGGCTTCTTGCTCACGTTCCGCACCACCACTTCCAGTTCCTCGGTTTCCCCCGGTGCGACCGTCGTTCCGCCCGGCATCCGCAGGCCGGCTTGCAAGCCGTCGCGCACCTCTCCCCATGCTTCTGTCGTTTTCCGAACTTCCTTCGGCACCGGGGCTGCGTTCACCTTCGGTTGCGAGGCGACCTCCCCGCTCCATCCGCCGACGGTGGCGATGACGGCGCAGAGAGCGAGCATCGCCCCGGCCTTCGTGATCGTCAATTTCATGGTTAACCCTTCTGAGATGAGTTGTTCGATGGCGTACGAGACTGGCCCGAGGCAGGGAATCTTCAGCGCCGCTTGAATGGCCGAGGCGGGGGGGATGTTGCCAATCAGCCCGATGACGAGTGTTGGCAACACCAGTCCGCGGGCGTCTAAGCGAGTTCGTAGTTTGGCCCGTGCCCGTTCCAGCCGACCTTTCACGGAACCCGTCGAGGTGCCCAGCCATTTGGCCGCTTCGTCGTTCGCCAACCCGTCGATGCCACACAGAACCAACACGGATCGTTCGGCATCGGATAACTTCGCCAACTCGTCGTCGACTGCCGCGAGCAGTTCACGGGCACTCAGGGCATCAAGCGGGTCGGCGAACGTGGAAAGTTGTGCGGGTAGGGGATCGACGGGCCGTTCTTTCTGCGTGGCCTTCACCGCGAGGCGATGGGCGGTGCGGTGCAACCACCCGGCGAGCGCGTCCCCACTGCGGATCGAACTAGCTTTGCGAGAGAGGACGACGAACGCCGCTTGGAACACATCTTCCGCCGTGGCGTCGTTGCGGCAGCGGGTACGGGCGACTCGCCAAACGAGGCGGGCATAACGGTGCACCAATTCGGCAAATGCCGTCTGGTCTCGATCTACCACGAAACGGGTCAGTAAGTCGGCGTCCGGTTCGGCGGAACCTTTCCGCGAGCCGAGTAGCAACGACGGGAGTGAGTTCTGCTTCATGCCCATTTAGAGGCCGCCATCCGGGTGAACGGCACGAAGAATTTCAAATTCGCCGTTCGATCCCCACCAGTGTCAACCCGAAGCCGGGTTCCAGCCCGACAACCAGTTCGCGGCCCATTTGTTCCACAAGTTCAGTCAGTCCCAATTCAACAGTTTTTGAACGGGGCAGGGGGGTCAACGCTCGACCGGTGCTTCCGGAGCCTGCCAAGATCAACAAACGCGAACCAAGTGCTAGCGTACCACGGATGAGTGGGAACGTCGTGTCGGTGAGGCCGAGGAACGGGCCGATGCCACGGAGCGTCT
This sequence comes from Fimbriiglobus sp., assembly GCA_025351325.1. GTDB lineage: Bacteria > Planctomycetota > Planctomycetia > Gemmatales > Gemmataceae > JALHQU01. Next base: position 24,281 of record JANXWE010000342.1, read on the forward strand.
CGATTCGACCATCGCGATCAATGAGGGTCGGCGCTGGCAAGCCGGCGAACGATCCGCACCAGGTGGCATCCTCGGCGTTCAAACAGAGGGTCGCGGCCGCGAGCAGAGCGTGGTCGTTCGGGGGATGCTGGAGAAAGTGCCGGTTCAGTGACGACAAATTCGGGGAGTCTATACGCCGGAGACATTCGAGGCTGATCTGGGCGGCGAGCACTCCCGCAGCGACGCTGATTCCCGCGGATTCCGCAAGATGAATCCGCAAGGTCGAATCGGCGCGGGTCTCGGTGGTGACCAGTGTGACACCGACGGAATCGTGATGATGCTGGAACAGGGCCACGTTCCAACGGTCGGAACGCGGCATCGGTTCCGACGTGTGCAGGTTCACCAATTGCCGGGCGAGTGACTGTTCGGTCGCGTAGCGTTGCCGTTGGCGTTCGTCGAGTGTCGGCATTTTTCCGCCTCCGGTCGGGGAAGCGGGTTATAAATAGAAGAGACGAACTTGGGAATGGCACTTGGTTTCGCCGTGCCCCATCCACCGAGAGTGCCAAGCTGTGCCGATCCAACTGGAATTGAAGCGGATCATCATCAACGAGATCGACGAAGATCAAGTGATTGTACTCAACGAAATCGACGGCGACCGCAGTCTGCCGATCGTCATCGGCCTATTCGAAGCGACGAGTATCGAACGCCGGGTCAAAGGCATTCCGACACCGCGTCCGCTGACGCACGATCTTATCGTCAACGCCATCGAAACACTTGGAGGCACCATCCGCGACATCAGCATCAGCGAGTTGAAGAACCACACGTACTTCGCCAAGCTCCGCGTCGATCACGACGGCGAAATTGTCGAACTCGATTGCCGGCCGAGTGATGCCGTGGCGATTGCGATCACCGCTCGGGTGCCGATCTACGTGAATGAAACCGTGTTCGGCGATTCCTCGGACGACGAGGAGTGACGGGGCGAATGGGCATCCATACGCCCCAAAGTTGATTACCTGCTCAATTTGGTTGACAACTGTTCGGCGGCGGACTTCGCCTCCGATTTCAAGGTTTCCGATGCCGCGATGTCGCCCATGTTCCGCAGGGCGACGAGCGATTTCCCTTCGCCGATTTGCGTCAGCACGTCGATGGCGCTCAAGACCACGACATCGTTCGGGAACGACAGCATTGCGATCACAGTGTCTTCCACCGGTTTCCCAATCGCCACCAAGCCGCGTTGAGCTTCGAGGCGATGCTCGCGGGTTTTGAGTTTCTCGGCGATGGCCGTGATAATCTCTGGGTTGTGGACTTTATTCGCCGCACTCAGAGCCGTGTGGAAATCGAGATCATCTTTACCCCGGAGTGCCGTGACCGCCCAATTCTGAGCGTCCGACTCCGACCATGCGTTGAGTGCAAGTAAGGCCGAGGTGCGGATATTCGCATGGCTGTGATTCAATGATTTTTGAAGTTCGAGCACCACCGCACTTTTGTCTTCGGCTGTGCGGGATCGAACCGCTTCCGGCGTCCCAATTTCTTGTAGCGTGACGAGCAACCGAGCAGGCTGATCGGCGACCTTCCGAAGTTTGGCGGCAGTCGAGTTGTCTTCAACAACTGTGGCCGCACGGAACTTCTCGTCGACTAATGCACGAGCCGTTGCCGTGGTGGCGAACAGCGCGAGTACGGCGGCGCCCGACGCGGCAAACCGGAGCGGACGATGGCCGTTCTCACCCGATTTTTGGAACAAACGCAAGATGTTGAACGGTGGCAGCAAACAGAGCACACCCTTCAAAACGCTTTCTTCTTGGCTGACCAAGTAGGCTCGCCAAATCAAACCGAATACCAACATCGCACCGCCTAAGAGGGCGACGAACGGCAAACATTCGGGATTGTAAAACAATCCACCGAGCCATAGTCCCAACGCGGACAGTGTGCCGAACGCCCAGGCCCCGATGATCATCCGACGATCGATGGAGTGCTCGGGTGGCGGATTCATCCGCATCGAAATCGCCGCGGTGAGGTCAGCGGTCATGTCGACCGCGAACATGCCAGTGGGGTTGAGAACCACCATGCCTCGGGTATCGGAATTCGACGGCTTTCGTGTACGGACTGGCAGCTTCGCAGGGCAGGGCGGCGGGGTGACGGTCGCACTTTGTTGGGGGAAGCTGGTTTCGGTCACTCCGGCTCGATCCAACACAGGAGCGTCCGGAAGTTCGAATGTCAGGTCTTCCGAAAATGCCACGGAGCGCAATTCAATTGGTGCAGAATGAACCGCAGAAGCAGTCAATAATTCGACAGCAGCAAACTGCGGGACAGGCATCGAATCCGGATACGGCGTGTGCTGATCGGCCGAGACCGGGAAGGGCATTTCGGACGGATCGATCAGCGTTTTCGGATCTTCCGTCGCCATCGAGTCCGGCTTGGGAATCGTCAAGGGCCGGAGGCATTTCGGACAAATTGTCCGCTGGCCGGCGCGTTCCGCCGGGGCTAAGAGTCGTTGCGAACAAGACGGGCAGGGGTACGGGAACATTCAGCTGGCCTCGAAATCTGGTAAGCGGGGGAGCAAACCAGATGCGCGGAATCGGGTGGTTGCAGTCGCCTCGTGGCGATGCCGAAACCTAGGCCGCAATTCGCAAGGTTGCAAACTTCCCTTCTCAGTTGACGGGTAAATTTCGGCCCGGCGATTCGAGATTCGGACTCGGAACCGAATCGATTCAGACCCGAAAGGAAAAGTGATTCCGAACAGTTGCGCACTTCATCCGGCGGCACGGCTAAGTCATGCTTCAAGAATCGTTGCAAAAGTGAAACGCGGGCTGATACGATAACATCATGGGCAAAGCACGACAGGTCGGCAGCAACGACGAACCGATCGTGAAGACGATCTGCAAGAACCGCCGCGCCGCGCACGAGTACGAACTGCACGACACCATCGAATGTGGCATCGTGCTGGTCGGCACCGAGGTGAAGAGCCTGCGCGACGGGCAGGCCAGTTTGGACAACGCCTTCGCTAAAATCGAGCGCAACGAAATCTGGCTCGTCGGCTGCGAAATTCCGGAATACACCTTCGGCAACCGGCTGAACCACAAGCCGAAGCGGGATCGCAAACTGCTGCTACGGCGCCGTGAGATTGCCAAGTTTGCCCTCAAAGGGGAGCAGAAGGGGTTCACGCTGATCCCGACGCGGATTTACTTCAAAGACGGTCGTGCCAAAGTCGAAATCGCCGCGGCCCGCGGTAAGCAAGCCCACGACAAACGGCAGTCGCTCAAAACGTCCGAGTCGAAGCGGGAGATTGATCGGGCGATGTCCAAATCCCGGCGTGGGTGAGCCGCCGTGAACATTCTCGCATTGGTCGAAGCCGAAGATCGCGTCTGTTGTCGGTATCGTATTTCCGCATTTCGACCGCACTGGGAAGCCGCCGGGCACACGCTGACCATTCGGGAATTACCACGCGGGATCTGGGCACGGTTGCGGGCACTCGCCGCCGTCGGCACTGCCGATGTCGTGGTTCTACAACGCAAGCTACTTTCCCGCGTGGAAGTGGCACTGTTGCGTCGCAATGCCAGACGCTTGGTGTTCGATTTCGACGATGCCCTTTGGCTGCGTGATTCTCACTCGGGCAAAGGTTTCACCAGCTCAAAGCGTCGACGCCGGTTCCAGGCCATCGTTCGGGTCGCCGATGCGATGGTGGCGGGCAATTCGATTCTCGCTGCTGAAGTGGGAGTACGAGCAACGGTCATCCCCACGTGCATTCAACTGGATTCATACTCCGTTCGCGCCGCGAAAGTGTCGGAAGCGATTCAACTGGTCTGGATTGGTTCTTCGAGCACGCTGAAGGGGTTGGAGCTTCAACGGGAACTCTGGGATGCCGTCGGCACCGCGATCCCGGGCATCCGATTAAAAGTGGTTTGCGACCGCTTCCCCCAATTTGCACATTTGCCGGTCGATGCAGTGCCGTGGAGCGAAGCGACGGAAACCGAGGAACTGGCCGGTGCCGATATCGGGATTGCTTGGGTGCCGGATGACCCGTGGAGCCGGGGCAAGTGCGCGCTGAAATTGCTCCAGTACCACGCGGCTGGGCTGCCGGTGGTCGCCAATCCGGTGGGCGTGCAGGCGGAGATCGTCCGCCCCGGTGAAAATGGGTTTCTCGCAACCACACCCGACGAATGGATCCGCTCGATTCGGACACTCGCCAACGATGCTGATTTGCGAAACCGCTTGGGCGCTGCAGGGAGGGAACAAGTCCGCACGATGTACAGCGTCGAAGTTGGGGCGGCGAAGTGGGTGGCACTATTTGAACAACTGGGCAAGGGTGCCCTATGCTAAGCCACTTTTTCCGCAAACTCCGACCGCAGCCGACCGAACCACTGATGCGCGTGGAGGCGAACGGGCAAGTCTGGCAACTCCGGTTGGGGGTCTTGGAGTTGATCGGGGCACTCCCCGACTTGGCCGGGTGGGAGCGCGCGGGTTTGTCGACGTTGGTCAAGAAGAATCACCAGCGCAGCATCTGGCGGGTCGCCCTTCCCGGCGGCACGGTGTACGTCAAACACTGCCGGGCGAATACCCCGCGTTCGTGGATCCGTGAACTGCTGCGACCACCAAAAGCGCAGTTGGAATTCGAGAACGCGCTCACGCTGCGCGCACGCGGCATTGACTGCACCGAGCCTCTGGCCTGGGGCATGACCGCGGGCCATTGGCCGGGCGACAGTTTCATCATTTCACGGGAACAAGCAGACGCCATCCCGCTGGATACTTTTTTGGAACAACCGTTGACGGCTACAAGGCGTCAAACCCTCGCAGTGGCGTTCGGGGCATTTCTGGCGAAGCTTCGATGTGGGAATGTGTTCCACCCGGACGCTCATCCGGGGAACTTTTTAATTTCTTGGAATGAAGGAGCGGATCCGCAGTTTTACCTCCTGGACGTTCACGCGGTTCAAAACCAATTGAAAGTCGACTTTAACCTTCTATTGCTCAACCGCTGGTTCCAGTTGCGGGCCACGCGGACGGATCGGTTGCGATTATGGAAGTCGTACTGCTACGGAATGGATCCGACATTTTTGAATCTGCACGCCCTGGAATCGCAAACGCGCCGATCCAACCTCGCGTTCTGGCTCAACCGCATGGGTCGGTATCAGGGGAACAACCGCGAGTTCCGCAAAATTCGCGGGCCGGGTGTCCGTGGCCACGCCGTGCGCGACGTGCCCGAAGACGCGTTGGCCGAATGGATCGCCAATCCGGATGCCGTGTTTCAGCGAGCTGATGCCCGCATTCTCAAAGACTCTCCGAGTTCCACGGTGGCCGTGGTTCAGCATCCCTCGACTGCCGTTCAGCACGTCTACAAACGATTTCGACGCAAGTCGTGGATCACCGGCGTAAAGAATCGCTTGCGCCCCTCGGCGGCCCTGCGGTCGTGGAGTTTCGGCCAAAGTCTGCGTGACCGCGGCTTGCCCACGGCACGCCCCTTAGCCGTGTTGCACCGCTTCCGTGCGGGCCTGCCACGGGAAGGCTACCTGATCTTTGAGTTTCTCGCCGATGCCGTGGAACTCCCGGTTGCCCTTGCCTTGGCGACCCGGGTCGAACGCTGGCAGTTGGCCGACGCGCTGGGCCGCCTGCTGCGTGACTTGCACGACCGAGGCGTGAGCCATCGCGATTTGAAAGCGCCGAACATCCTCATCGTC
>JANXWE010000047.1 GCA_025351325.1 Fimbriiglobus sp.
CGGTACGTCTACGAACTCGCCAACATGAACTTCCGCACGGGCCAGCCGTTCGTCGGCCAAAGCGCGTTCGCGCACAAAGGTGGCATGCACACGCACGCCGTCGCCAAGGATCCGACGACTTACGAACACATCGCCCCCGAAGCGGTCGGCAACGAGCGCCGGATTTTGGTGAGCGAACTGTCCGGACATGCGACGATCCTCAGCAAAACCAGCAAATACGCGCTGGCCAACGACAAAGCCGCCATGACCAAGATCTTGCACATGGTGCAAGATTTGGAGAACCAGGGCTACGAATTCGAAGCGGCCGAGGCGTCGTTCGACTTGCTGGTGAAGAAGGCCACGGGTCAGTACAAGCCGTGGTTCGACCGCCTCAGTTACCGCGTGAAGACCGAGCACTTCGGCGATCAACTGCTCACGGAAGCCACCGTCAAACTCGGCATCGGCGGCTCCGTCGAGCACACCGTCAGCGAAGGCGACGGGCCGGTGAACGCTTTGGATGCGGCCTTGCGCAAGGCCCTGCTGCCGTACTACCCGAACCTCGACGAGATGCAACTGGTCGATTACAAAGTCCGCGTCGTCAACGGCCGGGAAGGGACTGCGGCACGGGTGCGAGTGGTCATCGAATCACGCGACGGTTCCGAGGTCTGGGGCACCGTCGGCGTCAGCGAAAACATCATCGAAGCGAGCTACTTGGCGCTCGTGGACGCCATCGAATTCAAGCTCTATCAAACCCACGACGCGAAGTGAACCGGAGGGGACCATGGCGACGGAAACAGTCTCGGAACCGCCGACGATTTTACCGGTGGGCTACCCGTATCACATCGGGAAAAGGATCGTCCTCCATAAAAATGCGAATGGCGAGATTATCGGCCACCACTACCTTCCGATGAGCGAAGAGGACTTTCTGCACCCCGAAGAAGTGGATCAATTCGAAACATCGAATTGGCACCGTAGGGTCGAGCAGGATCTTTATCACGCGACGGAACTGGGATGCCGCCGGATGCCGGACGTTTACGGTTTTCGACGGCAACGTATGGATTGGCAATCCGATGCCGTTCGACCACACGGGCCGGACTTTGCCATTTTTAGCGGTTATTCGGAAGCGTGGGATCCCACTCTGGAAACTCTGCCGATTCGAGACCTCGGCGGAAAACCGATCGCACTCTTCGAAGTGACTTCCCCCGCAACGCGCCACATCGACTTTGGATTGAAATTTTCAGAGTATGCGATGGTGGGCGTACCGTACTATCTGATCGTCGATCTCGCTGCGCCGACTGGTCTAGTTGAACTTCTCGGGTATTACCTCGATGATGGTGTGTATGCACCGATGACCCGTGATGAATCGCTCGGATACTGGATACCGGAACTCAAGCTCTGGTTTCGGTGGCACGCCATGAGTGTTGTCGCCGCCGATGAAAACGGTGACGACATCCCCAATTCCAAACAATTGGTGGATCAATTCTTGGCACTTAAGACGATGCATGCCGAAACGGCCCGCGCCGACGCACTGGCTACGGAACTCGCCGAACTCAAAGCCAAGCTGAACGAAGCCAAGTAAGGAACGCCCATGCCGACGGAACTGCCGAAGAGCTACGAGCCGAAAGAGTGGCAACAGAAGTGGCTGGATCACTGGGACGCGAAGGGTTACTTCCACGCCGACCCGGCGAAGGCCGGCGAGCCGTATACCATCGTCATTCCGCCGCCGAACGTCACCGGCGCCCTGCACATGGGGCACGCCCTCAACAACACCATGCAGGACATCCTCGTCCGCTGGCGGCGGATGCAGGGCCGCAACACGCTCTGGATTCCGGGCACCGATCACGCCGGCATCGCCACGCAGGCGGTGGTGGAACGGCTGCTGCTGGCGGAAGACAAATCGTTCAAGCGGCGCGAGTACGGCCGCGAAAAGCTCGTGGCGAAGATCTGGGAGTGGAAGGATAAGTACGAGGCCCGCATCCTCGGCCAGCTCCGCGAAATGGGCGCCTCGTGCGATTTCCAACGCATGCGCTTCACCCTCGATGCGACCTGCGCCAAGGCCGTGCGTGAAACGTTCTTCAACATGTTCCGCGACGGCTACATCTACCGCGGCAAGCGGTTGGTGAACTGGGACACGCAACTGCAAACCAGCGTGTCCGACGATGAAACGTACACCGAGACGACCAAGGGCGGATTCTGGACGTTCCAGTACGAAGTGGTGGAAGCGTCGGGAACGTTCATTCAATTCAGCACCACGCGGCCGGAGACGATGCTCGGCGATACCGCGCTCTGCGTGCATCCGTCCGACGAACGGTACGTGCACCTCATCGGCAAGTCGGTGACGCAACCGCACACCGGCCGAGAAATCCCGATCATCGCCGACGGGTTGCTCGCCGATCCGGAACTCGGCACCGGCTGCGTGAAGGTGACCCCGGCCCACGACCCGAACGACTACGCCTGCTGGACCCGGCACCCCGAGATCGGCATCATCAACATCCTCAATGCGGATGGCACGATCGCCGCCGGGTTCGGCGAGTACAGCGGCCTCGACCGCATCAAAGCTCGCGCCGCCGTCGTGGCGAAGATGGAGGAACTCGGCCTGTTCGTCGATAAGCAGGACCGCGACATCCCCCTGCCCTACAGCGACCGCAGCAAGACGCCGATCGAACCGTTCCTGAGCGATCAGTGGTTCGTGCGGATGAACGACCGCGATGATGGCAAACCAGGGCTGGCTCAGTTGGCCATCGACGCTGTGACATCCGAGAAGGTGAAGTTCTTCCCCGAGCGCTACTCGAAGACCTACCTCGATTGGCTCGGTGAGAAACGCGACTGGTGCGTGAGCCGGCAATTGTGGTGGGGGCACCGTATTCCGGTGTGGTCGCGGCAATTCTCAACAGCGATTTCGTCTACGGCGGGCGACGACTGGCAGGCGATCTCCGACATGATGCCGTTGCGTTTCCCGAAGGGGGATGATCCTGATAGTTCAGGTTGGTTCGACGGCGTGGAAGGAGAAGTCCATGTATGCCTCCCCCGGCCGGATCCGGATGTCGAGCGCGAGCTGGAATCTTGGGGCTTCACCCAATCCGAAGATGTCCTCGACACCTGGTTCTCGTCCGCGCTGTGGCCGCACTCCACGCTCGGCTGGCCGGAGCAGACCGCCGACCTCCAGAAGTATTACCCGACCTCCACGCTCTGCACCTCGCGGGACATCATCACCCTTTGGGTGGCCCGCATGGTGCTGACGGGGCTTTACAACGTTGGCAAAGTGCCGTTCAGTCAGGTCTACGTTCACCCGGCGCTGCAAGATGGATTCGGCGAACGCATGTCAAAGACCAAGGGCAACGGCCTCGATCCGCTCGACATCATCGACCTCTACGGGGCCGACGCCATGCGCTACGGCATGGCCGCCATCGCCACCGAGACGCAGGACATCCGCCTGCCGGTGGTCAACGTCTGCCCGCACTGCGGGGCGCAGGTGCCGGTGAAGTCCGAACACATGTACATGCGGACGAAGAAACTCGCCTGCCCGGAGTGCAAGCAACCGTTCCGCCCCGGTGGCCCGTGGCCGAGCGACGACCCAGAACTCAAAACTGCCAAGCAGGCGTCGGATCGCTTCGAGGTCGGCCGCAACTTCGCCAACAAAATGTGGAACGCCACGAAGTTCATTTTGCAGAATTTGGATGGTTATTCTCCGGCTACGCTCGTGACCCTGGATTTGCCAATTGAAGATCGTTGGATCCTTTCACGGTTGGCGACCACCGCACGGGCGATGACGGCGGCGCTCGAGGGGTTCCGCTTCGCCGAGGCGGCGAAGCTCATCTACGAGTTCACCTGGACGGAGTTCTGCGACTGGTACATCGAAATGAGTAAGGCCCGGCGGACCGATCCAACCTGCCAGCGGGTGCTCGTTGGCGTGCTCGACGGCATCCTGCGGTTGGTTCACCCGATCATGCCGTTCCTCGCGGAGACGCTGTGGGAGTACCTGCGCAAAGCGGCCCCGGTGCGCGGATTTCCCGTTCCGACGGAAGCCGAAGAGAGTGTCTGCATCGCCAAGTGGCCGGTGATGGATTCGCTCATCGACGACTCCACGGAGTCCAGCATCGCTCGGATGCAAGAGCTTGTGCGCGGGGTCCGCGAGATCCGCAACCGCTACCAAGTGGAAGTCAAAACCAAGCTCGAATTGACGGTGAAGTGCACGGCCGAAGTTGCTGCCGAATTCACGGCACTGCAGCCGTTCATCGTGCAGCTCGGCGGGATTTCGAATGCGACGTTCGGCCCGAACGTGGTGAAGTCCAAACAGTCCGGCAGCGTCGTGAACGAAGCGTTCGAGGCCTCGGTGAATCTGGAAGGGTTGATCGACCTCGCCGTGGAGACGAAGCGGACCGAGAAATTGATCGCCGACTTGCGGAAGCAAGTCGGCGGGATGCAGGGCAAGCTGAACAACGAAAGCTACGTGAAGAACGCCCCACCCGAATTGGTGCTGGAGACCAAAGGGAAGGTCGCCGAGTTGGAGAAGCAAATTGGACAACTCGCTGCAAACCTCAAGAGTTTGAGCGAGGGCTGACGCGGCCTACTTTTTGGGCGGCACCACTTTCGGCGGCTCCACCTTCGGCGGTTCCGTCACCGTGATGGCGACGGCCGGGGCCGTCACCGTGACGTCTTTGCCGTTGACCTTCGCCGTGCCTTTGAAGATGAGCGTCCCCGCACCCGGCGGCAGTGCTGCGGGGATGCTTAACTCGATGACCGCTTCGGTGGCCGCTTTGGCGATGGGCAGTAACTTCGGCACGACCGTGACCGGGAAGTGAGTGGCCGAGATGACAATCTCGTCGGTGAACTTGTCCGCGCGTCTGGCGACGATCTTCCCTTTGAACACGCCCCCTTTGGCAACTTCGGCTTTCTCCAACTTCAGCTCCAAGGTGAACGGTGCCTCCGGGGTGACGGCCACCGCGAATTGCGTGGTCATTTCTTGGGGCGGGTTCGGCATCGCGGCGAGTGCCGCTTTGGCGTTGTCGATCGACGCCACGATGCGCAGCAGCGGTTTGCCATCGACCACTGCTTTCGCGTGGATCTGGCCGACGCTAGCCACAGGTTTGGTTCCGGGTTTCGACGTGAGTGTAAGAAAGAGTGGGGCCGTCGGTTGCGGGTTCGCCCCGGCCGCGATGGTGACGGTACCGCTGATGCCATCAATTCCCACCAGGGTCACTTCTACCGGTGCGGCGAATCCATTCGTGCGAACAATACCCGTGACCGGAATTAGCCCGATGCCACCGACGGGCAGATCGGCGCGATCCAAACCGAGCGTGATCGTG
>JANXWE010000051.1 GCA_025351325.1 Fimbriiglobus sp.
CTCCCTAGAACTCTTGCCCTTTCTGGGCCTCTTGTCGATATGCCTCAGTGTCATGCCGAAGTTGGGCTTGCCATATAATCGTGCCGATGAATATCTCGCGAATTAACGAATCGAAAAGATCGTAGGTATGCTCCATATCCCACCGAAAGTCACGCTGAAATTCAGGTAGGAGTGCTGTTCCATCGTCGACGGCGCGGATGATGTCCAGCATCGACTCGGTTTGACTTTGATTTTCGTTCATCGCTTTGCTCCGTGCGTTACGGAAAATAGTTTAGTAAGTCGCACCGACCCGTCATCTGCTCCTCAGCACAGTATTTTCAACAATAGTGTGCAATGCGGTTTGGTCACGGGGGCTGCCACGGCCGTAGCTCTTCTCAATCATTCTCACCCGTCGAGCAGCTCGGCGGCGCGGACGGTATTTTCCAGAAGCATGGCGATGGTCATGGGGCCGACGCCGCCGGGGACGGGTGTCAACGCCGAGGCGATCTCGGCTACTCCCGGGGCGACGTCGCCGACGAGTTTGCCATTCACGGTGTTCATTCCGACATCGAGCACCACGGCACCGGGGCGCACCATATCCGCGGTGATCAAACCGGGCACGCCGACGGCGGCGATCAGGATGTCCGCCCTTCGGCAGACGGCAGCCAGGTCGGCGGTATTCGAATGCGCCACTGTCACCGTGGCGTCGCCCCCCATGGCGTTCATCGCGGTGCGTTTCTGCATGAGCATCATCGCCAGCGGCTTCCCGACGATGTTGCTGCGGCCGACGATGACGACTTCTTTCCCGGCGGTATCGATGCCGTTGCGCCGGAGGAGTTGCACGCAGCCGTGGGGCGTGCACGGGTAGAAGCGCGGAAACCCGGCCGAGAGGAGGCCGACGTTCTCTGGGTGGAAGCAGTCGACATCAATGGTCGGATCGACGGCATCGAGCACTGCTTTTTCGTCCAAGTGCGAAGGCAGGGGCAGTTGAACCAAGATGCCGTGGACTTCGGGGTTGGCGTTCAATTCGGCGATGAGATCGAGCAGCTGGCGCTGGGGGACATTGGCCGCGAGCGGGAAGAGCCAACTGCGGATGCCGACTTCTTCGCAGGCCTTGCGCTTGTTGCGGACGTAAACTTGGCTGGCCGGGTTGTCCCCCACCAGGATGGCCGCCAGGCCGGGCGGATGCTTCCCTTCGGCGACGCGCTCGGTCAAACGGGCGGCGATCTCCGTGCGGATCGTTTGGGCGAGCAGTTTGCCATCGAGGCGGATTGCGGGCACGAGGTCACCAGTGGAATTTCGGAATCAGAGGGCCGCCAGCAGCGCCGGCAACGTCTCCCCGGCGGGGCCGTACAGTCCGATATCGACTTCGGCACTGACGGCCGTCGGGGTCAGGTTGCATTCGATAATTGTAGCCCCCCGTGCGCGGGTGGACTTGGCAATCGGGATCAAACTCGCGGCCGGGTAGACCACGGCGGACGTCCCGACGACGAGGAGCACATCGCAACCGGCGGCGGCGAGTTGAGCCGTTTCCCAAATCACGACGGGCAGCATCTCGTGGAACCAGACGATGTTGGGCCGGAGTCGGGCACCGCAGCGCGGGCACAGCGGCCGGTCGCCCAGCACTTCGAGTCCGCGGTTCTCGACCGTCGCACAGCCGAGGCAGCGGGTTTCCCGCAAGCTCCCGTGGATCTCCAGCACGTTGCGGCTACCGGCTTGCAAATGCAACCCGTCCACATTCTGAGTCACCAGTGTGAACGCATCGGTGAAGCGATCTTCGAGTTTCGACAATGCGACGTGGCCGGGGTTCGGCTGCACCGCCGCCACGTTGGCCCGGCGGGCGTTGTAAAACTGCCAGACCAATGCCGGGTCGCGCTCGAAGCCGGTGGGCGTGGCCACGTCTTCGATCCGGTGCCCTTCCCACAGGCCGTCGCTGGCGCGGAACGTCGGGACGCCGCTCTCGGCCGAGACCCCGGCGCCGGTGAGCACGACCACCGACTTGGCGTTTCGCAGTGCCTCCGCCGCCCGTTCCAATTCCGCAATCATGGGTTCCGTTCCTGATCGGAGTGATTCACTTCCCGGGCATCCGCACGCCGACATCATCGCCGCGCGGTTCGTCGGTGAGGAGCTTGCCACCGTCGTCGATCCCGTTCGTTCCCGCACTGTAGAACAGATAGCCTTTGCCCGTCTTTCGGTAGGTCAGTGGTTTTTCGTTGAACGCATCGCCGGGAACCTTCGTGAGATATTTTGGTACCAAGTCCGCAAGTGCATCGGGATATCTGCCGTTGTCAGCGAAGTGGGCGGCCAGACCTGTGGCAACGATGCCGTTGCGGTGAACTTGTTCGGCGCGGTCGGCGGCGTCGGCGACTTTCTGTATGGCGGGGATGAACAGTTTCACGTAAGCATGCCCGATTTTCTCGCTCGCCTTCTCACTGAGTTTGTCCACCTTCGCCTTGTCGAGGAGGTCGTGGATGCTTGGCTGATCATCTGCTAGCGCATCGATTGCTTTGAGATCTTTGTCGATGCCCACACCTGCCGCCACCCGCTCGGGGCGCGTTGGTTTATTCAAGGCTGACTCGAATCGGTCGTACCAGCTATTGCCAACCCGGAGGATAGCATCCCCATCGAGATTCTTCGCCATCGCTTCGCCTTGCGCTTTGTCAACTTTTTGGAAGCTGAGGATATCGAATCCTTCCCTGAGGGAAGTTTGGACGGAATCCAAAAACAGGAATCGTTCGAATTTCATCTTCTCGGCGACGGAGGGAGTCGGGGGCAGGTTCACCAACTCGGCTTGGTGCGCCAGTGCCTGCTCCGCCGTCGGCATACCGTATTTGAAGATCGACAACTCGGCATCGTGCGCCATCACTTGGAGTGCGATGCCAACGAGATATTCGACCAAAAACCCACCGCGGGTGATGAGTCTGCCAAGCCGGTGGATCGCTTGCACATCGGCGAAGGCTTTTTCGGTCTTGCCGTCGCCCAAGTTCAACATCACCCGAGTCAAGAACATCGAAGCGAGATGACGGCAACCTTGGGCACATACGATCCCCGCTCCGATCAGTGCACCCCGTTTATCGTTCTTATCGCGTGCAATCATCGGAAGATGGTAATCTTTTCGTTTGGACGCTTCGACTGCCAACGCCAGAGGTTTCTCGTTCCGCTCCAACCACTTGGCATGCTTCGGGGAATCGGCAAGTTTCCAAGGCTGCTTTCGTAGTCGCGATTCCAACTCGAAGAAGACAGCTGTATCGCCTCGGATTTCTTCTCGGAAGAATTCGTGATCTGTTACGAGGTACTCCCCCTTCTCCGGCGGCGCCGCGACCGCGAGCGCTTTGTAAAAGTCCGGGTGCAGCTCCTTGCCTTCCGGTTTCGACCCGAAGCACTTCAGCAACAGCACCACGGCGTTCGTGTCCGGGGTGCTCTTCCCTTTCAACACGGTGTTCAGCGCCGCTTCGTAGTCGATGTAGCCGTCCGCGTCGAGCGGCCCATCGACGAATGTGGTGTCCTTGCCGATCTTGAACTTCGGCACCGGTTTCTTGGGTTCCTCAGGGCCGGCGAAGACCAACCCGGAAAGAAGGGCAAGCAGGACTACGATTTGGAGCGGGAACATGGTGGCACCTCCGGGAGACGGGTAACACTCAAAGCCAGACCTCACCCCCCGTCCCCTCTCCGAAGCGGAGAGTGACTGTGTTTGTTGTCAAGCCATTTTCGCGGACCAGGGTTGTTTGGTACGGAGGATGGCGTTGGCGATCACCAAGAGTTTTCGAGCGACCGCGATCATGACGACTTTCCCCGTTTTACCAATGGCTCGGAGC
>JANXWE010000079.1 GCA_025351325.1 Fimbriiglobus sp.
CCGATAGATGAGGGAGAAGGCCAAGCCGTACCGCCCCGCGTCCTTCCCCGCAGCGAAATCGCTCGCCTTTCACCCGGTCGTACTCAACGGCCTCGCCTATGTCGCCGAAGCGGGGCGGATCTTCTCGTTCGATTTGAAAACCGGTGAAAGTCGGGTGGCGTTCGATTCGCGTGCCCTCGAAATAGCACCGACGTTGTCTGAAGCCGAGTACGGCTTGCCGAATCTGCTCGACGCCGACTTCACGCTGACCGTTCATGCGGGGAGACTCTACGCCCGCCTTGGGAATGTGGCATTACCTACGAATGCCGAAGTGACCAACGCGAAGTTGCCAAGCAGTTTGCTCGTCGTGTTGCAACCGCTGAAGCTGACAAACCCCCCGAAGAACGCGCTCACCTTAAAAGCGACCGCGACGCTCGCGCCGCCGGTGGGGAATCCGGGCAAAGTGGTTTGGGAAGGGGCACCGCTCGTGGTCGATGGCAAACTGTTCGCCGCCTGCACGCGCATCGACGAGCGGGGCCGCTGGGTGCATGCCGTGACTTGCTACGACGATTCCGCCACGGGTAGACCGAACTGGGTCGTGGATGTGGCCGATACGGACGCCACGGCCCCACGTTCCCGTCACGAAGTACTCACACTCGCCGGGGGCAACGTGATCTTGGCGCTCCCTCAAGGATTGGCCGTCGCGCTGGATCGCCACACGGGCAAAATGGCCTGGGCGTTCCGGAGTCCGCCGGCCGCTCGGGCGCCGGCGAACGGCTCGCAGCAAGACCTTTGTCCGGCCGTCTACTCTGGGGGGCAGCTCTTCTTCGCCCCGGCGGACGGCGACAAACTATTCGCGCTCGATGCGGAGAGCGGTCGCCCGGTATGGGAAGCCGGGCCGATGCAAGTGGAACAAATTCTCGGGGCGACCCAAAACCGCGTGATCGTGACCGTGGCCGGCCCGCAGAAAGGGATCCGCGCGTACGACATCGCCACGGGGTCGGATCAAGAACCGCGCGGCTGGCGCAACCACGACGACCCGTTCTTGGCGAGCTATGGTCGCGGCCTGTTGACGGCCGATGCCGTGCTCTGGCCGACGAAAGAAAAGCTCTACACGCTCTCCGTGGTGGATGGCAGCGTGCGCGGGCAACCGCTGGCCAACCCGCACGGAAACTTGGCCTACGCCAATGGCGTGCTGCTGGTGGCGACACCGACGGAACTCTGGGGGTACGTCCTCGATCCGAACGAGTCGGCCGCCGCGATTCCACCGCAAACGCTGGCCCCGACGGACAACGTTCCGCCGTTTCAAATGCGGGTGCGGAACGTGCCGGCGCCGGAACCGTGGGACTGGCCGCGAGCCACCGTCGCACTCGGTGCCGCACGCGGATTGACCCCCGGCAGTTGGCCGATTCGGCAGTCGACCCCGGACGGCAAGACGATCCTCGTCTGCGATGGTTTCGCCATCTGGGCTTGGCCCGCCGACTTGAGTAAGCCGCTCTGGAAAGCGGTGTTGAAAACACCGGCCAATCTGATGGTCGCCACTTACGACGACGGCTATTGGATCGCTTCGGGAAGCACATCGATCACTTCGGTGAAAGCCTCGGATGGGACGGTGCGCTGGCAATTTGAATGCCCAAATTCTAAGGATTCCTTCGAAGGCGGGTCGTTGGTCGGCTCCCGATACGTGGCCTGTTTAGGCACACGTTGCGTGCTGGCTCTCGACCTCGCGACGGGCCACCTCGCCTGGCTGCGTGACTCGCTCGGCCGACCGCGCTACCGCGAATTCACCATCGACAGTTCGCCACGATTCAATCCACTGTTCCTGGCGGTCGGCGAGGTCGTGATCCTCCAAAAAGACGACGGCGAGCGCTGGACACTCGGCGCCGACACCGGCCGGATTCTGCACACGGCGCCAACCTGTCCGACGCCGTGGACGACGCCACCCACCGTCACTCCGGACGGGTGCGTTCTAATCGCTGATGGTGCCGGATTGGTAGTCGCGTTGGAACCGAGCAGCAACTTGGCCCTCTGGCGGTTCGAAGCCGGCGGCGAGACGAGCTTGAGCGGGGCCGCGCCGGAAATTCGCAACTTCGGCGCCGACGCGTTCGTCTCGATCTCCAGAAACTACGGCCGGGAGCTGCTGCGCTTGGATGAGAAAACGGGGAACCGGGTTTGGAAAAGCCCGGCGCTGATCCCCGGCATCGGGATGACATTCGCCGATGTGCAAGCCGACGCCGAACGCCTGTACGTCCCGAATTCGCGTGGCGTGGTTTGCGTCTCGCGGAGTATCGGAAAACCCGTGTGGCAGTCCGAATGGCCCAGCGAAGGACGTTGGCAGACCATCGTCACCCGGCAAGGGTTGATCGCCAGTCGGACGGAACCGATCCCGGAAGAACCATTCCCCGAGGTTTTCGAGCGCATCCTCACCCGCTTGCGAGGATGGCCGTCACCGGGACGTCTGTTGGGTTGGAGCATCACCCTGATGCGAGCGACGTTCGCGGGAACCGCCACGGTACTCTTGTTCGATGCGACGACGGGAAAATTGACGAGTCGAACAGAAGTTTCTGTACTCGGGCCGAAAATTCACATTCAACGAACCGGTTTGGGCAGTGTATTACTCAGCACCGGAGCGGCTCATTCGCTGACGGCGGGGCCATAGTGGGGTGTAAGGTTAGTTCCGGCGATTGGCTGAGAAAGTTCAAATATCTCGATCGCAAAAAGATGTTAAAAAAGCAGATTTTATTCTTGACCACTCCTGCGAAGCACTTGATACTCCTCAGGTCTTCGTTCGGAGAGTTTTCTCTTCGCTTCGTATGACAACAAGAAGTACACGTCATGTTCTTCACCCGAATCGGCAAGAAGTCGTCGAGCGCCCCCCCCGCTGTGCAGCTTAAAGAATCTACTGCGTTTGGAAATGCTCGAATCGCGTGAAAACCCTTCGATCCCAGCAGGTGTTGGGGTATCCGCTTCGTTCGTGGATGTCTCGACGATGGCGACTGGGTACTCGGAAACGCACACATCGACAAGCAAATTCAGCAGGACTGCAATCATGGATCAGTCCGGTTCGGCGACTTCTGGCACGTTTACCGTCGATGTTACTGGCGAATCCTATTTCACCGATTCAGGCAGCGGGTCGGGCGGCAATACCACGACGTCAGGAACCTCGAAAGCTGATCTGACCTATCACATCGTGTACGGCGGGCACAAATCAACGAGCGGAGTGGTCATCGACAGCGTCACTTACACGGATAGCGGTACATATTCGAGTTCGGTCAACGTCGCAGTGGCTGTCAACGTCGCAGTGGCTGGCATCAACGTGCCGAACGCGCCGCCGTCGACGACATCGCACTACGCAGGGACAAGAGTCGGTGGATACGCCACAACTTATACTTCGCAGCTCACGAACGGGGCTTGGAGTCTGCTTTCCTATTCGTCCAACGCCAACGAGAGGATCGTTCAGGACAGCGACGCCAGACTCGGTGTGGGGCCGTTGACTGTGAGCCACAACGATGTCGGCCACGTCGAAGTTGGTACTAAGTCCAGTGCACAACAGGTCAATCTGGTTGGAAGCAACTGGGCTTACACGACCGGCTCTGTCACAATTCCAGGTTCTCCGCCAACGGTGTACAGTTGGGTGACGAACAATTTCAACACTCCGTACAGTACGACCGACAGCTTCAGCCCCAACCTCACGCAGTACGGCACGAATTGGCTGACCGAAGACCCTAACGCCGTCGGCTACACCTGGCACGGCGAATCGAAGAATGAAGGCACCCTCAACCAAACCACGGTGGCCACTAACAGCAAGACCGACGTGTCGTCGTTCACGATCACCGGCAAGAATCATGTGCTCGCCCACATTGTGGAGGACGAACCGACCCTGGCACCAGTGGGCGGCGGGAGCGAACAATATCACAAGGATGAACACTACGAAGGCGGCGCGACATGGAACGGCAGTGGCAGCATCATGAATGGCGTCTATGTGGGGACGTACCACGTTGGCGACGATGCGCATTTCAATGCCCACGACATCGCTGCGGTGAGCGGAAACGCCACACAAGGGATTGATGAGTACGGCACGCCATACAGCCAGACGTACAACTCCATCAACGATCGAGTCTCACAGGGCACATATACGGTCAGTCATGATTACGATGACACCAGCGCCGGTGCATTGGTCACGGGTGCGAGCTATAGCTTGTCGGACGGTACGACGGGCACCGCCAGCAACTGGGGTACGTTTAACAACGTCGCGTACAACAACGCCAACCCACTCAACGAAGCGAATGGTGGCACTTGGTCGATGCCAACGACGATCAAACGAATCGATTGGCAGTTGCCAACAACCGACGGGGCCAACGACGATCTCGTCACCGGTCGCTCGATGTGTCAGTACTTGAAGCAGTCGTCGCCTGTTCCGCCACAGATCCCAGGAGTACCTCATCCGGGTGGTGGTTTGAGGGCCGGTGTGCCAGGGATACAGAATTGGTACAACGGAAAAGTGCAAAAGATCGGAGAAGATGCCAAATTGAAAGTTGGCAAACTCGTCGCGCAAGACTGGGTCATGAAGGGGATGAATGACGAGGCGACTACAAACGGTGGCAAGAGATTCACAACTGGTACAATAACCGCCCCAGGCAAGGGCGACACCTTTGCACAAGCATCAGGTCTTTCAAAACAGCTGAATGCAGCAAAGGAAGCTTTTGAGAAGTCACCTCAAGGAAAACGCTACAAAGTGTTAAAGTTCACAGTCGATGTTGAACTGCAGTACCAAGTTGTACCTGCACCAGGAGCGAACCAGAACCGACCTGGCACAGTGATTGTCAAGCAGAAACTGATCGTGAATTGGGAAGGCACAAACCGCGCAACTGGTGTGAAGGATTCTGGCACTGCCTCACAACTCGGCAAAGATGGCTGGTTCCAAGACGACAACCTAAAAACAACGGATCTGTTCAACCGGTAATAGTGAATTGCGATTCGCCGAGCATAACTATCCGCAGCGTCGAGATCACACTACGACGCTGCGGATTTGCCCATTTTGAATTGCATCCTTCTACCAATCGAGATGTCAATATGCGTACGCTACTCTGTTTCTGCATTTCCGGCTTGATTTCCGTGCTGCTTGTCTCACCCGGACGCAGTGCCGAACCGGCTAAGACATCGACGGTAACGCTCACGGACGAAGTCGTCGTGAAACCGAAGGACATTTTCATCAGGAAGATGGTGATTTCGCCCGACGGTGGCACCGCGTACGTCGTCGGCGAAGAATATCATGAACCGCTGGAAGAACCCGATCGCAACGTAATACCGCCGGAGGTGGTTACCCCGAAAGGATACGTCATCGACTTCGCCAAGAAATCGAGTAAGGAGTTTTTGAACGACCATCGACGGCCGATCGTGGACATGGTGCGCACAAAAGGTGGGAAGCAAATCTACACTGTGAGCAATCATAGCGAAGGCCAGGTTCGAGTTTGGGATGTTGTGAAGAAAGAATCATCCTTGCACATTCATTTCAAAAGCAAAGAACTCTTTAAGAGCGATGAGGGGTCATCTTACGATGGTCCCGTTGGCGGTATTGACATCGCCCTGCTGCCATCTCGCGGCGGTGTCGCCGCGCTGCTCGACGACAAGATTGCGCTCACCGCGAAGAATCCCAAAGACCGTGTCGATCTTGATGGCGAACCATTCAAAGACACGATTGTCAGCAATCCTTCGGTCGATCATCAAGACCTTTATCTCGCTTGTCATACGCGCGAAACTGTGCTCGTGTGGAACTTGAAGACAAAAGAAGTTTATTCGACGATACCGGCGGTGCCAAAACATGCTCCAGATTCCCCGGACAACATCTCCATCCGTGATATGAGATTCGCAAACACCTCATCGCTGATCTACATCGTGCGGAATGGCAACGACGACGAAATCCTTGAAGACGAACGCGCCAAGGAGGATAAAGTCCCATCCGACAAACGTGGCATTTGGGTCGTGGATATCAAAGCGGGTACCACCGAGCCGTTGGGTTTCGGGACGTCTCGTCGCACGGAACGATTCGCTTTAGACCCTACTGATCGGTGGATGGCGATCGCAGGGACTGCTTTCGACGACAACGGGGAAGAATTCGATAACAAAGTGATCACCGTGTTCGAGCTTCGGATTTATGACATGAAAACAAAAGCCTTGGTCCTGAGAAAACAATTCAAAAATTTCGACCCATACCACCTGCACTTCAGCGACGACGGGAAAAAACTCATCTGTGCCGGATCGTTTGGCGAAGTGAGGTCATGGTCGATCAACGTCACTGACAAGTGAGAGTGCCCAGCGAACAACAGTCAGAGTCGTGCAGACCGGTGTCGCTACGTGCCCGCGTAGGCGAACCGGCATGCAATGGTGATCGTGCCGAGGGCGCCCGCTTGGGTGCGGACGACTTTCGCCAACAGTGCCCACGGTGCGAATTCGGGCACCGTGGGGAACGTCACAAACACATGCTCCATCGCCAAGACCCCTTCGAGAACGCAGGCGAACCCGGTCGCGGATACGTCGGTGCACTTCCCGGAGATCGGAGCTTGCACCCCGAGTTCGTCGTTGATCGGGAAGAGTTGAATCGGCAGCTCGGCCCGAAACCGCGAGGCTTTGCGGCGCTCGTTCGTGTTCTGAAGCGTCCGGCGGAATTGCTCGATCAACAGGATCACGGCTTCGTCCGTTTTGCCGCGGTCGCCCCCGCCCGTCGCCCGACCAGTTACGGACACTTCGCCGGCGCTGGCTTGGTCGCCCGTCGGTAACTGCACCACCAATTCGACCCCTTTGACGGCACCCGCGGTGGCCCCATGGGCGGGTTTGATCACGTAAGTATCGGCGGTGTACTTCACCAAGGCGAGTTTGTGCTGATCCTTGAAAGCGACCAGTTTGAGGACGGCCAAGTCGTTGGTCAGCTTCACCGGGAACCGGCTGGTCATGCGGCCATCGGAAAGGCGGAGCACCAGACTTTCGGACTTCGGCGACGGCCACGACGCGACATCGTTCGCACCCGACGCCAACTGGATGGAGTTCGTCAACCGCTCGGGGCGCGGGATCTTTCTCTTCGCAACTTCACGGCCGAGGAGTTTGGCGACGCATTCGACCGCCCGGACTTCTTCGAGGGTGATTCCCCCCGTGATCGGAGGTTGGAGTGCGGCAAGAAACTCGGCGCAACTCGAAAAGCGATTCTCGGGTTTGGCCGCCATCGCTTTTTTGATGGCGGACAGTTCGTACTCGGCGAAGAGATCCCGGTTGAAGCGGGACGCGAGCGCGCTGCGTTCCGGTCGGTTCGCCCGGCGATCCGACGGTGCCCAGGCCCCGGACAACTCGAGAAAAATCAGCGCCAGAGAATATTGATCGCTGGCGATGACCGCTTGGCCAACGGCGGCTTCGGGTGCGGCATACGCATCCGCGAGCACCCAATCGGAATCGCTCCGCGTTCGACGGAGTAATTCACCGAGACCGAATAACGTCACGCCCCAATTGCGGCCCTTTTGAAGCAGGGTCGATGGCGATAGCAACGCGTGTGCAAAGGAATGTTTCGTGTGGAGATTGTCCAGCACCGTGGCCACCGGGGTGAGCAACGCTCGCACCTGGGTACGCCGTGCATGGGCATCGTCCGGAACTTTCCACTTGGCGAACCATTCCTTCAGGGTCGTGTAGCGCTCGGGAACCGCGAAGCTCAGAGATCCCGCATGGGGCCGCAGCAGAGACTGAAACACGGTGGGGGACGGATCCGCCAGCGTGGCGATGATCGGCTCGCAGAGGCCGGAATTCTCTTTTGGCAACTTCAGCAGGTGCATGAAGTGAAAATCGCCCACGGTATCGGATACGCGCACGACCCGGCCCCGTGGCGTCGATTGCCACTCGGCGACGTACGTCCAACCGGGGTGCTGGACGTTGAATTCGAGTTCGTGTTCGTTCGGCTCCCGTGTTTCCGTCAACGGGTTCGAGAGGGGATGGAGACGCTGGGTAACCTCGATATTCGATGGCGCCGAAGGAACAAGCTTTTCGGTCGGGAGTTGACGAGCGGTGGTCGTCATGGAGACAATCTTCGTTCCACTCGCCGAGTCTTCCCGGATGAGCGATTTGACGAAGCTCAAGCAGCTCGAGTAGCGCAGGGCAGGATCTTTCGAAAGGGCGCGTCGAACCGTTTCCTGATCTTTCACCGGCAACGGGGTTACGTCCGGTTCGGCGGAGGCGTGTTGCAAAAGTAGTTGCCGAGCCGTGCGACCCGTGTAGGGGAAGACGCCCGTCAGCAATTCTTGGTAGACGAGTGCTAGTGGGTATTGATCGGAGCGGGCATCGACGCGGTCGAAGAGAATTTCCGGGGCGACGTATTTCGGAGTCAGTCCGCGGCCGAGTTTCACCTCTTCGCCGCTCTGGCTCGTTTTATGGCGGGCCACCAACCCGTAATCGCCGACTTTCACATGTCCGCCGAGGATGAACAGGTTCGCCGGTTTCACATCCAAGTGCTGCAATCCGTGCTGCAACCCGAGGACATCGAGCGCCTCGGCCGCATCGACCATGTACGACAGCAACTCGCTCCGGGGAATACCGGGCAAGCCACTGGCACGGCACTCGTTGTAGCGATTCCCGAGGCTATGATCGGCTAATTCCATCACCATGACAAGTTCGCCACCGCTCAACTCAACGCGCTCGAGCGTCAGTAGGAACGGGTGCCGGATGCTCTTGATGCGCTCGAAGGCACTGTATTCTTGCTGAAGGGAACTCGGCTCGGTCGGATTCTGGTCATCGATTTCTTCGTGGACGAACTTAATGGCTTTGTGCAATCCACCCGGTGCCAGACACTTCCAAACTTCGCCGAAGCCGCCCATTCCCAACGGCGCAATCAGTCGATAGCCGGGGAGCGGTTCGTCTCCTATGGCTCGGATATACGGTCGGTCGTGGGCCAAAGCTGACATTCGGAACGAAAACCATTGCGTGAGTGGGCAACTCACTTAAATTGTAGCTCATATTTTTATCAAAGACTGACGGAAGTTCGGACAGTTCGATATTGATTCGCGCCCGATTCGCGCCGTGCAGTAATCCAAGTGAGTCACGAACAACATGTACGGTTTTAGTTAGGGAGTGGTAGTAATACGACAGACCTTTGCGGAACCCTTCTCGCTGCTCGGCTGAATAGAATTTCCAAGAGTCGATTGTAAAAGCACGACAGAGCTGATGAAAACCGTTACAATGGACGAATACCCCAATAAGCTTAGCTAAAGTCGATACTGCACGGTCGACCGGGCTGGTATTTGGACGATCTGGATAGACTTTTTGGAATCCGAACGGATTTCTGAAGCGAGTGGCACTGCATTGAATCGAAATCACCTGAGGAGGGGACGATGATACCTGAAGAAACCCCCGCGTCGGCCTTGGCCGTCGCGACTGAAACAATCACCCCGGAAGGAGCGTCGGCATGACCGCCGTCGCACAACCCCTTCCCAATACGTTCTTGCCGTTTACAATACTTACCAGTACCACCGGTACGACTGGCACAGTCGTCGGGGATCGGGGCTGCCGCGGGCGGCCCACAAGGAGCGCCGCTTGTCGAAGACTCAAGAGAAGACCCAAGAAAAGGTTCGCGTGTACGCCCTGGCCAAAGAGCTGAAGCTCGACACCAAGGACATCCTCGATCTTTGCCACGAGCTGGGTTATGCCGGCATCAAGAATCAACTCAGCGGGTTGGAACCCGACCATGTCGTTGCGCTCAAAAAGCGTGTCAAAGAGGGGCCGAAGTCGCACGCCGCCCCAACCCAAACGACAGCCAAACCCGCCCCCGTCGCCGGCCCGCCCAAGGTGCTGGAAACCAAAGTTCGCACACTGCCGCCGCCGAAGGTCAAGGTCGAACCGAAGCCGGAAGAGCCTGCTGCGCCACTCGTTGAAGTTCACGCTACCGAGCCAACTCCTGCCGAGATTCTAAGTGAACCGGTCGCCGAGCCACTCGCCGTCGTTGCCGCTGAGACTGTACCGGAAGTTGCCGTGCCCGTGGTGGTTCCAGTTCCGACGAGCGCTCTGCTGCAAGGCCGTGGCGTCAAGGATCTGTTGAATCCGAACCGGATGCCCACCCTCGGGGGTGGTCGGCCAGCCCCACGCCCTGGCGTTCAAGGCCCTCCGCATCAAGTGCCGCACCGTTCTGGCCCCACACCAAATGTGCCGCCACCGGTTGCGATTCCGACCCCAGTCGCGACAGTCGTAGTTCCCGTGCCTGTGGTGGAAGCCATTCCAACTCCTGTGGGAACCGAGTCGCACCCGGTTACCGCTGCCGTGGCAACTCCTGTGGTGACTGTTCCCCCTGTCGTCGTGCCGCAACAACCGCCGCGTGTGCCCCACCAGCAGCGACCGATGGGGCAGTTGCCGCAGCAAGGTGTCCGGACACTTTCGGGCAACGCCCCGTCGTCCGGCCCGCCACGCAATCCGCAGTTCGGCCCACCGCAAGTGGGTGCCCCCCGTGCGGGTGGAAGTCAGTTCGGCCCGCCGGTCGCTGGCCCACCGCGGCAACAATTTGGCCCACCGGCTCGCTTGGGTGCCCCTGGCAGTCCAGCTGCCCCGAACACCGGTGCACCGAACCTAGCCAACAAAGGTGGCCCGCCCGCCGGGAATAAGCCCAGCACCTCGATGAAGCTGACGCTCGACCAGATTAAGAAATTGCGCGAGATGGAGCAGAAGCGCGGCAAACAGAGCATCACCGAAGTCCAGAAGCTGATTTCGCTCCCAGATAAGCCCGCGGATGGTGCCCCCGTTGCACCGGACAAGGGCGGACTCGTCCGGCCGCCGATGCCACGCGGCCCGATGAAGCCGGACGAAGGCGAAGGCGGCGACGACAAGAAGAAACCGGGCGAAGTCGCCGGGCGTTCGGGCCGCCATGCCGGCCGGCAATCGCGGGATCGCAAAGGCCCGACCGACAAGGGCGCGATCATCATTCAAGGCGGTCAGGCCGAAGTCATCGATCAGCAGTCCGGTTCGCGCCGCGGCCCGCGCGCCGCGCTCATGCGGAAGGCCCTGCGCCGGCGCGACCACCAGGTCGTCAAAAAAGAAGGCCCGATCGAAATCCTGCTGCCGATCACGGTGCGTTCCCTCTCGGAAGCCATCGGCGTGAAGCTCGGTGATTTGTCGAAGCAACTTCTTAAAGAAACGTCGCAGTTGTACGGTGCCACGTCGGTCGTCGCTTTCGACGTCGCCGAAGTCATCGCCATCGGCAAGGGCATCACGCTCGTCGCCAAGAAGCAGGAAACCGCCGAAGATAAACTCCTCGAGCAGTTCCGCATCCGCGCCGAAACCGTCGACCCCGAGCTGCTCCGACCGCGGCCGCCGGTGGTCACCATCATGGGCCACGTCGACCACGGCAAAACGTCGCTGCTGGACAAGATCCGCATCGAATACGGCATGGCGTCCGACGTCGTGTCGACCGAGGCCGGCGGCATCACGCAGGTGCTCCGCGCTTGGCGCGTCGAAAAGGACGGCAAGCCCGTCACCTTCCTCGACACGCCCGGTCACGAGGCATTCACCAAGATGCGGGCGCGGGGTGCCAACGTCACCGACATCGTCGTCATCGTGGTCGCGGCCACCGACGGCGTCATGCCGCAGACGGAAGAGGCCATCGCCCACGCCCGTGCCGCCGATGTCGACATCATCATCGCCATCAACAAAATCGACATGCCGAACGCGAACATCGACAAGACGCGTCGGCAACTGTATCAGATGAACTTGCTCCCCGACGACATGGGCGGCGAAGTGCCGTTCGTCGAAACCAGCGCCATGACCGGCGCCGGCATCGGCGAGTTGCTCGACACCATCGGCGTCATGGCGGAACTCAACGAAACGCTGATGGCCGACCCGACCCACCCGGCGTCGGGCACCTGCCTCGAAGCCTACATGGACGGCGACCGCGGTGTGATGGCGACGCTGCTGGTTCAACAGGGGACACTCCGCAAGGGCGACATCATCCTCTGCGGGTCGACCTTTGGCCGCGTCCGGGCGATGTATGACGACTTGGCGAAGCCGATCACCGAAGCCGGGCCGAGCATGCCCGTCAAGATCTTCGGCCTCAACGAGGTGCCCGACGCCGACGACCCGTTCTACTTGGTCGACGACCTCAAGACGGCCGCCGAGATCGCCGACAAGCGGCACGACAAACGGATCGAGGACGACCGCATCAAGTTCGCCCCGCAGAGCATGGACATGCTCAAGGAGCGGAACTCGAAGGTCAAGATCACCGAACTGAAGGTGATCCTGAAGGCCGAGGCCCGCGGTTCGGTGGAGGCGATCCGGAAGGAACTCGAGAAGCTCATCCACGAGGAAGTTCGCTGCAAGGTGCTGCTCGCGGGCATCGGGGCCATCAGCGAGTCGGACGTGACGCTCGCCCTCACCAGCCCGGCCGACACACTGGTGATCGGCTTCAACGTGACCGCCGACGACGACGCCCTGCGGTTGGCCGAAGCCCGCGGCATCAGCCTGCGGGAATACCAGATCATCTACAACCTCGTCGACGACGTGAAAGCGGCGCTCGAAGGACGGTTGAAGCCGATCGAAGAAGTCGTCCACTTGGGACGGGCCATCGTCCGCGAGTCGTTCAAGGTCTCGAAGGTCGGCACCATCGCCGGCTGTTACGTGACCCAGGGAACCATCGAACGGAGCGCCCGCGTCCGGGTCATCCGCGACGGGGCGGTGATCTTCCCGTCCGCCGAGCGCAACGTCGGCCTCGACAGCTTGAAGCGGTTCAAGGACGACGCCAAGGAAGTCCGCGAAGGCTTCGAGTGCGGTCTGAAAGTGGCCGGTTTCGACGACATCAAAGTCGGCGACGTCATCGAAGCCTACCGCATCGAGATCCGCCTGCGGACGCTGTGATTCGGGTTATCGGGTTTCGCGTTCGGGGTATCGGCCGGAAGGGAAGGGATGTCATGGAGGAACCCGTACCTCCTTTGGTTCCACTCCATCCCGATGGGCAATTGATCGCGAGCAAATTGCTCGAATACCGGATGCTCACGACCGACGTGTTGGTTCGGTCGCTCGCGCCGCATCAGCCGGGATCGTTGAAGACCCGCACCAACGGCACGGTGGTGGACGGGCATCACCGTTTGAAAGTCCTCCGAGAACGCGGGTTCGATGTGGATCGCCTGCCGCGCGAGATCGTTCCGAAACATCCCCTAGATTGAGGCGTGAGATCCGTGGCCACCCCGTTTTGGATTCCGACCGACACCCCCGGACGCTTGGCGATCCTCGCCCGTCCGCGCGGTGGCGATTGGCTCCCGGACGATGTGGGCGAATGGAAGCGGGCCGGCTTGCGGACGGTCGTCTCGATGCTGACGGCGGAGGAGGAAGCCGATCTCGACCTCGCGGACGAAATCGGGGAATGCGAGCGGGCCGGATTGACCGGCATCGCCTTCCCCGTCACGGATCGCGGCATCCCCGACGATCCCCTTACCTTCGGCGGATTGGCCGCCGAACTCGCCTCCGATGTCGCGGCCGGGCGGAGCGTCGGCATCCACTGCCGGATGGGGATCGGCCGTTCGCCGCTGCTCGCCATCGCCGTCCTCAAAACGCTCGGCGTGGCCACGGCCGAAGCGATCCGCCGCGCTTCGGCCGCGCGGGGTCGGCCCGTTCCCGAAACGTCCGAACAGGTGGAGTGGCTCCACGGGTTTCAACCGTCCGCGCCCGCGGCACTGGGAGCAGTATGAAAACGCACCGTTTGGCCCGGGTCGCCGAAGTCGTCCGCGAGGTCGCGGCCGAGACGATCCTGTTCGAGATCCGCGACCCGCGCGTGAAGCACGTCACGGTCACGCGCGCCGAAGTCGCCGCCGACTTGCAGCACGCTAAAGTGTTCGTGTCGGTCATGGGCACCGAGAAAGAACAAGCGCTCGCGATGCACGGTTTGAAGAACGCCGCCGGGTTCGTGCAATCGAAATTGGCCAAAAGACTCGAAACTCGCTTTTTACCTGTTATCATCTTCGTCGTGGACGAAGGGGTGAAGAAGAGCGTCGAAGTGGCCCGCTTGCTCCGCGAAGAGCAAGAGAAGCACGGCACGTTCACGAAGCCCGATGCGGTCGAAACCGACGATGATGATTTGGACGACGACGACGAAGTCGAAGAAAGCGATGGGACAGTGACGGCCGGCGGACAGGACGCCCCCGGCTTACCCCCCGGCCCCGAGACCCCTCGGTAAGCCAATCAGCCGCGTCCCCGACCCTATTCCGAGCGAACCGTTTATGTCCACCACGACCAAGCAGCAACTGCTGACCCAGGTGTACACGGTTTTGAAAAAGAAGGTGCCGGCGTCACCGGAGCCGGAATCGCCCCGGCCGATTCTGGAAGAAGTGCTGTACGCCATCTTGCGCGAAGGAGTTCCTAACGCCGCCGCCGATGCCGCATTTTTGCAAATCAAGACGGGCTTCTTCGACCTCAACGAGATGCGGGTGAGTTCCGTCCCGGAAGTCGCGGAGGCCATCGACGGGCTGGCCGAGGCCGGGAATAAGGCCGAGCGGATCGTGAAGTTCCTACAAGAGCATTTCGAGCGGACGTACACATTCGCCCTCGACGACTTGGAAAAGAAGGGTCTGAAGCAAGCGGCCAAGCAACTCGCCCGGTACAAAGATCACGGCGTGTCCGATTTCGTGGTGGCCTGGGTGATGCAGCGCAGCCTGGAGGGGCACGCCATCCCGCTCGACGAACCGACCATCCGCGTCTTGCAGCGCTTGGGGGCCATCGAAGCCGAAATCGAAGATCTCGAAGCGACCCGCGGTTCCATCGAACACCACATTCCCAAAGCGAACGGCATCGATTTCACCGACCGCATCATCCAACTCGCCACGGCGATCTGCCTGCCCGAAAAGCCGCGCTGCCCCGAGTGTCCGCTGCTGTCGATCTGCCCGACGGGCCAAGCCCGCGTGGCCAAACCGGCAAAAGAAGCGAAGTCCAAACCGAAGTCGCGCTGAGGAGTGGAATTGACTCCGGAATCGCACAGGGCTTTCCGACGCAAATTGCTGGCGTGGTTCGACCGTGCGAAGCGCGATTTGCCCTGGCGCACGTCACGCGATCCGTACCGTATTTGGGTTTCGGAGGTGATGCTCCAGCAAACCACCGTCGCGGCCGTGATCCCCTTCTACGAACGCTTCTTGGTCAGTTTCCCGAACGTGCACGCTCTCGCGGCCGCCGACGAACAAGCGGTCCTGAACCTCTGGCAGGGGTTGGGCTACTACCGCCGTGCCCGGCATTTACACGCGGCGGCGAAACAGTTGATTCACGAACAGGCCGGCGAACTGCCGAACGATCCGTCCGTCTGGGCGGCACTCCCCGGAGTCGGTCGGTACATCCTCGGGGCGGTGCTCTCGCAGGCTTTCGACCGGCGTCTGCCCATCGTGGAAGCGAACACGTTACGGGTGTTGTCCCGACTCTTCGGCAGTCGACTCGACCCCCGCGAAGGTGCCGGGAAAGTCTGGGTCTGGGAAGCGGCGGAAACGGTGTTACCACACAAGCGTGTCGGCGATTTCAACCAAGCGATGATGGAACTCGGGGCGCTCGTCTGCACGCCGGTGGCCCCGAACTGCGAACTCTGTCCGGTTCGCCGGGAGTGCGTCGCCAATCAGTTTGGTTTGCAAGCGGAGATTCCACCCCCGGCGAAAAAGAAAGTGCTCACGACCGCCCAGGAAACGGCCTTGCTGATTCAGCGGGAAGGCCGGGTGTTGCTCTGCCAGCGTCCACCGACCGCGGAACGGGGTGCGATGCTCTGGGAATTTCCAGCCACGGCCGAAAGTGTCGGCATGACCGTTGAACTCGGCCCCGAACTGCTGACGGTGCAACACGGGGTCACACGGTTCCGGATTGTGCTGGAAGCCAGCGAAGCGGTGTGGCTTCGCGGGGAATTCGCCTCGGACTTTTACACGGCGGGAGTTTGGCTGACAGCCGAGGAACTGGCGAGCTACCCGATGAGTATCCCGCAGGGCAAACTGCGTGCGGAGTGGAGCAAAACCAGTCGGCAAGGGCGGTTATGGTGAAGCCACTTGGGTGTAGCAACGATTGTTAGAGTTTTGAATTGGGTAAGCCAACAATTCTTGGAGTTTTTGCGGACGTGGCGACCAGTTTTTAACTGGTCAACGAGTCTGGGTCAGTGAATCCGTAGGAGAATATTGCCTAAGTTCATGATTCGTATGGTTCTTGCCCGCCGTGACGGCCAGTTAAAAACTAGCCGCCACGGCGGATCCGAACGAAACCTTCAAGATCCGATGCTAGAGCATTTTGAACTTCATTCTTGCGACGATCATGAATTCCGCACACCGCTGACGAGTCATCTGGAAAACCGGGAACGTCTTCGATCCCGGAGGGATCACAGAAATTAGCCGGTGGTCGGAGACCACCGGGTGCCGATATTAGGTTTTCGACCCTGAAAGGGTCGCAGATTACGGTTCGCAGGTGCTTCGACCCACTTCGGGGTCGGGCTGGTTTTTTGGTTCAATCCGGTGGTCGTTGACCACCGGCTACCTTCTGCGATCCCTCCGGGATCAAGAGCGTCGAGTTGACTACCACCGTAACGATGAAGTTCAAGATGCTCTTACGTTCGTGTTGGATGCATGCGCTTGCAAATACTCGTAAATTCTCAAATCACTACAATCCCTGGCATTGTCCATTGGGGTGCGGTTGAATTCGCTCAGAATATCGAGCCGTGCACCGAACTGGACTAATACTTTCACCGCATCCAAGTTGTTACACGCACAGGCAACGTGGAGTGGCGTTTTATCCATATCCCCCAGAGTATTAACATCTAAGCCAAGCTCGATCAGCTCGGCTAGCACCGCTGGATCATCGTAAAATCGTATGGCGTAGTGAAGCAAACTATCGCCACTGTCATCGCGAACAAAGATGTTAGTAAGACCACATCCAGGGTATGAGCTGGTAGTTTCCTGGATGTAGTCGAAAAAACTTCCAAGAACTGAGGAATTGGCTTTCTCGTGTATGTCGTTTCCGTGCGTGGACATATTCAAGCCTCCCTGTTTCTTTTGGGTTTGATTCCCAAGGCTGCAGTCAATGCCCTTCTACTTCGCTCCGGATAAAATCCAGTCCTTCACCAGTTTAATCTCGGCCGGGGTCATCTTCTCTTTGCCGGCCGGGGGCATGGCACCACCTTCGATTTGACTCCAGAGGTAGCTCTTGTCCAAGTCTTTGGCGACGACGGCGATGCCGTTGTCGCCACCCTTGGAAATGGAGGCCAGCGTCAGCATGTTGAAGCCCCCTTTCGTGGTCGGATCACCATGGCAGCCGTTGCATTTCAGTTTGAAGATCGGGGCGATATTCGTGGCGAACGAGACCGGCGCACTGGTCGCTTCCGGTTTCTTCGGTTCGGGTTTGACCGGCTCGGGCTTCGGCTTCACCGGTTCGATCTTCGGTTTGATCGGTTCCGGTTTCGGCTTGATCGGGATCACTTTTGGTTTGATCGGCTCCGGCTTCACGTCCGGTTTTGCGGGCACGGCTTCCACTTCACTCGGCTTCACGAGGCTGCTTTGAGCCACTTCCACCGCGGGCTTTGTTTTGGCTTCGGTTTTACTCTGGCCAAGCGAAACCCCGAGGCCGAAGCCGAACAGCAAGACTGCTCCGAACCCGCACATGGCCATGATCCATTGACCTTTGGGCATCGCCGGCGTTCGTTCGATTTCCAAAACGTCGGATTCAAGATCGTCACGCGACATCAGTCACTTCCTCGTGGAATTGGTAAAACAGTTTGGCACAATCGTAGCGCACGGGCACGACATTTTTACGGCGTTGACGCAAGTCGCGGAATCAGTTCACTTTAGGAAAATCGTTGCTGGGAATCGCAGGTTGGGTTGCGTCGATTAGAGCACTCGAAATCGCACTTGGTTCCGGATGTTGGCCAAAATTCGCGCCAACGGGGCCGGTTGGGAAGGGTTGAGTGTGATGAACCGCGAATGGAACGCTGGACGCTGCACCGCTTGGGCGTTAAGTTGGGGAAGCGGACGCGATGCTCGCCCCGATGGACTTATACCGGACGCCCTGTGTGGCCCCAGCCCCCGAACCGGACACCCTCCGCTCGCCGGAGGAGACCGATTGGATCATCGCAGCCCAAAACGGGGATCGGGCCGCGTACGCCCGCGTGGTGAATGCGTATTGGGAGCGGCTCTACCGCTGGCTCTTCCGCATGACCCACGACCGCCACAAGGCCGAGGATTTGACCCAAGAGACGTTCTTGAAAGCGCTGGCTGCGATTGGCTCCTTCCGGGCGGGCAGCAACTTTCGGGCATGGCTCTTCCGCATCGCTCACAATAATTTTGTGAACTTGAAGCGGGGGGATAAACGGGCGACCCAGAGTCTCCCGGACGAACCGATGCAGGCGGATGGTGCCCCAGGCCCGCAGACGACCGCCTCGGATCGCGAAACATTGGCACTGGTGGCGAAAGCGGTGGCCGAATTGCCACCCGATTTCCGAAGTGCGTTGCTGCTGCGAGCCGAAGAGGGATTGTCGTTCCGCGAGGTGGCATTGATTTTGAACATCACCGAAGAGACAGCCCGTTGGCGGGTGTTCAAAGCTCGGCAGAAATTGGTGAAGGTACTCGCTCCGGAATTGCTCCCGACCATGAAAAGTGAGCCGAAAGGCGAAGAAGGTTGATGTCATGAAATGCGAAGCGGTGCAAAATCGGTTGCTCGCGGCCCCGGATGCTCATCATCCGGAAGAGAAACTCCTCGCGCACCTCGCCGACTGCTCCGCCTGCCGGACGGTTCAAGCACATGCCCTGAAACTCGATTCTTGGTTGCTGCAACTGCCAGCGGCACCGTCGTCACACGTGAAGAAAGCCGCATTCCTCGAATCGATACAAGAATCTGGGCCAATCATCCGTGTGAAGCCCCGGAGTCTGCGGACAGCAAGCGGGACATACCGACCGTGGCAAACCGTACTGGGCTGGGAGCAGTTTGCCGGCATCGCTGCGGCAACCATGATCGCCATCGGGGGTATTTGGTGGTTCACACGGACGAAGTCACCGGTTCCCGAAGTCGCCGAGAAACCACGCCACGAACTGTTGAAAAAAGAAGTCCGCCACCTGACGCAACTGGCCAACAGCGACTCGGCCCCGAAACGCATGACCATCTGGGCCGAGTGGGCCAGCGACTTGAAGACGGAAACGAAAGAGCTTTACAAAGTCGCCCCGAACGACGACCTGCAATCCCTCGGCCGGCTCTTCGAACGGGCCGTGCAAGAAGGGATTGTGAAACAAGCCGGGCTGCTCGATAAACACATGCCCGCCGGCGAACGGCAAGCCCTGTTTCAAGACGCCCTGGCCCGGTTGACCGAAGTCGAAACGGAAACGGCACAATTATCGCTCAATGCTCCGCCGGACGCGCAAAAGACGCTCCGGAAAATGTCGCAGACCGCCAAGACGGCCCGCGTGGCCCTCGAACCACTCGTGAAAGGGGTGTGATCATGAAACTGCGCACGTCCCTCACGCTGTTGGTTGTCGCCATCGTCTCGATGGCCGTGTCGGCCCAATCGGGCAACAGTGGGCTGACCGCCGCCGAGCAATTGCAGTTGCTCAAGACCAACCGCGAACTCATCGAAGATCTGCTCGATCAGGGAACCCGCGTCTCCGACGCGAACACGCCGTTGGATCGCGCGGCCGAGTGCCAGTTGTCCACGAATCGGTTGGCCCGCGAATTTCGCTCGGCCATTGACCGCGCCGACGCCGACCGCGCCTGCGAAATCGGGGATCACGTCGAGAAGGTCATCGTGGAAGGATTCGTGCCGAATTTCGAAACGGCCCGACAGAACTCCAAGCCCGGCTCCCCGGACTACGAACGGGTGCGAACCCTGCACCGGGAAGCGACCCTGAGCCTCGAGAAGTTGAACGCGACTCTGCCCCAAGAAGGCCCCTTGACCAAATCGAAACGGTTTCAAAACGTCCGCGAGAAGCTCGGCCTCGCCGCCGCGAAGGTCGGTAAACCGACCGACGAGTAAGGGACGTGATCTGGAGAAGCTTCTTGAGGCGCATTGAACTGTTAGCATAAGCCCTATTGAGATAGCAAGCGTGAAATATGTATATATGACGTTTGCGTATATTTTACTCAACAGGATATTTTGGTTCTTTCAGTATGAATATCCAGTCCTACTGTATGGCGTACCGAGTGGAGTTGGATTGGTCATAAATATATGGCTATCAAGACGAGAGCGATTATCCTCCATCGCAAACCATACCCATCAGAATGATATATCTCCGACGCGGGACTGAAAGCCACCAATGGCACGATCACAGTTCATTCAACCGTTCCCACGTCAGCGAGGGTCGGGCTTCGCGGACTCGGCCCGCCCTAAATTAGTGACACTCTGCAACAGAAGCGAAACAACCTGAAGGTTGAACTCCAACGAATACTCTTCGTTGGAGTTCAACCTTCAGGTTGTCTTCGTCGGAACGAGTCTTCGAGGTTCCGACGCCGGCGCGGGTCGGGCGATCAGTCCACCAATTTCTTCCGGCGCAACGTGTGGTGGTAATTCTGGGCGAAGCGGTGCGCTTCGTCGCGGACGTACATGAGCAACCGGAGTGCGGCGGCGTTCTTGCCGAGTTTGATCGACTCAGCCTGGCCCGGGACGAAGATTTCCTCCTGCTGTTTGGCCAACGAAATGACTGTCGGCGGCGTCACGCCGATGGCTTCGAACGCGTCCAGCGCCGCGCTCAGTTGGCCCTTGCCACCGTCGATGAGCAGGATGTCCGGGAAGATACCACCGTCGTCGGACATTCGCTTGAACCGCCGGCTCACCACTTCCCGCATCGACGCGAAGTCGTCGACCCCGACGACGGTGCGAATTTTGTAGCGGCGGTAGCCATCCTTGAAAGGCAAACCGTCCAGGAACGACACCAGCGAAGCGACCGTCTCGGAGCCTTGCAGGTGGGCGATGTCCACCCCTTCGATGCTGCGGGGCATCTTGGCCATCCCGAGCACTTTCTTCAGTCCGAGCAGACCTTTCTTCGGGTCGATGTGGAACACTTCCGGCTGCTGGTGCGTGTCCACGTCGCCACGCAACTCCAGCTTCTTGAGCGACGCGATTTCATCGCGGAGTCGACCGGCTTTCTCGTACTGCGTGGCCGCGCTCGCTTCGAGCATCTCCCGCTCCATCCGCCGGAACAGCTTGGCACTCTTCCCCTCGAGGATCATCACGAGCTTCTTGATCTGCTTGCGGTACTCTTCGCGGGTCACCCGCAAATTGCACGGGGCGGTACATTGCCGGATGCTGTGCAACAAGCACGGCCGGTAGAAACGCCAGCGGTCTTCTTCGCTGCTGATGTCGAGGGTGCAGGTGCGAAATTTCAGAACCCGTTGCAGCACGTTGACGGCGTCCTTCAGCTTCGCTTTGCTGAGGAACGGCCCGTACAGTCGCACGCCTTTGCGGCGTGGCGTCCGGGTGATCTCGACCCGCGGGAACTCTTCCCGGGTGCGGATTTGCAAGTACGGGAACGACTTGCCGTCCTTGAGTTCCTTGTTGAACTTCGGGCGGATGTCCTTGATGAGCCGGGCTTCCCGGAGCAGGGCATCGACTTCATTTTCGCACGTGATGAAATCGATATCGGCGATGTGCTTGACGAGTTCGCACGTCCGCAGTTCGAGGGCCGCTTCCTTGTTGAAGTAGCTGCCGGCCCGGCTGCGCAGGTTCTTCGCCTTGCCGACGTAAATGACGTTCCCGGTGGCGTCCTTCATGAGGTAGACACCGGGCGTCTGCGGAAAGGTCTTCACTTTCTCGGACGGGGGAACCGCGTCCACTTCGGGCATGTTCATACTTCCATCCTGGAGGAAGTACCATTATACCCGAACTCAAACCGCCGGCGGCGTGGCCGACTTCGTGAAGTAATTTTTGGCGACCGCGTCGAGCCGCAAGACTCCGTAGCCCAGACCCAAAACACCGAGCACCGATCCGACGATCCAGCCGAGGTTGTAGAGCCGGTGTTTGGCCCGGAGGCTCCGAAGTTGCGACTCGCTGACCTCGAGATCGACCGTAGCCCATTGGCGATTCGTGTCGAGTTTGACCTCCTTCCAAGCGTCTTTGATCTCTTGCGATGGCGGTGCGTCTTTCGCCGAGTTGGCGACGATGTAGTCGCTAACGATTTGACCTTCCGACGGAACCACGTAGATCGGTGGATCGAGCGAAGCGAGCACCTCGGCGAGGCGCTGCCGCGCGACACGCTGTGCGTCTTGAATGGCCTCGGTGCGATTCGTGTGCGGGAATTCGCTGCGGACACCGACGATCCTGATCGCCGCGTGGGGGTGCTGCGGATCGGGTTTCGTGATGGTCACGGTCGGATTCACAGCGGTGCTGTCCGAAATCGGTGCCACGATGAATGTTTTGGAACCAACAGGAACTTCGGTCGGTTGCGGCTTCGCTTTCTCGGCAATCGCCAGTGCCGACTGGCCCGCTTTGGCACCACCGTCGATGCCGTTCAATTCGGACGTTTCCAAGAGCGTGCGTGGGTTCATGCGGGCCAGTTTCACCTGCCCGGGGGCCGTGATCACGCGATCCGGTTTGATATCGACGCGTGACACCAGCAGGGTCACGGCGATCACCACCCCGAGGATCATAACAACCAAGGAGTGGTAAGCCCAGCCTCGCTTTTTGCGGAGCGGTCGCTGGTCGCGGTAGTAGTCCCGTTCGCGGCGTTCTTGTCGTTCGTGGCGGCCCATATCTCGCTCCCCTTCGGGGTTGTGTTCGTTCGATCAAACTCGGCCGAGGCGTAATTTCTTAGCGGGGAGCACTTTCGCAGTCGGCGTCCACGGGCCGACCGCTTGCACCGCACAAATCGCTATCACGATCGGCACGATGCCCGCAGCAGGGGAACCCGCTTCCCAAGGCCACAGGAACAGGAGTGCCGCAGACCAAAAGCCTGCCGCGAGCAACGGGAAAAGGCTGAACCGCTCTTTGCGATCCCGGGCCGCCGCCCGCCACCAACGTCCGGCGGCGAGCACCCCACCGAAGTAGAGCAAGTAGCGAATCCCGGTCGAAAACGAATCGGCGGGCATGGTCACGGTGCCGAACAAGTAAGCATCGGCACTCGTCACCGTTTGCACCCCTGCGGCACGAGGCATTGTCCAACCGTCGAGCCAAAAGGCGAAGGCACCGACCAGCAACCCGAGTGCGCCGAGTCGAACCCGACGAGACCAACCGTCCGAACTCCGGAAGGTCGCCCGACCGGAGCCGAGCAAGATCGCCCAGGCGAGTGTCGTGCCGACGAGGAAGAGCTTCATCAGCCCGGTCCAGTCGGACGCATTGGCCAGCAACCCGTACGGCACCAGACCCATTGCCACCACGAGCGGGGCCGCGAGCAACGCCCCCATCATCCCGGTGAGGCGGTCTCGGAACGTCGGGGGTTGGACCGGGCGGGCCATCGGCAGCGGAGTTTTGTCCGCCACTCGGGGCGGCGCGGGAACCGGAATCGGCGGGGCTTTGGCCGGTTCCACATCGGGCGTCAGCAGCAATCCCGGTGGCGCCGTCACCGCGGCGACCGTGCTCAGCCGCACCCCGACGGGCATGGCCTGAAGCAGTTGGATCGGCTCCACGGCCTTGGCCATCTCGGCCATGCTGCCGTACCGTTTGTTCGGATTCTTATCGAGCGCCTTGGCGAGGATCGGTCGGAACTCCGGCGGTACACCGCTGAGGTCGGGGGTCGCCGTGAGGTGTTTCATCAAGATTTCCCCGTCGGATTCCCCGTCGAAGGGGATCTTGCCGGTCAGCATTTCGTGCAGAACCACGGCACAAGCATACTGGTCGATCTTTTGGCTGTAATTTCCGGTGCTCACTTCCGGGGCCATGTAGTGTACGGTGCCGACCGTACGCGTCTGGCGCTGGCTGGTGCTGATGGTTTTGCACAAGCCGTAGTCGCCGACTTTGAGGGTTCCGGCTTCGACGAAAATATTGGCCGGTTTGATGTCCCGGTGAACCACGCCACGGTCGTGGAGATGCCCCACGGCCCGGGCGAGTGCCGAGAACCATTCTTTGGTCAAACTCAGTGGCAGGCCAGTCGGATGACGATTCAAAACGGCCGACATCGATTCACCGAGAACGTACTCCATGACGAGCCATTTTTGGCCTTCGCTGTCTTCGCGCAAATCGTACACGTGCACCAAGTTCGGGTGCTTCATGTTGAGGCAATTGGCGATCCCGCGCAGCTCGACTTCGGAGTGGCCGATGAGCAGTTTGAGGGCTACCTCTTTGCCACCGTCGCTGACGGCGAAGTAAACCTCGCCGAAGCCACCCTTGCCGACCCCACGCTTGAGCGTGAAGCCGTCGAGCGGTTGCTGGCCGGATCGGTATTTGAACTTCATCGCTGTTCCTCGGAATCCGCACGCACCGACCGTTGTGATATTCGTCGGCACGGGCCTGACATTTGATCCGGTCGCCGGTTTTGCGCCGCATCCGCTCCCGAAAACATTCTACCCGAACAGTTTGAGGCGTCGGAATCAGGGCCACAAAACCGCTTGGCGACTACCCCGCGTTTTTCGCGCGGTATAATCCCTCCTACCACAACGACCCCGACTTTCGGAGGCTGCACCGTGCCCAGCCCTCTCCCCGGTATGGACCCATACCTCGAAGATCCGTCGCGTTTCCCCATCTTCCGGAAGAGCCTGATCGCGTCGCTGTATCAACTGCTGCTGCCGGGATTGGTGGATCGCTACCGAGCGCGGGTTCTGTCGCGGCAGTTTGAATCCGAATTGGTTTTGTTCACGTCGGTGCAGCGGTTCCAGCACGACGAAGACTTCATCGAGATCCGGAGCCGCACGGATGGCCGACTCGTCACCATCGTCGACATCGTCAGCATCGTGAACCGGACGACGAGCATGGGTCGGGATGCCTATTTAGCAACGCGGACGCTGGCCCAGTCAGAAAAAGCGAGCGTTTTGGAACTCGATTTGGTGACACAAGGCAAACCACCGTTGGCGTTCAACCGCGCCGATCTGCCGCCGCACCAATATTTGTCGATCGTGTCTCGGGCGAACAATTCAACCACGCACGAATGCTTCCCGGCCAGCCTGCGGCGCCGGTTGCCGAAGATCCGCTTGCCGCTGGCTACCGACGACCGCGACACCGTGGTCGATTTGCAAGTGGTGTTCGCACGGGCTTACGAACTGAGCCAGCTCGAATGGCAAATCGATTATCGGGCGTCGCTGCCGGTGGACGTGGTGTTGTCTCCGGACGATCGGGAGTGGGCTGAAACTCTCGGGCGGGCGTACGGGCTGTAAATGGGATTCTGTTTTTATATTTTTCTTTTCGTCTTGCTCTATGGTAATTTATTAGCGTCCGTCGGGCGCCTCCAGTCGCGGATTGGTCTATGGCTGTTCGATTCGCTTCGCCTCCGGATTCCGCGACTCGCCTCACCGGCACAGCCCTCATCGGCTCGCTGCTCGATTCGGATGTCCTGTGCGCCGCAGCCTGGGACGCCGTTTCAGCCCGCGACCGCGAGGAACTGAGTCGAGAATCAGACGCCGTTCACCTGCTCGACCGACTGGTGTCGCTGCGGTTGCTGACCCCGTTTCAGGCGGAGCGAACCGGTCGCGTCGGCTCGCCGTTGGGGTTGATCTTCGGGAACTACCGCGTCTTAGAATCCGTTGATCCGACGATGCCAGAACTGCTGAGGGCGGAACACCGTCGGCTGAAATCGACGGTGACGATTCGATCCTTTGGCGGCACCCACTCCCCGTTAACGCTCGCTCGGTTCTACGACGAGATCCGCGTTTTGATGACCAGTCGGCACCCCGGCCTCGCCAAAGTGTTGGACGCGGGCGAGCAACCGAATGCCGACTCCGAGAGCAGCACGGTGCCCTATGTGGTGCTCGAACAGTTGACCGGGCAGACGCTCGGTGAGTGGGTTCGTAAACGTGGCCCGTTGTCCGTGGCGCGGGCGTGCCAAGTGGCACACCAACTGGCCGATGCCCTGACCGAGGCCCACAGCCATGGCTTGTTCCACCGCCGGTTGAACCCGAGTACGGTATTCATCACGCCGGAGGGGCACGCAAAGATTTTCGACTTCGGCGCGTCGTCGCTGACAGCACCGGGCCAAACTCTGGTTGGATACATCGCCCCCGAATTGGCCGACGACCCGCAGCGGGCCGACCCGCGCTGCGATCTCTTTTCGCTGGCCGCCACGCTCCTCTTTTCGCTGACAGGACGGCCACCGTTCACACCGACCAGCTCGCAGGATACTAGGGTCATTCCCGATGAACTGACTGCGATCTTGAACCGGATGACCGACCCCGACCCGAACCAACGCATCCCATCCGCGTCGGCGTTGCTTCGGTCGCTCGCCCCTTATTTAAGCTGGCCGAGCGACCACGCTTCCAGTGCCGCCGTCGGCCCCATTACGGAACTGTTGACCCCGCGGCCGACATCGATTTTGATCGTGGACGACGAACGACACATCCGGCAGATTGTCCGGCTGGCACTCGTCAAGCAAGCGGTGCGGATCGAAGAAGCTGACAACGGCGAAGATGCCGTGCGGCTGCTAACCAACCAACCGTTCGACCTCGTGTTGCTCGATCTGGATTTGCCGAAACTGAACGGGGGTGAGGTACTCAAGCGCGTCCGCGAGAATCCGGCGGCTCCGCATTTGAAAGTGATCGTCGTGTCGGGCCAGGGCGACGGCGACCACCTCAGCGGGACGATCTTGGCCGGTGCCGACGACTTCCTGACCAAGCCGTTCAGCGTTGTGCAGTTGCGTGCCCGCGTCACCTCGGCGTTGCGGTTGAAACAGGCCCAAGATCATTCCGAACTGCTGACCCGTCGGCTGGCGGCCTGCAATGCCGAGCTAGAACTGGCGTTCAACGCCCGCGGCGGAGAGCTCGTCCACGCTCGCGGGGCGTTGGTACTCGCGCTTGCCAAACTTGTGGAGCAGCGGAGCAGTGAAACCGGCCCACACCTGCTACGACTCCAACGTTACAGCCGCATCCTCGGGGAGGCGGCGGCCGCCACGCCGGCATTTGCTGCCCGGCTGACGCCCGAAATTCTGCAGACGATCCAGCAGGCCGCCCCGCTCCACGACATCGGCAAAGTGGCGGTGCCGGATCGCATTTTGAACAAACCTGGCGCCCTCACCGCCGAGGAACGCACCGTCATACAGTCGCACGCGGCCGCCGGTGCCGACACGCTGGCGTTCGTCACCAATCGATTCGCGTTCGCCACGGGATTCTTCAGTACGGCCATCGAGATCGCCCGGCACCACCACGAAAAATGGGACGGCACCGGCTACCCCGATCAACTCGCCGGGGAATCGATCCCCCTCTCGGCGCGAATTGTGGCGTTGGGTGATGTGTACGACGCCCTGCGATCGCGGCGGGTTTACAAAGTGGGCGAGTCCCACGCCGACGCCGTGCGGTGCATCGTGGAGAACTCGCCCGGCCACTTCGACCCGAGATTGTCGGACGTCTTCGCCCGCATCCACGAACAGTTCCGGGATGCGTTCGACGAATGCGGGGATTGAACTCCGCAAATCCCTACGCCTTCTCGCCGATCATGTCCCACCCTTTGCGGTACTCGGTCTTGATGTACTGCATCGCTTTGTCGTTGCCCGTGACCTTGAAATTCGGGCCGTCCCACTGGAAGGGTTTGCCGCTGCGGATGGCCACGTTGCCGAGCAGGAACGCTTCGGTGAGCATCGCCGAGTAGTCGAAGTTCGACAGGGCCAGCGTCGGCTTGTTGGCCTTGATCGCGTCGACCCATTCGCGCTTCTGGCCGGGGTCGCCGCCGCCGTTGACCGCGAGCGTCTCGGGCTTGGCGGTGTTCTTCCCTTCGAGGAGTTCACCGGGCGTGATGAAGAACTTGGCACCGTAGTCGTCCGGGCTGTACAGAATTCCCTTTTCGCCGACGAGGATCGAACCGCTGTCGACCAGCTTCTGGCCGGCTTTGAGCACCTTGTCGATCAGGTCTTGAGGCGGGAGAACCTTCTTGCCATCGCGCTTGCCCTCGTACCAATGCAGCGTCGCGGCGTCCAATTTCTCGCGCTTGGGGAACTGCATGGTGACGTGGGCCCAGCTCGGGCACGTTTCCTCGTTCACATCGCCCGCTTCGGCGCTGACCATCGTCGGACTTCCGAACTTGAGCGCCATGAAGGCCATGTTGGCGGTGTGGCACGCCATGTCGCCGATGGCCCCGGTGCCGAAGTCCCACCAGCCGCGCCAGGCGAACGGATGATAGCCCTTGGCGTACACGCGATCCGGAGCACCACCG
Organism: Fimbriiglobus sp.; assembly: GCA_025351325.1. GTDB lineage: Bacteria > Planctomycetota > Planctomycetia > Gemmatales > Gemmataceae > JALHQU01. The sequence continues at coordinate 28,193 of JANXWE010000079.1, forward strand.
AGGAATTCATCCCAGTGGACACTGGCTGGAACGTCCGACTTCGTCAGCCGCTTGGTGACGCCGGGGGCTTGCGGCCAGATCGGCCGGTTCGTCCAGACGTGGACTTCCTTGATCTGCCCGATGACGCCGTCCTGGATCAATTCCACCGCGCGGCGCAGGCCGTTCTCCGCCGTCCCTTGATTCCCCATCTGGGTACACACTTTGTACTTCCGGGCCGTTTCCATCATCACCCGGGCTTCGAACACTGTGTGCGTCAGCGGCTTCTGCACGTAAACGTGTTTGCCGGCGCGCATGGCGGGCACCGCGGCCGAAGCGTGCATGTGATCGGGGCCGCTGATCGTGATGGCGTCGATCGACTTCATCGTCGCGGTGTCGTCGAAGAGCTTGCGGAAGTCGAAGAAAGTTTTCGCCTTCGGCCACTT
>JANXWE010000081.1 GCA_025351325.1 Fimbriiglobus sp.
TTCCCCGTCGCCGTCCCCTTCGCCGCACCCCCCTCCACCACCGTCAACTCGTAGTCCTTCGCCTTGTACAGGAACGCCGAATCCCTCTCCGTCAGCCGGCCCGACGCCACCGTCCCGGTCGTCGTCGAACCCAGCGTCTTCAAGAACTCCCGCACCGCCGTCCGCAGCAACCTGTCCACCTCGTGCGGCACGAAGTTCGTCACCTTCTTCAACGCCGTCGGAATCTTGTCCAAGCCGAACTGCTTGGCCATCAAGGCGATCATCGGTTCAATCGCGGCATTCAGTGCGGCTTTCACGTTCGTTTTGAACCCCCCCACGTCACCGGCCGATAGTGCATTCAAGCCATCCGTGATCGCCGTAAACACGCCAGCCAACTTTTGCTTGTTTTCGACGACCCACGTCAGCGCGTTGAACAGCGCTTTCACATTCCCCGCGCCGGGCACGAACAGCGACAGCACCTGCGGTACGGCTTTCAAAATCGCAATTTCGAATTCTTTTTGTGCTTTCTCCCAGATCCCTTCAATCAACTGCGTCCCGCCCAATTTGACCTTGACGAAATTCAACAGTGAGCGTGCATCGGAAACGTCGCCCGCATCCGCGAAGAACTTATCGTACACTTGCTTCACCGCGGACACGCGGCCGGCACCCAACTCTTGCACCAGCACGTTTTGGATGTGATCCCAAGTCAGGCCGGAGTATTGGAGCAGGAAGGTTTTGATGTCATCGAGATTCGTGAAATTGACGTTGGCAAGATTGGTCAGCGCGGATTTGTCGCTCGCGCCCAGCCAGTCGAAGAACGCTTGTTTCGCGTTGGTCGGCAATCCTCCGATGAACTCGTTGATCGCGCCGGACAGGCCCGTCTGCAAGTTGGTCATCAGCGTCGCGAAGTTTCCGCTGGTGAGGCTGCTGAACAGGCCCGACGCGGCTTGACCGAGTTGCGGCGCCAGCCCTTTGACCATAGTCCAGACGTCGATGTATTCCTGAATCGCGTTCGGTGAATCGGGAGTTTTGACTTGCAGTTGGTAAATCGGCGTCAGAATGTGCCGGCCGGAAACTTCACCGACGGCCGAGGATCGCTCCATCATCACGCTGACGACGGCCACGCGATCCGGGCCCATACCGGGGATCGTAAAATTCGGATCCCCCGAGATGTAGTGCGTCGTCGAAAGGTACGCCCACGAGTCGCCATAGGTGTCGTAGATGCGGCTCGAGAAGTGATACTTCACCGCTTGCGGGATCGCGCTTTTTACGATGGCACTGGCAGGAACGAATTCGAAAAGCGTCGGAATCGGCGTGTTCACCGGGATATTTTTGAAGATCATCGGATGGCGAGAATACGGGTTGTATCCGTCGGGCAACCCTTCGCCGGTGAATCGGTAGGTGCCGTACAGCGCGTCCACTTGCGGCCCGTACCCCAGTTCCGGTTCCTGCACCATCCTGTTGGGTTCGGAAATGAATCCGCCATGCTCGACCACTTCCAATGCGATCGCCGGTGAAACGCGGTCGTCGGGGAAGACGACCGCTTTGAAGCTCAGCAAGTCGCTCAGGCCGCCGTCTTTGTCTTTGATGGTCACCGTGATGGCATGTTGCGAACCCGCTTGGTAGTCGATTTCGCGCAGGGAAATCGCCGAGGCGTTTTTGTCGTAGGCAACGCCGTCGATCGTCCAGAGGAACTGCAAATCCTGCGTGTCTTTCTGCGACGGGTCGAAGCCGTAGTTTTCGACGGCACTCCCGGTGGGGGTCTGCGGTTCTTCGGGTGGAATGATCGGCGTGATCGGCTTGATCTTCATCAATTGATGCGGGAGGATCCCCCAGACCTCTTCCCCCGAAGATTGCAGTGTGGCGATGTGGAGACCCGCATCGAGGATTCCCACCGGCTTGACGTTGACCACCTTCACTTGCACGAGATCTTCGGTGAAGTTCCCCCAGTCGTCCTGCACGCGCACCGTGACCGGATACGGTGCGTTCCCCGCTTGGTTGTCGTCGTAGAGGAAGTCGAACGTCACCGTTTTGTTCGCGCGGTCCAAATACCAATCTTGGTCGTCGACCATATCGAATTGGTCACCGCCCAAGAAATTGGCCGTCACGGTCAGCGAATCTGAGTGTTCGAGATCCAACTCGCGGTCGAGATCGGTCACCGTGAATCGGACGGTCTCGCCTTCTTTGACGTCGGGGTTCGCCGGCCCCCCGGTCGCGAGTCGGTACGTGACGAATCCGTTCGGGGCTTCGTTCACCGCGGTGACCGTGAATCCGGCTTCGGAAATCTCGCCGTTGGAATCGCGGACTTCGACCCAGAAGTCGTAGGTGCCGGCGATCTCGTAGTAGTAATCGCCCGAGAGGTGACCCTGGAAGCCGGCGATCAGTTCGTAGTCTTGCCCTTCGTAAGACACCCACCACGTCACGTCCGCGATGGTGGCGGTGCCCTGCGGAGTCGCTTGGATCGCCAGCGGTTGGGAATAGCCCTCGATGGCACCGGCGTTGCTCGGCGGCGTGATGACCGGCGGCGGATTGCGCACGGTCAGCGGATACGTGACGGTCGACGCCGTCGCGTTCGAGGTGTAGCGCGCGGCCACGGTGACCGCACCCAGCGCGGCGAAGGCCTTCGACGCGGACGGTTCGGCCCCGGTGGCATCGACGGTGAACGTGCTGTTGAGGTAGTCGAAATCCCATTCGACGAGCGAGTACGTCGGCGGGGGATTCAGCGCGGATGCGAGCGAAAACGTCACCGTGTCGCCGAGGTAGACTCGTGGTACATCGGACGTGATCCAGGTACTGCCACCCGTTTGGCCCGGGTCGGTTGGCCCCAGACTGTTGCCTGTCCCCGGTTGGCCCGGTGCATTGGCAGCACCCCGCCGGGGCGGGCCATGCGAGGTCGATAGAACTACGGTCGAATCGGCGGCAGGCGCAGTACCGAGTGTCGTGGCCGGGCCCGACACCGTGTTGGCCCCCACAGGGGAGTTCAGCGTTGCGGATATGGTCGCCGATCCGCCCAACATGACCGGCGAGTAGCCGCTCGCCGGGGCGACAAGTTCGTTGAAATCGAGTCCGCTGAACACCTTGACCGTCGCGGTCGGCCCCGGCCCGGTTCCGACGATGATGTCGGCGCGGGGGTCGCCATCCACGTACGCGGTGGAGACACTCACCCCGCCGGTGAAGCTCGAATCGAAGGCGTAAAAGCTCCCGAGTGGCGATGGTACGGTCAAGCCGGTGTTGAGATCGAACACTTCCACGTGTGGCCCGGCCCCCGCCCCTGCCCCGACGACCAAATCCGCCTTCCCATCGCCGGTGAAGTCGGCGGCGGCCACGGTCGCCCCACCCCGGAACGCCGGGTCGAAGGCGTAAAAACTGGCCAGCACGCTGTTGTCCACGCCACTGAAGACTTTAATGTGCGGCCCAGCCCCCGCCCCAGCCGCCGTGATGATGTCGGCGGTGCCATCGCCGTCGACATCGCCCGAGGCAACATAGACCCCTCCGGTGAAGTCTTCCGAGTAGGCAAAAAAGCTGCGCAGTTCGCTGCCGTCCCCGCCGCTGTAGACTTTCACGTGCGGCCCACCACCCGCACCGGCCGCTGCGATCAGGTCGGGAATACCGTCGTGGTTGATGTCGCCGGCCGCAACGCGAACACCGCCCGTGAATCCGGCATCGAAGGGCGTCCGTTCGTAAGCCAGTTCGCCGGTGTCGGCGTGGTACGCCCGCACCAGCGGCGGCGCCCCAGAAGCGGAGCCGACGAACACGAACGGCAGTGGCAGCGGCCGGCCGTCGGGGGTGATGCGGTCTTCGAGCGTTTCGAGGGTGAAGCGGGACGGCTTCCAGCCGAGCGGGATTTTGCGAGAGGCCACCGCCCGGCGCCCCAAGCCCAATTTGGCGAGCCGGGTCGACCAATCGTCGAACAGGTAATCCCAAACTCGGTTCAAAGCTCGGAAGCGGGTGGATCGCATGGGGAAGCATCCTGGAGAAATCCGGATCACTCACAAAAGACTGTCAGACAGTCGATGAATTGTCTCGACGAGGATGATCTTGACGTTCTCACCGGCCCCCGTCAAGGCGCGATATCGCCGAATTCGGAAAATAGCTCAAGTTTTTGTTTTGGGACGAAAACGCATTCCGCACACTTCGCCAAATGACTCGCACAAGGATCGTAGCTCTTTCCTCACGTCCGACTTGGGTAGACATTTTCCCCGAGCTTTCGCTTCCCAGGCGAGAGTTTCCGTGGTGCAACTTTCGGTTTTTCCAATTCCAATTTCCTACTGGAGGGCACGTCCATGCCCAACGATTCGCGCCCGCACGACGTGCTGATCGAGCAATTCATGCGAGGGGAACCTGTTCCCATCGAATCTGTAGCAGAATTCTTCACCGATGAACTGAAGCGACTTTCCCAGACCGGCCAACTGGCGACGATTTCAGAGTGGCTGTACCGGCTCATTCGCCGACATGTCCACGCGTTTCTTCCGTTCTGGTTCGGTGAACGATGCTTCGTCTGCTCGAAAGCTCACAACCATCCGCTCTGGTTCTTCTTCGAGAAGATGGGGCCACGGCGCTGGCTCTTCTTTCGGACAAAGCAGTTTTTCTGCCGTCAACTGACATGGGAGGAATCCGATGCGATGGCAGCCGCCGTTCGCATCCGAGCACCTCGTCGCCCGAACAGCGAGGCGGTGTGACCATGCCACGCGACGATTTCTACCAAACGATCACCGGGAAGATCGTGGAGCAGTTGAGCCGAGGCGTCCGGCCGTGGCAATGTCCGTGGAATGCAACTTCCGCATTCGGGCCACCCTCACGGCCACTCCGCAGTAACGGCAAACGCTATTCGGGCGTAAACGTCCTCGTCTTGTGGCTCGAATCGCAACTGCGCGGCTTTGCGATCCCCGTCTGGATCACATTCCGTCAGGCCAAAGAGCTCGGTGGTTCTGTCAAAAAAGGCGAGAAGGCGACGACCGTCGTCTATGCCAACTCGTTTGAAAAGACGGAGACCAACGCCGATACCGGCGTCGAGCAAAAACGCAACATTCCATTCTTGCGGGCCTATTCGGTCTTCAACGTGGATCAGGTGACGGGCTTGCCCGAGCATTTCTATGCAAGGCAACAATCCAGCCGCAATCTGGAAGAGCGACTCGATTCCGCCGAGGAGTTCTTCAATGCCTTTCCGATTGAGAAGCGATTTGGTGGCAATCGGGCGTACTACTCACCGCGTGAGGATTACATCCAACTGCCGCCGTATGACAGCTTCGCAAGTCGAGCCAGTTTCTACGCAACGGAGGC
>JANXWE010000109.1 GCA_025351325.1 Fimbriiglobus sp.
AAAGGGCGGGTCGTGAGCGACGAAGATTTGGCCGAGTGCATCATCAAGAGAAACGTCTACCATGGGGAGTGGAACTACGAAATCCACCCCCATACAAATGGCAGATAATCCGGTAAGTTATTGTTGCGCGATGCCTTAGTAGAACTTGGCCATGCGAAATCTGGTATCGTATGGGCTATCCGACAGGTGCGAACATCGTCCAATTACCGTCCGACATGAAATCACAAGCCATTGTTGTGGCGGAAGGAGATACGGCATCATGCAATTCGTCGACCCGCACATTCACATGATCTCACGTACCACCGACGACTACGCTCGGATGGCGATGGCGGGGTGCGCGGCCATTTCCGAACCGGCTTTTTGGGCCGGGTTCGACCGGGGCACGGCCGATGGATTCCACGATTACTTTCGGCACCTCACCGAGGTCGAGCCGAAGCGGGCGGCGCTTTACCATATCAAACATTACTGCTGGCTCTGTATCAATGCCAAGGAAGCGGAGAATGTGACCCTGTCCCGCGAGGTCATCAAAATCATTCCCGAGTTTTTGAAGAAATCCAACGTACTCGGGATTGGAGAGATCGGCCTGAATAAGAACACCGCCAACGAAGCGACGATTTTTCAAGAGCACGTCGACTTGGCGATGAAGACCAACGAACTCATCTTGATTCATACACCGCACTTGGAGGACAAGTTCAAGGGCACGCGGATGATCGTGGATATGCTGATGAACGACAAACGGATTCAGCCCCACCGCGTCTGTATTGATCACGTCGAAGAACACACCGTGAGACTGGCACTCGACAACGGGTTCTGGTGCGGGATGACGCTTTACCCAATTACGAAATGCACACCGAGCCGCAGTGCGGATATTTTGGAAATGTACGGCCCCGAACGCATCATGGTCAACTCCGCCGGCGACTGGGGCCAATCTGATCCGCTCGCGGTGCCCGCGTTGATTCAGGAACTCAAGCGGCGCGGCCACGCCGAAGCGCTGATCGAACGGGTGGTCTACCACAACCCGTTAGAATTTTGGAAGCAATCGAACAACTGGCGCGGGTAGGTAGAATGATATTCCCCGGTGGAGGTAACCATGAGCATCCTCGCTTCGACGAAACGCCTGATGAGCGCGAATTGGCCTCTTGAAGTTGAAATTCCCGAACCGGTCGAAGAACCGCTGTTCGACGATGAGCACTTCGAGTTGGTCGCCGGTGAACTCGTGGAGAAGCCGATGGGCATCGAAGAGCAGCTAATCGACAGTGACCTCCATCTGTGGCTCGGTGCGTTTGTGCGCGACCACCGCCTCGGTCGAACAGTTGTCGAAGGCAAATTCGCTTTGCCTAAGGTAGGCAATAGCCGCATCCCGGATCTGGCGTTCGTTTCCTATGCGACGTGGCCTAAAGCTAAGCGGCGACCCAAAGGAGCGCTCTGGGCCGTGGCGCCCGACCTCGCGGTCGAAGTCATCAGCCCGACCGACGTCGGACGCGCGTCGATGGACAAGATGGTGGAATACTTCACGGCCGGTTGCAGAGCGGTTTGGATCGTGTGGCCTAATCTGGAGCAGGTTCACGTGTACGCCTCGCCGACCTCGGTGCGCATCTTCGCCCAAGGCGATATCCTCGAAGGCGACCCGGTCGTGCCCGGTTTTCGGTTGGCGATTAGCGATCTCTTCCTCTCCGATGACGAACCGGCCACATCGTGACCACTCATTTCCTCGCCCTCGAAACTTCCTGCGATGAAACCGCGGCGGCCGTCTTCACCGACGAACTGCACATCCTTTCCAGCGTCGTGGCGTCGCAGAACGATCTGCACGTTCGCTTCGGCGGCGTCGTTCCGGAGATCGCCAGTCGGGCCCACTTACGGAACTTGCTGCCGGTGATCGACGAGGCGTTGGCGAACGCGAAACTGAAACTCGCGGACATCGGTTGCATCGCCGTCCACAACACGCCTGGCCTCGTCGGTGCATTGTTGATGGGAGTCACGGCCGCGAAGACACTTGCGTATTCGCTCGACGTTCCCCTCGTTGCGGTGAACCACATTGCCAGCCACATTTACGCTTGTCGCATCGCGGCAGGTCGGGATATTTTCCCATGCGTCGGCCTCGTCGTCTCCGGCGGGCACACGGCCCTGTTCCGCTGCGACAGCCCGTTGTCAATGACACTACTCGGTACGACGCGAGACGATGCGGCCGGGGAAGCATTCGATAAAGTCGGCGCCGTCCTGGGCCTCGGTTTCCCGGGTGGCCCGGCCCTCGAACGCGAAGCCCGCACCGGCGATCCGAAAGCCTTCACCTTCCCACGCTCGTTTCTCGATTCCCCTCAGTTGGAATTCAGTTTCAGCGGGTTAAAAACGGCCGTGTTGTACGCTTGCCATGGACAGAATGCGCCGAAGATGGTGCCGCCGCCGACGGATCAAAAACGGGCCGACCTCGCCGCGAGTTTTCAGGAAGCGGTCGTGGATGTGCTCGTCGGGAAATGCCGGCAGGCGTTGCAACAGACGGGCTTGAAGCGACTCGCCGTGGGTGGAGGTGTCAGCGCGAATCAACGGTTACGAGAGAAACTGTTGACGCTCGATGCCGAGGTATTCATCCCGCCGATGAACCTCTGCACCGACAATGCTGCGATGGCCGCTCTGGCAGTTGAAAAGTGGAAACTCGGCGACTTCGCCCCACCGGAATTGGATGCCCAGCCTAATTTTCTGTGATCTCAGGAGTTCACCACAGAGTCTCTGCTTTTCTCTCGGTGTCCTCGGTGACTCTGTGGTGCAAATCTCTTACTTCGCCCGGAAAAGCCGATTGCGAATCCGGCAGCGGTGCAACCACAATTGGGCCACCGTTTTCAGCGTTTGAATTCCGTACTTCGTACTGCGTCCGAAGTTGATGCTACTCGCTTCGCGGAAGTACCTCACCGGCACCGGTACGTCGGCGAGGCGGAAGCCGAAGTGAACCGCTTGCACGAGGAACTGCGTGTCGAACACGAAGTCGTCGCTGTTGCGCTCGAAGGGGATGGTTTCCAACACGCTACGGCGGTAGGCGCGGAAGCCGCTGTGGAATTCGCCGAGATTCTGGCCGAGCGCCATGTTCTCGAACAGTGTCAGTGCCCGATTGCAAACGTACTTCCACCAGGGCATTCCACAGGCGAGGGCTTCCGTCCGCGAGCGGATGCGGTTGCCGAGCACGACATCGCAGATGCCGAGTTCGATGAAGCTGACCGCGTGCGGGATCACCCGGCTGTCGTACTGGTAGTCAGGGTGGATCATCACCACGATGTCAGCCCCCTGTTTCAAGGCGTAGTCGTAGCAAGTCTTTTGGTTTCCGCCGTAGCCGGTGTTCTTGTCGTGGACGATGACCGTCAATCCCATGCTGCGGGCCAGTTCCGCAGTGCCGTCCTTACTGCAATCATCGACCAGCAAAATTTCATCGACCGAGTCCGGCGGGAAGTCGGCGATGGTGGCCGCCAGTGTCTTCGCCGCGTTGTACGCGGGCAGCACGGCGATAATCTTGTGCCGCCGGTGTCGTGGGTTTGCCTTGGGGTTCAGTACCTCGGCCACATCGACCGGGTCGTGGACGGGGTTGAGCGGCGGGCAGTCGAGGAGGGATTCAGGCATTCGGCTAGGTTATGGGCAAAGGCACTTTAAGCCAATTCTGGGAGCTATCCCACGACCGCTGCAACGCGAACTCCGAGCCAAGCGCCCATCAATCCGGCGATCACGGAACCGGCTGCGTAGGCACCGGCATTCCAATATGCGTGTTCTTCGAGCATCCGGAGCGATTCGAGACTGAATGTGCTGAACGTGGTAAAGCCACCACAGAAGCCGGCTCCGAGCAGCACAAGCCAGCCTGGGCGATCTTTCAAGACGACGGCGAGAACCCCGAGAAGAAATGAACCGGCGACGTTGATGCTGAACGTGGCCCAAGGGAAGCCACTGGGAGTCGCTAGCCAGTGGCCGATCCAGAAGCGGGCGACGGCACCCGTGCCACCACCCACAAACACAAGCAACGAAAGTAGCCAATCGGACATGTCTATTACTGCTTGGTGAGTTCCCGTTCTTGTTCCGCTTTGTGCTTCACATGTTTGAACGCGATCTCGGTCGCCAGGCGGTCGAGGTACGTGTTGCGGTACAGGTGAACGGGCAGCGAACTGGTGTCCCGCAACGGGGCGTCCGAGGAGTGACCGTATTGCGTGAGTGGCTTGCCGTTCCCGACGGCATCGTAGACCGACACGGACAGGGTGGCGTTACCCCGACAGATTTCGCGGCCGGTTTGCTGATCGTAGAACGACAGCGACGAAAGGGTCACGTCGAGTACGTAATCGGCGCCCAAGCTCTTGGCGATTTCGGACATACTAGCAGTGTTCCAGAGCTGCGGATTTTCTTGCCGCATGCGGTCGACCTTGCTGGGATCGACAATCGTGATCACCGAGTCTTTGGGGATTTTCGATAGTTCGGAAATTTTGGAACCGATCTTGGATTCCAGATCGCGGTCGACGCCTTGCATCGTGGGGTTGGTCAAAATGTGATTCGGCGCCGAAACCATCACGGCCACCGTCACCGTTTTCTTCCCTTCCGTCGGGGCGAATTTGTAGCCGACGGCCGGATCTTTGTATTCGTCGCCGCGGTTCAGGAACCAGAGTAAACTCGGCCCGCAGCCGAAGCCGAAGATGGTCAGAAACCCCGTGAGTACGCCGCGGCGCAACCAAGTCAAAGCTTTGCGGTTCATCCGTGAACCCCCCCGTTGAAGAATAGACCCCACTACCCGAAGAAGATGAAAGCCCACCGGGCCACCATCAGCGTGAGCATGATCGTCAGGCCGACGGTCAGCCACAGTTCCCCACTGCGGATGAACAAGAACCGGCCCCGAAACGCACTCATAAAACCCCAAGGAATCAAGCTGAACCACCAGATGGCCGTCAGGGTCCCCACCCAGTTCGCCCGCAGAGAATTCGGCACGTCCCCGTGCACCAACAGCGAGAAACTCGTGGTCATTCCGCACGCCGGGCACGGCTTGCCGGTCATCACCACCATGTTGCACGGCTCCATCCCCAGTTGGGTATGGGTCGCCATGGTCTTCGGGACCTCGTTCCCGGCGTCATCTTTCCCGTACGGGTGGATGTAAGCCGCCGCGAACAGCACCGCCACGAAACCGACGGCCATCGCCACGAGCAACGCCCGCACCCAACGGGCCAGCTTCAGCGACTTTCGGTAGTATCGCGGCTGCTCCACGTATTCGAAATCATCCGAGTCCGCATGGTTCGGCTGGGGATGCACCACCCTCGCGACGGGAATCGGCCCATCCGGCACCGGCGACTCGGGATTACTCTTGGCGTCAATAGGCGACACGTATAACCTCCGGGGTGAGGGAATCAATCCCAGAAACTTGCAGCGGGTTCTTTGTGAGATCCAGAGGAACGCGGATGATGCCCGAGATGAAGAGGCTCGGAGAGAAATCGATTTTTTCCGATCCTCTTCATCCTGCCTTTTTCCGCGTCATCCGCGTTCCTCTTCATCTGGGCTTGGCGATGTCGTTGCTAAACCTCTAGCAGTCCGAATTCCGCAATCCGCACTCAAATATTGTAGCCCAGAGGAGTAACGGTGGCGCTGCCAGGGATCGTAGCCGAGGCGATGAAGCGATTGTTGCCGAACTGGCCGAGCACGCCCGGCATCGTGGCGGTCTCGGGTGGGGCCGATAGCGTGGCCCTGCTGGCCGCTCTGAACACATTCCGCCCGCCGGGCCAATTGGTCGTCGCGCACCTCAACCATCAACTGCGGGGCTTGGAAAGCGACGCCGACGAACGGTTCGTGCGCGAACTCGCCGAAAAATGGCAGTTCCCTTGCCGGGTACTCCGAGTGGACATTGCCCGGGCCGCGACGGGTGAAAATCTCGAAGCATTCGCCCGGGATGCACGTTACCGCTGGTTCGGCGAATTGGCGACGGACGTCGGAGCCGGTTGGATCGCCACCGGGCACCACGCCGACGATCAAGCGGAAACGCTACTCCATCGCCTCATTCGCGGGACTGGCTTACAAGGGTTGCGTGGCATCGCCCCCATCCGTCGCGATGGAGTCGTACCCATCGTTCGACCACTTCTGACAGTGACGAAACAACAGATCCTTACTTACCTCGCCGATGTCGGGCAACCGTACCGAACCGACACTTCCAACGCCGATCCGCGGTTCACCCGGAACCGAATCCGCCACGAATTGTTGCCGCTGTTACAGTCGTTCAATGCCGACGTCGTGGAAGCGCTCAGTCGCACGGCACTTCAGGCCGAAGAACTGTTCGCGGAACAACAACACGAAGGCGAGCGGTTACTCGAACTCGTGGAACTCCCGACGGTCGGTGGGCAAATGATCCTCGACGCCGTTCAATTGGACACTCTGGCGGAACCGGCGGTTCGGCTGCTGTGCCGAAGTCTTTGGGCACGCGAACGCTGGCCGACGTCCGCCATGACCTTCGCCCACTGGGATCGCCTGGCCAAGATTGCCAAGAACCTGAGTCGTGCCGCCGATTTCCCCGGTGGAATCCACGTCCGTCGCACCGACGGACGGCTACTCATCCGCCGCTGACATCACGCGAGTAACGGACTGCGGCCGAGTACGGTGTATTCGAGTCCGTCACGGCGGAGTTCGCTGCTGTACACGATCACTTCTTCGACGATGGTTTGGCCCGCCGTCCAGCTCAGGTGCTTCACCAATTCCCCGGCGAGCAAAGTGCCGTCCGCTTCACCGTTCGTCCGACCGAGGGTCAAATGGGGCGTGTAGCCCCGCTCTTCCTGGCGATACGCACCGAGTTCCATCAGTGGTTCAGCGATGGCCAAATGCAACCGCAGTAGCGTCTCAGCACCCTCGGTAATGCCACCCCACAGAATCTTGGGTCGGCGGGGTGACGGGAATGCCCCGACCCCGCCGACCCGGAGGCTGAACGGTGCCTCCTTCGCTGCCACTTTCGCGGTGATCCGGCAAGCGTTCACCAAATCGATGTCGTCGAGTTCCCCGAGGTAAAGCAGCGTGACGTGCAGGTTCGCGGCCTCGACCCACTTCACCTCGGCCCCACTGAGCGCGAGTGTCCGTTGCATCCCCTTCGTTGCCGAGCGGATTGAATCGTTGACGGCCACGCCAATGAAGGTGCGCGTGCGTGCCATAGTGAGTCTTTCTGATGGTGAGTGCGGAGCGTCGACCCGCTTTCGGGCTGGGTTCCGTATTCAAACGTGATACGTTCTCTGGCATGAAGTACCAAGAACTCGGCCGCACTGGTTTGCACGTTTCGCAACTCTCGCTGGGTGGTGCCCAGTTCGGCCAGCAATATGGCCCACTGTCCGTGAGTACCGCTGCGGAGGTCGTTCACGCTGCCATCGACGCAGGTGTGAACCTGATCGATACGTCGGCGTTTTACGGTCAGGGAGCCTCCGAAACGATCCTCGGCGAGGTGTTGTCAGGCGGCTGGCGCGACAAAGTTTCCATCTGTACCAAAGCGGGCCGGCTCGAGCGTGATCGCTTCGACTTCACACCGCAGGGAATGCGCGATTGCTTCGAAGGTTCCCTTCGCCGGTTGCGCACCGATCACGTCGAGATTCTGCTAGCCCACGACATTGAATACGCCGACGATTTCGAGCGTGTTTTCGACGAAACCGCCGAGGTGCTGCACCGATTGAAGCAAGAAGGCAAGTGCCGGTTCATCGGGATGTCGTGCCTGCCATTGGGGCTGTTAGCGCAGGCTATCGAACGCTGTCGGCTCGATGTGGTCGTGTCGTATTGCCACTACAATTTGCACGATCAAACTCTGCTGACAGATTTATTACCGGTCGCTGCGACGCACGGTGTCGGGGTACTGAATGCCAGCCCGCTGAGCATGGGGTTGCTCACGAATCAAGGTCCGCAACCGTGGCACCCCGCCGGGGACGAGATCAAAGCCGCGTGCCGCACGGCCGCAAAACACTGTCAAGTTCGAGGGGCGGACATCAGCTTCTTGGGAATGCAATTCTGTTTGGGTAGCAGCGCCATTCCGAGCACGATCTCCGGGGCAGGCACTTTGACCGAATTGGAAACGAACCTGAAGGCTTTGGCGACTGTCCCTGACCCGGTGTTGCTCGCCGAGGTGCAAGCGATTCTGGAACCGGTGCGGAACCGGACGTGGCCCAGCGGCCGAACTCGCGCGTAAGATGTTTTTGTATGTCGTGAATTGCCCGGAGACCGCGCATGGCATTCCAACAATTCACGTTCCCCCAGGTGATCGAGGAACTCGGCTTGTCGGTCGTCGACACGAAACTATTCGACACACTCCCTGCGGAATCCGTCGCACCCGATTTCGAACAGACGATTCGAGAAGGTGCCGATCTTGCCAGTGCTATCGACACCGAAAAAGCGCGTTCCGAGTTCGTGATCGCGCCGCTTTTGTTCGAACTGTGGCGTCGACATCGGGGCGAATTCTCCATTTTTTCAGGCGTGGAATTGGTGGCCGATGCCAACCGAGGCTTGAACGGCATCTGTGATTTTTTGCTCGCGCAGGCGGTGAGTCAACACATCATGACTCATCCGATCCTGTCGATCGTGGAAGCGAAAAACGAGAATCTCCGCAGTGGTTTGGGTCAGTGCATTGCCTCAATGGTGGCCGCCAACATCGTCAACGCTTCGAAAAGCGGTTCGCAGACGCCTGTTTACGGTGTTGTGACCAGTGGTAGTTTGTGGAAATTCCTGAAACTCGTCGGATCCGATTTGTCGATGGATGGGTCGGAATACCACATCAACCAACTCGGCAAGCTTTTCGCCGTACTCGGCTTCATCGTGACTTCCCACCGAAAATAAACGAGACTCCATGCTTCGCTTCCTACTGCCTTTGCTTGGCGTCCTGATCGTATCCAACGTGTTTGCGGCACCGTTGCCCGAGCCGTTGAGCTATGCGAAACCATGCCCTGGAAATCAATTCGTATTTGTTGTGTTCGGTTCACTCGAATCGGAAGCGAAGTTGAAGTCGGGTGATAACAAAAAGCACGCCGAGAGCGTCCGGGCCAAGTACCCGGTACCGGGGATGTATGAAGCGGGCGATGTCGCCAAACTGGTTTACGCGCTCGACGGCTATGCTCCGGATGGAAACATCTATCTCACGGCCGATGGCCGGTACGTCATTCGCGTCGAAGGCGATTGGTGGAAGACGACAGCCTATCCAGCCGGGAAACGCTTGAGTGTAGAGACTGAACAGCTTCAACTCGACGCACCGGCTATCAGTTTCTTTCGGGATGGTGTGTTGCTGAATAGTTATCCGCTGAAGGCACTGATCACCGATCCGTTGTTGTTGCCGAATTCCCCGGATCATATTCTTTGGGCGAGCGGTGCCACGTTGCAAGAGAATAGTGGCCGATTCCTACTTGACATGCAGGACAGGAATCGGAACAGCTTCGACTACCGCACAGGAGAACTTCTCTCGACTGAAAAGTTGGGCTACGAAAACAAGTTCGGCCAAAAACTGATTTTGGCCACGGTCGGGTTGACATTTTTGCTCTTGCTGGCCTGGGCATTTTACGCCTTCCGGCGCCCCCGGACGGTGCCAATAGCCGGTCAACCCTTAGGATGATCCCACGCGCCCGTAGCTCAACTGGATAGAGCAGTCGCCTTCTAAGCGACAGGTTGTGAGTTCGAGCCTCACCGGGCGTATTTTCGGCAGTGACCATGGTGAATCCTCAAGGCAAACTGAATTTGCGTACAAGTGTACGCTGGTATATAATCTCCAGTGCTGGGGCTGTCAAATGATTCTGGAAGATTTGTTCAGATATTTTCGAAAAGCTGGAATCGTGGCCCACAAACGCTTTATGGTTTGCCACGAATTTGCATTCTATTGTGCCTATTTGCGAATCACAATGTCCAAGCCCGTTGCGGAGTCGGGGATCGTTCCCGACACTTGGAGCGTGTCGCCGATCCGCCACTCAAAAGTCGCCGGCAACTGCGCTTCGACACTGTGTTTGCCCGGTACGACCACTTCGCGGCCGGCGATCGTCAGCGTCAATTCGCGGTTGCTGAAGTTGTAAAACGTGACCAACCGCAACAAATTCGGCAAGGCTACGGGTACACCCTCAACTGGAAAACGGTCGATCTTCAACTGATCGAGATTGCTGTTCAACGGACTGGATTTCGACTCGGTTGGAACCGGCAAGACGTCAATTGGCGCTGGGGCGGCGAGTGGTGGAACCGACGGCAATTCGAGCTTCGGGAGTTCGAGCTTCGGCACGTCTATTTTCGGGTTCGTGTCGAACTTCATACTTGGCAGGGGCTCTAACTCCTTTGGCTTGACTACCGGTGTGACCGGAATCAATTCCGATTCCTTCGGTTTAGCCACCGGGATCACCGGGACGGGATCCTTCATCGCGGGCAGTGTCTCACTGATATTCGAGGCTGGCTTCAAACTCGGTTCCGGTTCGATGGCCTTCGGCTGGGCCTGCGGTTCCACTTGCACGTTGCTCTTCGGCTTCACCGGCGGTGTCATCTGCTCGGGAACCACCACAGAACCACTCGGCACGATCACGGTGCCCGGCTGGCAACCTTGGTGGTAGACCACGGGAGTATAGTACTGCACCGGCGGTGCGGAATAGTAAATCGGTTGCGAGTACTGCACGGGGTACGGAGTCGAAATGTGCTGGGTGCGTTGGGCGAAAAGCGGGCGGCGGCGACCAAACGCACTAGCCCAATCGGGAACGATCAACAGAGCCAAAAGCACAGGGACGACGAGGTAGCGAAACACAATGAGAATCCTTTCTCGGGGGAAATCGGCGGGCCGTGCGAAACTTCCCCTCGCAACCGGCCCGTGGTAGTGGGTAGATTAGAACCGATGCACCCTCCTATTTCCAAGCCCACTTTCGGAAGAATCGATGCGAACCGTCCTTTCGCTGCTCGCGCTGATGCTCCTCTGCGGCTCCGGATTCGCCCAAGCCGAGCGGTACGAACTCGGCCAACGGCTGAAAGCCTTCGAGAAACAGTGGGACAAAACCACCGATGCCACGGTGCGAAAGAAAGCACTCGCGGATCTGCCGAAGTTGACGGGCCTCTTTTTCGCCAACAAGTTCGGCGAAGCTGGCCGCACACTCGATGAGGCACGCTGGATTCTGGAAGGGAAGCAGCCCAGCGA
>JANXWE010000135.1 GCA_025351325.1 Fimbriiglobus sp.
GCACTCTCGTTACTCGCCCTCATCGGCGCTGCTGTCTTCTTTTATCTCGATCACGAAGAGATGACGAAGAAGTCTTTGGCCGCACCATCGTATACCGTTCCAGCCGCCGCAACCGTCACGGATGCTCCACCGGCTAAAACCATTTGATCGGGGCCGTCATCATGGCGAAGAAAGTATCGTTCGCACGACCGAAACCGCTCTATCAAGATGGCGGCTATACGGGGATTCTGGCCTTCACCATTCTCGCCATGGCCCTCGGGATGGCCCTTTTGGTGATGGAATGGCAGAACGACTACGGCGGCAACTCCGAGGGCACCGGAATTGCACAAGCCCCAACGGTGAAGTCGCTCATCGAAGCCGAAAAGCGAACTTTGACGACACCGGCGAGTGCGCCGATGAATCCTTGATTTCAAAGCTTTGTACGAACTTGTCTACGGTCAAGTCCGCCCGAATTGCTTGTCGAGCTGCTTGCGGCTGAACAGAAGTGTCGTCGGCCGTCCGTGCGGGCAGTGGTGCGAGTCCTCGGCGAGTTGCCGGAGGTGCAACAGGTAAGTGATCTCATCTTGCGTCAGGCGATCCCCGGCCTTCACAGCCGCTTTGCAAGCCATCGTCGCCATCAAGTGGTCGAGCAGAATCTCCTTCGTCGGCGGGCGATCCTTTGATACCAGATAATCGATGACACCCTGCAAGATCTCGAACGGTGGCCGGCGCGACAGCAGCGTCGGGTAGCTCGACAGCAAGATCGTGGTGCCGCCGAATTCGGAGACGTCGAGGCCGAGTTCAGCAAGTGGTTCCTTGAATTCCAGCACGATGGCCGCCTGTTCCGCCGGCAGGTCGATCGGCTCGGGGATGAGCAGCTTCTGCACTTCCAACTTCCCATCGCGGATCCGTTTCCGGAGTTGTTCGAACAAGATGCGCTCATGCAAAGCATGCTGGTCGATCACCAACATCCCCTCGGCGGTTTCGAGGACGATGTACGAATCGTGGAGTTGCAACGCCGATCCGGGGGCCAGTGCCGGCAAGTGCTGCATCTCCGCCGGCGCCTGGGTCGCTTCTTCCAGCGCGGCGACGACGACCGGTGGGGCCTGCATCATCTGCGCCCCGCGATCCAACGTCTCCCACGGGGCCGGCGTCTGCTCGGCCGTCTCCCGGCGCGGGCTGAACAACGACGTTGGTACCGGCGTCGGCAGCGGTTGCAAACTCCACTGCGGGGGTGGTAAAAATTCTCGAAAGTCACGCGGCGATTGCGGTTCTTGCTCGGGGAGTCGCAACTGCGGGATCAGGTTTTCCTGCATCAGCCGGTTCTTCACCGTGCTGCGCACCAGCGAGTAAATCAGGGCGTTCTCGCGGAAACGCACCTCCGATTTCGTCGGGTGGACGTTCACGTCCACGGTGTTCGGTGGCACTTTCAAATACAAGAACCCGATGGCGTACCGGCCTGTCATCAGCAGTCCCCGGTAGGCCTCTTGGAACCCATGACTCAAGCTTCGGTCGCGGAACCAGCGGCCGTTGAGGAACAGATACTGCAGCTTGGCGTTGCCCCGGTCGCACTTCGGATCGGCCATGTAACCCGACAGCGACACCGGCCCCGGCCCGCTGTCCACGGCGTAGAGGGCGTCGCGGATTTCAGCACCAAAAAAGAGACCGAGGCGATCCTTCAAATTGGCCGACGCGGGGATGTCGTACACCATCTTGCCGTTGTGGCGCAATACAAGGTGCAAGCCGGGGTTGGCCAGCGCCAACCGCGTGACCGTCTCGGTGACGTGCCCGAGTTCGGTGCCGACGCCCTTGAGGAACTTCTTGCGGACGGGGACGTTATAGAAGAGGTGGCGGACTTCGATCCGCGTGCCGGGAGAACCGCCCCACGGCCGGACGTCGGACAGGGCGTGGCCCTCGCAGCGGATCTCGTGCCCGCGCGGCGCCCCCGTGGGCCACGATTGCAGCGTGACGTGGCCGATGCTGCCGATGCTCGCGAGCGCCTCGCCCCGGAAGCCGAGCGTGTGGATGTTGAACAGATCGTCGGCGGTCACGAGCTTGCTGGTCGCATGGCTAGCGAAGGCCAATGGCAGGTCGTCAGCTTCGATGCCGCAGCCGTTGTCGACGATACGGATCAACTCCGTGCCGCCTTGTTCGAGGTCGATCTCGATCCGGGTGGCCCCGGCGTCGATGGAGTTCTCGAGGAGTTCCTTGACGACGGACGACGGCCGTTCGATCACCTCGCCGGCGGCGATCTTGGTGATGACATCTGACGAGAGCTGAAGAATGCGTGGCATGGGTGCATTATAAGCAGGAAGGGCCTCGGAGCGAAGACGCGTTCGTCGTCATCCCGAGGCCCTGTTACTGGGAACGTGGTTCAACCGTCGCGGGTGGCGTGGCGCCACGAGGCAAGAGCGAGGAAGCCGCCGATATAAGCGAGCGTGATCCCGAGCACTCCGAAGTAAGATGGCGGCTCGATGATCATGTCTTGAAACCGGAGCAGAATCGGAGTGTACGTCCCTTCGGAAGTGACCTTCGACGTCAATTTGTCGAGATCCTTGTAACGTGGCAGAACGTTATTCAAGATGTCGAACACGTTTGAAACACCGTCCAAATCGCCTTCTCCCATCACCTTGGCAACATCGAGTTGTTTTTTGATGTAACCCACGAGCCACAGGCCGAAGGTGAACGCGATCGTGAGTAACATCGAGGCGATGGCGCTCCGGGTCAGCACGGCGATCAAAGTCGAGAACGAGTACAAGAGTGCGAAACTGAGGACGAGTGCTGGAATCGTGATCAGGAAGCGTGGATCCCACATTCCGGAGCGAATTCCGATGACAAACCAGACCCCGCCGATGGTGATCGTCGAGACGAGCGTGATGAAAATCAGACCGCCGAGGTACTTGTAGATCAGGTACTGCACCTTGCCGACCGGCTTCGACACCACCAGATCGAGCGTCCCTTTGCGGAGCATGTTGGGGATGAAAAACGACGTCAGGATCACGCTGATCAGCAAGAGGACGGCCCCGCCGATGCCGTTCACGAGGACGTCCTCGATGACGTGGACCACCAACCCCAGAGGGGTGTCGGCCGCGGAACCCAGCGACCAGTGGAGGAAGGACAGACTGTGACCCCAACCGCGCGAGCCGCGCAAGTTGATGGCCTCGATCTCGAAAATGTACTTCCCGGCTTCCGGAACGCTCCGCCGCCGGACTTTGACGTCGGTGCAACCGTAGTGCGCCCCGAACTGGTTCTTGATGAACTCGATCATCTGGTCGTCGGTGATCGCGGCCGCTTCTTCGGCGCTGACTTCGGGGGCGAGTGCGATTTCCAATTCCTTGAGCGTGGCATCGCTGTTGGTATCTCCGCCGGCCCTCCCGCCCCGGAGAACCCCAGGCGGGATTTTTCGCTTCTCAGACTTGTATGGTTTTTTCATCCAGCCTGCTACAGCCGTACGGAACGGTTCGGGAAAACCGGCTTTCAAAATGCCGGGGTCTAATTTCGAAGTCACTTCGAGGTCGAACAAAACGTCCTTGCCATTCACTTTGATCGAGGTCGCCTCGTACTGCACGCCGGGCACGGCCGAAATGGCTTTGCTTTCTCCCTTATCCGGGATGAAGACGGCGAAGCCTTTGATCGATTTGGTGAGGTGCACCTCGGCTTCGGCCGGTTGATACCCGACGCAGGCTACGACGATAATCGTCAACACGGAGATGGCCAGCATGATGTAGATCACGAAGCCATCCACGGCTTCGCGGAAAGAATCTCGCAGAATCGACACAAACGTCCGCATCAGTCGTTCCTCCGAGTTTGGGACACGGCCCGGGCCACACGGACGCCGCGCTTGGTGCTGCCCCGTTCGGCCTTCTCGACCAGTTCCATGAAAATATCTTCGAGCGACTGCTTCGATTCGCGCACGCCCCGGAGGCGAAACCCTTTGGCGTTTAGATGATCGATGACCGTGTCGATCGATTGCCCTGGCTTCAACTCGATATGCGTTTCCTCATCGTCCGATTCGACGTTGAAGCCGAGCGCCTTCACTTCGGCCGCAGGGAATGGGGTTCCCGGCGCCAGCGAGATGCTGAACCGTTCGACCGTCTTCGTGAGTTCAGCAACGGTGCCAGTGCGGACGATTTCGCCCTTGTGCATGATGGCGACTCGGTCGCACATCAACTCGATTTCTTGGAGCAGGTGCGAGTTCACGAAGATCGTTCGCCCTTCGTCTTTGAGCGTGGCGAGCAGTTCGCGGATCTCCTTGCGGCCGACCGGGTCGACGCCGTCGGTCGGCTCGTCGAGGAAGATCACCTCGGGGTCGTGGAAGAACGACTGGGCGATGCCGAGCCGCTGCTTCATCCCCTTCGAGTACGTCTTGATCTTCGACCTGCCGCGCTTGGCCAAACCGACGATGTCGAGCGACTCGGCGATCCGCTTGACGCGATCCGCCCGGTTCATCCCGTAGAGTTCGCCGTAAAAATGCAGCAAGGATTCGCCGGTATGGTAACCGGGGAACGAGTGGTCCTCGGGGAGGTAACCGACTCGCTTGCGGACTTCGGTCGTGCCGGCCGGGTGACCCAGCAAGTACGCATCCCCGCTCGTGATGCGGACGATGCCCAACAGGATTTTCACCATCGTCGACTTGCCGGCGCCGTTCTGCCCCAGCAGGCCGTAAATTTGACCCGGCTCGACTTGAAGCGAAATGCCTCGGAGGGCATCGATTCCGCCGTAGCGCTTGTAAAGGTCTTTGACTTCGATGACCGACACGCTCGCCTCCCGTGGGTAAGCCCGCCCGTGGTGAAATTCCGACGGCGGTGGATGGCTGTTCGCTCTGGAGAAGACGATATTGCCGAACGGCCTTCCATTCAACAGTCGAAAGTCACGGTTTGGCCAGTCCGGGAAGAAAAAGCCAGTTTCGGGTTGGCTACTTCCCCGAGGAACACGTTGAAACGGCAAACGATCTGCAAGTTTTTCGCGTTGACCATTTGCAGGATTATCCGGCTCGCAGCGATTTTGTTCCGGCGGGCTTGCACCGGGCCGCGTGACGTTTCCTGTGGGGAGCATGTTCGCTCGCCAATCACTTCAGTCGAATTGGAACAGGAGGATCACATCATGGTGAAGGGTCTCGGTTGGGTCGTCGTCGCCGTGGCGATGGCAATCGGTAGCGACGCCTATGGCCAGGGGCGTGGCGGATGTAGCAAAGGGGGCCAATCGATGCGGCCGTCGCTGTCGAGTGGCGGCGGTGGTGGATCGACTTACGGCCAGCAATTGCAATCGTACCAGCGGTCCCTGCAACGGCAGTCGAACCAGCAACAGCAGCTCTTGGCTCAGCAGTACCAAATGGAACTTTACCAAGCCCAAGTACTCCAGGCCCAAGAGCTTCAGGCTCAGGTTGCCCAGCAACAACTGGCGGCGCAACAAAAAGCCGCCCGGAAGCAAGCGCTAGCATTGAAGCAGCAGCAACTCCAAGGCGGGAAGTAACCGACGCGGGGTGAGGGACGATCCTTCACCCCGTTTCACGATTCAATTGCCCATCCGCATCGGGCGGAGTTTGGCCATGTCGAACGCTTCGCCCGTCATCTCTTTCCACTTCTTGCGCTGATCGTCGGTCATCATTTTCTCGATCTTCTCTTGGCACTCGCTCCGGAGGCTGGCCACTTTCTTCTGCGCTTCGGCGTCGAACCCGCCGCTGAACATCTCGCGCATTTCTTTATTCATGTCGGTGTTCACCGCTTTGATCTTCTCCGACTGCTCTTCCGTGATGCCCAACTCTTTAGCCACTTTGGCGTTCGAGAACGCAGCCATACCCATCTGTTGCTTTTCGAGCTGCCCGAGTCGCGTTTGCTGCT
This sequence comes from Fimbriiglobus sp., assembly GCA_025351325.1. GTDB lineage: Bacteria > Planctomycetota > Planctomycetia > Gemmatales > Gemmataceae > JALHQU01. The sequence goes on from JANXWE010000135.1 coordinate 5,820, forward strand.
CGGCACTCAGCGACGACTTCATGAAGGCGACTCGTTCCTTCATCAGCTTGACCTGCACTTCCATCCGGGCGATCTGCTCATCGTCGTCGCCACCGAACTGTGCGAAACCTTTCATCGCTTCGGCCTGCTTCTCGGCGAACTCTTTGAACTTCACCACTTGGTCGTCGCTGATCTTCAGCTCGTCTTGCAGCGGCTTGTTGGTGATCAACAGAGACTTGAGGCTACCACCGCCACCTCCGCCGCCGCCAGGGAAGCCACCGCCACCCGGTCGCTGGGCTTGGGTCGAACCAACCGCCGTCAGTAGAAGTGTGGCCGAAAGAATCCAACGAGATAACGTACGCATGATCCGGACTCCAGAAAGGAAAGACATGTAGTGGGTCGAAAGAGAATCGACCCGAATGCATTTCGACAGCTCACCAGCTTCGTTCAATTCGACGTGCGCATCGGGCGAACCGTCAGCTTGCTCGTGTCGAACTTCACGCCGATCATTTGCGTCCACTTCTTCTGTTGATCGGCGCTGAGGGACTTCACCGTTTTTTCCATCGCGGCGTCGGCGAGGGGCTTGGCCTTCTTCGCGAACTCGGCCATCTTCTCGGCGTCTGGTGGGGTGTCACCGGCCATCGGGCGGCCACCACCTTGAGCGGGCAAGCCGAGTTCCTTCCGCAGGGCAGCTACTTCCGTCGCCATGCCGTCGGTGACTTCTTTCATGGCCGTCTTCTGGTCGTCGGTAATTTTAAGTTCACTCACGACGTCGGCGTTGGCGAAGGCCCGCGTCCCCATCGCCTGAATTTCGATCTGCTTGTATCGCTTTTTCTGATCGGCCGTCAGCACACCGTCGGTGGCCTTCTTGATCTCTTCGTTGAGTGCCGTGGCTTCCTTTTGAAGTTCCTGCATCTTGGTGCGATCCGGTTGGCCACCGCCGAACAGCTCCTGACGCTTCTTGTTCATTTCAGTTTGCTTGTCGGTCATCTCTTTGAGCTTGCCTTTTTGGTCGTCGGTGACCTTCAGCTCGTCTTGCAAATCTTTGTTCGTGAGGACGAGACCAATGCTGATCCCACCTTGACCTCGGCCACCGCCACCGCCGCGTTGAGCTTGGGCCGAATCCGCGACGATCACCGCCAGTGCGGCCGCCAACATCCATCGGGCAATCATTTTCATGAGAGAGGCTCCTGGCGGTTCGGGGAACCGCCGATTCCGGCGCCGGAGCCAGCACACGTGGCCCAACTCGCCGATCAAATACTATTCAGGAGTGTGTGAAACCGAGCGTTAGAAGGAAATGAGAGCTGTTTTTGCTTCCGAGCCAAATTTTCGCTTGACGCATGCCTCTCACTAGCTTACTGTACTAGATAACTGGTACACCCATTCGGCGAGACGCTGGCCATGACCATCCGCGTGCGACCTGATTCCCCCGATCCCATCTACGAGCAGATCGCCGGGCAAGTCGTCTTCGCCGTGGCGAGTGGCGACCTCGCGCCCGGTGAACTCATCCCGAGCGTCCGCGATCTGGCGGTGCAACTCACGGTGAATCCGAACACGGTCACGCGGGCGTTTCAAGAACTGGAACGCTTGGGCGTCATCGCCGCACGGCGGGGCCTCGGCATGGCCGTGACGCCCGATGCCCCGCTTCTCTGTCGCAACCGCCGCAAAGAATTGATCCGGGATCGGATCCGTGAAACCGTCCGTGAAGCGTCGTCTGCCGGGCTGCAGGCGACCGACGTTCACAAGTTGATCGACGACGAATGGCCGCGCAAGTCACTGCACTGAATCGACTTTTAATCACCTTGAACTCGGGGGCCGAACATGTCTGACGTTCCAATACCGTTCGCCATCAGTATCGACCGGCTCACGGTGAAATACCGGGGCAAGGCCGCCGTGGAAGGGTTGAATTTGAAGGTGCCACGGGGTGCCGTGTACGCCCTGCTCGGCGACAACGGCGCCGGCAAGTCGACCACCATGAAAGTGCTGACAGGCCAAGTCCCGCCGAACGCGGGGCGGGCGGAAATCCTCGGGATCGACACCTGGGCGAAAGCCGCCGACCTCCGCCACCGCGTCGGGTATGTCCCCGATCGGCCCAAGTTGTACGACTGGATGACCGTTGCGGAAATGGGCTGGTTCGCCGCGGCGTTCCATTTGCCCGGCTTCAAAGAACGCTACCTCGATTGGGCCGCGAAACTCGGGTTGGATCCGAACAAGCGGCTCAAGGATCTCAGCAAAGGTGGCTACGCCCGCGTGGGGCTGGCCTTGGCGCTCTCGCCCGACCCGGAAGTGCTTTTGCTCGATGAACCGACCTCGGGCCTCGATTTGCGAACCCGCCGCGAATTCTTGGGAAGTCTCGTGGAACTGGCGGCCGAAGGGCGGACGATCCTCATTTCGAGCCACTCGATTTCGGAACTCGAACGGTTCATCAGCCATGCCGCGTTCGTGAAGGACGGCAAAATCGAACTCGCGGCAACGCTCGAGGAGTTGGACGGGCGATTCCGTCGGGTCGGCTTCCGTGCATTAGGCCCTGTGCCCGATTTGTCGATCCTCGGCCACGTCCTGGAATCCACGCGGACCGGCCGCTCGGTGCAGTACTTGATTCAAGACCCCGATCCGATGGCACTCGATGCGCTCCGCGATTCTTCGGCGGTCACCGATTTCGAGGAAGGCCCGGTCGCACTCGAGGACATCTACGCGGCGTACATGGCCCCGCTCCACCCGGACGGCACAGTATTCCGCCCGATGTCTTCCCGAACCACTGCGGAGGTGCTGTCATGAATCGCGCCCTCATCTGGAAAGAATTCCGCGAACAGGGGTTGATCGTCGCGGCTCTGGTGATTCTCGGAAGCGGTGTGCTGGTCGCTGCGGGCCTCATTCTCCCGGCACCGGTATCCGACGGTTATGGCGACATGAAGTTGACCCTGGAACCGCGCAAGCTGGCCGTCGTGCTGCTGATCCTGGCGTCCGGGGTGGTGGTCGGCGGAACGTTGTTTGCCGGCGAACGCGAACAGGGGACGTTCACCTATTTGGAACTGCTGCCCGTGGCACGCTGGCGGACTTGGCTCGGCAAGGTGTTGGCCGGGCTGGCTTTGGTGATCGTTTCGGCGAGTTTGCTCTTCGCCGTGGCGGCGGCCGTCGACGTGGTCGGCCCACCCGAGCGACTCCCGTTCTGGGGGTTGATCACGCTCACTCTGGCCGTCGTGGCGTTCGGCGCCGGTGCACTCGGCTCGTCGTTCACCAAAACATCGTTGGCGGCCTGCGGGTTGGGATTGCTCGCCTCCTTGGCACTGATTTTCTTGCTCTACCCGATCTGCGCCATCGGTGTGCAGGTCTACGACAAGGCCGCAAATACGACGACCGTCAAACACGCCGAGTATGCCTTACTCGGTACCCTCTTCGGCCTCATGATTGTCCCGCTGCTGTTGTCCGCGTGGATTTACACCGCACCGGATCGCAACCGTTTCGCCCGCGATTTCCGCACGGCCACGGGTGGTTCGGTCGATCCCGTCCGCCGGCGCCGGGTGGCCCGAGGTGGGTTGTTCCCTGCACTTGGCCTGCGTGCGTCGCTTTGGGTGGTGGCTCGGCAGAATCTGGTGCTGACATTGGTGTTATGCGGTGTCACGCTCGTTTCGGGGCTATCGCTGTTGCAGCCGTCCGTACCGATCCTGTTCATCTGGCCCATCACCACGATGGTACTCGGCACCATCGTCGGCGTGACCGGCTGGAGCGACGAACAGAACTCGGGTGCCTTCCGGTTCTGGGCTGAGCGGCGGATGCCCGTGGGCCGCCTCTGGTTGGCGAAAGTGGTCTACGGTGCAGCCGTCGTGGCACTTTTGATGGTGCTATTGGCACTACCGTCGCTCATTGCGTCTCGGGTTGCCGGTGCGAGTCTCGTCGTCCCGACGATGTTCCGCGCCCGGCTGTTCCACGACCGCGATTTCCCCATCGCCGAGTACCTCTGGCTCTGGCCCGCTTACGGCTTCGCTTTCGGGCATCTGGCGGGGATGCTCTTCCGCAAAGCGGCGGTCGGCACGGCCGTGGGCATCATGACCGGGGGTGCCATAGTCGCACTCTGGCTACCGTCGCTGTTGTCCGGTGGCATCCACTGGTACCAACTTTGGATTCCCCCGCTGTTGGCACTGGCCACGGCGCGGGCGCTCGTCTGGAGTTGGGCACTCGATCAACTCGGGCAACGGCGGGCACTGCTCCGCTTGGCCGGTGGCGGGTCGGCGATTGTGACAGCGATGACACTCGGGATCGTCTACCGGATGCTCGAAATCCCGGTCGATGCGAATAGCGAAGCCGACATCGCGTACCGGGCCACCATTCCGCCGTTTGAGACGAACGACGCCGGTCGGGAGATCCGCCGGGGTGCCGTCCTTTACGCGCAACAGATGGAAGAACTCCGGAACGCCGGTTCTGCTTCGCCGTTGTGGTACACAGGAACGTCTCAAATCTCGCCCACTGCGTTGGATTCGCGGATCAGATATATGGCACAAGTCGACGAGGTGATGCGGTTCGGCTGGCCTGCTAACCGACCGGATGCAGATGCTTGGCTCGACTCTTGCATGGCCAACGGTTGGGCTGTCATCTTGGGGAACGCCACCCGGATGCCACTGGGAACGGTCGAGGATCCCATCGAGTTGAATTACGGAAGCCAATTCAAACACGTGATGGCCCTGCAATTTTGCGAGTCCATCTTGCTAGCGCGGGGCTTACAATTGCAGGTGAAAGGGCAACCGGAGGCGATGGTCGAATCGGTCTCCATTTGCCTGAATCTCGCGCGGAATTTGCGCAACAAGAGCTTAAGCAACAACGGTTTCTATAGTTCCCGGATCGAAATTCTCACACATCGGGCCATCGAGCGGTGGCTCGAGCGGCTCGGCGATCGGCCCGATCTGCTGCGGGACATGCTCCGGGTGGTGCAAACGCACGACGCGATTTGCCCCAAACTCGGGGTCGATAGCAACTTGGCCGAGCAGACCATGATGCGGAATTCCGTGGAGGCTCCGAGCCAGTTCGTGTCGCAGTACCTCCGGCAACTCCCGGTGCGGAAGCACGACACGGAAGAGGAGGACATCGCAAGAATCGAAAACGAAACGGAATTCGTGGCGTTCGCTTGGGCCGTGCCTTGGGAGAAAGAGCGCTTGCGCCGATTGGTCGGTCTCGGTAACAACCGCGTATATTCTCGGGACGAACTCAAGTACTTCCGCGGATTGCCTGGATTAGGCGATTACGGCATGGTGACCGCTCAATTGCAAAAGTCTTCGGCGTCGGATTACGAACGGCTCGAACTCGCGTCGCGGCGGGCCTCGCTACTGTTACTCGCGCTGCGGGTATACCGATCCGAACGAGGGGCGTTGCCGAACACACTCGACGCCCTTGTGCCGACGTATTTGCCGGCGGTTCCACTCGATCCGTACAACGGCCAGCCGATGCGGTACCGCCTCTCCCAAGGGGAAACGATTCAGATGGAGCCACCTGTGTCGCCGATGTCGCCGGCAATGCCCGCTTCGGAAACCGTCGGCGGGTTGGTGGGTGGCTTCGCCTACGATCTTCAAAATCAACTGACCTCGAACTCGGGGTTCCCACCGGGTAATGTAATGCAACCCACTGTTCCCGCATTTCGCATGCTCAAACTCCCGGCCGGACGTGGTATCGTGTGGAGTGTCGGGCCGGACAGGATCGACGACGACGGCAAGCGACTGGTGATCCCGAACGGCGAGAGAACCGCCAAGGGTGATTTGATTTTCCTCGTTCCGGAACCTGCGGAGACCAAGCGATGAAGCGAGCTATGATTTTCTGCTCCGTATTCGGCTGCGGTCTCACAATGGGTTGCACGAAATCCAAGCCGACGGCAAAGGATCCTGATCCGGTCACGGTTCGAATTGATGATCCAAGTCAGTCGATGGAACCAACGGGCACTGAGGAAGACAAAGACCTCGCCCCGGCGACGGACAAGCAACGGGAACAAGCGCAGCAGACTCTCCAGGGAATTCTGCTCGCTATGCACAAATTTGCTTCCGAGGAGAAGCCTGCAAGCCTTCCGATTTGTTTCCCGGGCGACAGCGCCGACAAAGATGGGAAAGCACTCTTGAGCTGGCGGGTTCACCTACTTCCATTTTTGGAACTGGGCGAACTACACAAGAAATTCGCCCTCGACGAGCCTTGGGATAGCAAAACCAACAAACCACTGATCGCCAAAATGCCGAAGCTGTTCGCCCCTGTCCGCGTGAAAGCTGAGGAAGGCCACACCTTTTATCGCGGCTTCAGCGGCAATGGGGCTTTTTTCCAACCGGGAAAAAACATCGATATGAAAGGAATTGCCGACGGTTTGTCAAACACCATTGGAGTCATTGAAGCCGGTGAAGCGGTCATTTGGACAAAACCTGGCACCGATATTCCATTCGACTCCAAGAAGGAATTGCCGGCACTCGGCAAAGATATCGATGGTATTTTTTACGCCGCGACTCTGGATGGTGCGGTTCACCGGATCCAGCGCGACTTCAATGCCGAAACGATGAAGGCCGCCATCACGACCGCCGGTGGCGAAGTGATCAGTATCGACTCATTGAAACCTGAGAAGAAATAGTCGAGGAACCCACCCATGAAGCGCATTCTGTTTGCCACCTTGATCGCCTGCGGTTCCCTCGCGGCACTCGCCGCACCGGTGCCGAAAGACAAAGCCGTGGAGCCGCCGCCGGCGACCGACAAGCAACGGGAACAAGCGGTGAACAACCTCAAGAAGATCATGTTGGCG
>JANXWE010000150.1 GCA_025351325.1 Fimbriiglobus sp.
CCCCGACGCCTGATCACGTCCCCCCGTACACCAGCGCCATCAATTCGTTGCGGGTCATCGGGTTGGTTTTGAACAACCCGCGCATCGCACTGGTGATCGTCTTCGCGCCGGGCTTCTTCACGCCGCGGATCGTCATGCACATGTGGCTGGCTTCCAAAATCACACCGACGCCACGCGGTTGCAATTCGTTCATGATCAAGTCGGCGATTTGCTCAGTCATGCGTTCCTGAACCTGAGGCCGCCGCGCCACGGCATCGACGACGCGGGCCAGTTTACTCAAGCCGATCACCTTGCCGCTGGGCAGGTAGCCGATGTGCGCCTTCCCCAAGAACGGCACCAAGTGGTGCTCGCAGCACGACGAGAATTCGATCTCCTTCACCAGCACCATTTCGTCGTGTTTCTGGGTGAATGTCTTTTGCAATAACGCCGTCGGATCGGTATGCAGGCCGCTGAACACTTCCGCATACATGCGAGCGACGCGGGCCGGGGTTTCGACTAGGCCCTCGCGATCCGGATTTTCCCCGATGGCAATCAGAATCTCGCGCACGGCCGCTTCGATGCGTGGCACGTCCATTGCCCCTGGCACGGCCAGCAGATCGTCGTCCGCATCGCAGGCACTGGCCCCGGACAGGATTCGGATCAATGATTCAGACGAGTGCTCGCGGAGATTCATGGCGCATCCGGTGTGAGAGAATGCACCATTATAGTCGGATTTCACCCGGTGCTCGCTTTGCCTACAATGAAGGTATTGTCAAATTCCATTTTTGAGGGTCTCTCCATGGCGCTCACGCAAGCTCAAGTTGAAATGCAGAAAAAAGAAGTCGCCGAACTGCTGGGCGAGGTCGAGAAACTCGGCTTCGCCAAGAGCATTTTCTTCGGTCGGGTTCGCGGCGATCTCCTCTTCCCGTATCCGTCCCTCACCGATGCTCAGCAGCACGCCGCCGACGAAGCTTACGCCCAAGTGAAACAGTTCGCCGATACGCAGATCGATGCCGTGGCCATCGACCGTGAATCGCTGATCCCCGATTCTGTCATCCACGGCTTGGGCGAGCTCGGCGTGCTCGGCATGACCGTGCCGACCGAATTCGGCGGCCGTGGATTTAACCAGCAGCAGTACATCCGCATCATGGAGCTGCTCGGGGGCCACTGCGCCAGTACCGCCGTGTTCGTCAACGCCCACCAGAGCATCGGCTGCCGGGCGCTGATTTTGTTCGGCACCCAAGAGCAACAGGGCCACTGGCTGCCGGGGATGCTGAACGGTTCCAAGCTCGCGGCGTTCGCGCTCACTGAGCCGGAAGCGGGATCGGATGCGGGCGGCGTCCGCACCACGGCCACACCGACCGAGGATGGCACCGCGTACTTGCTCAACGGCACCAAGCACTACATCACCAACGGCGGCATCGCCGACGTGTTGACGGTCATGGCCCGCACCCCGGACGGCAAAGGCGGCTCGAAGGTCACCGCGTTCCTCGTGACGCCCGACATGGCCGGCTTCGAAGTGCTGGAGAAGCGGGCTGCGAAGTGCGGAATTCGGGGCACCGCGACGGGGAAAATGAAGTTCACGAATGTCCGCGTGCCGAAGGAGAACATCCTCGGACAAATCGGGCGGGGTTTGCAGGCGGCGCTCACGGTGTTGAACTTCGGTCGCACGACCTTCGGAGCCACCTGCACCGGTCACGCCAAGGTCTGCCTAGATGCGATGATCTCGCACGCCAAGACCCGCCAGCAGTTCCAGCAGCCACTCTCCGAGTTTCAGTTGGTGCAGAAGAAAGTGGCATTCGCCGCGTCGCACTTGTTCGCCATGGAAGCGATGACGACGCAGTGCGCCGCGTTCATCGACCGCGGAGCCGACGACTACATGCTCGAAACGGCGATCTTGAAAGTGTTCGCCACGGAACACCTCTGGACGATCGTGAACGACACGCTCCAGGTGTACGGTGGTAAGGGCTACTTCTGCGACCAACCGATCGAACGCTGGATGCGAGATGCCCGCATCAACACCATCGGCGAAGGGGCCAACGACGTGCTGAAAGCGTTCATCGCCGTGGTCGGTTGCAAGGGGCCGGGGGAACACCTCAAGAATTTGCGCGACGACTTGGTCGGCGGCCGGTGGAGCTTCGGCAAAGTGCTGTCGGGCATCGGCGCCGGGGCGAAGCTCGCAGCTCCGTGGCTGGCCCACTCCCCCACGGTGCCGGCGAAGGCGACGGAGCTGCAAGCGGATGCTCGGATTCTGGCCGGCTTGGTGAAACAACTCGGCACGACGCTACCGCATGTGTTCTTGAAACTCAAAGACGAAACGATCTTCGTGCAGGCGCAGTTGATCCACGAGCGCTTGGCCGACATCGCCATCGATCTGTACGCCTGCGCCTGCGTGCTCAGCCGACTCGACGCCTTGATTGCCAAGCCGAAACCGGGCGACCGCTTTGCCGATGCAACGGCTGGGCAAACCTTCTTGAAGATGGCATTCCGCCGCGTCCGGGCCAACTTCGTCGCCCTCGACGACAACGACGATGAAGCCTGGCTGGCCTCCAGCGCAGCCATGCTGGGGAAGTGGTAGGATGCTGTGAAGCAACCGTGGAGTGAGGAACGTGATACTTGCAAGTGATTACTTGGGAATTACCATCTCCACTCGGGATGCCTTGGCGTTTTGGTCGGATATTTTCGGGATTGCGGGGTTTGTATTTTCGTCGGCGGGATTGTTCGTCGCGCTGATGGTCAATCGCCGCATCCGTGAAGTAAAATCTCAAGCGAGGGCAGTACAGCGAATGGCCGCAATCGACCGATTTGCCGGTGATATCGCTAACGCCAAGCACGCTTTGGAATTGGCTCGGGAAGCGTGTTACTCAAAACGCTGGGATCGTGCCAAAACCTATTTCGATATTGCCATCGGCCAAGCGGTTCGCTTGTCGGCGATGCGGGATTTTCCGAACGGATTGAGACAGCACTTGATCGAGCGCGTTGAAGAAATACGAGAAAGTAGCAAGTGGATGGTGAATCGGTCGAGTGCCGCCAATTTGTCGGTCGGCCGTCAAGCGATTCTCGATCAACTCATCGAGAAATTAGTCGAATTGAATTCGAATCTCCGCAGCGTATCCGAGGACAACATTCCATGACGCCCAAACTCACCAAGTTGATTCAAATGCTCAAATCCGAGACCGAGCGGGGCAAACTTGCCTGGGTCGCGGTCGACGACGACGCGTTTCGCGCGCGGGTCGGGGATGGGCTCGTCCGGGTGGCGAGGGGCGCCAAGCGTTTTGAGCAGGAGAGCGGCGAGAATCTTTTGGTGCCCACGGTCGATATCGTCGTAACTGGCCCGACGGCGCGCGTCGTCGAAGAAGGATCCTTTCCGGAAGACGACCGAGGTCACGCGGCAGCTGAAGCTCTGTTTCAAGCCGTCCGGCGTGCGGCTCTCGACTCCGACGCGGTACTCGACAGCATGATGCTGAGTTTGCAGTCCAGTGCAAACTGACTCGCGCTGCAATCTTCGGTAACCCGATTTAAGGTTCTACTTTCATGCATCCTGTCCACGAATATCAACGGCAGCTCACCCGACGGCAACTGTTCGGTCAGACGGCCACCGGCGTTGGTACGGTGGCTCTGGCCGGGTTGCTGGCACGGGATGGATTGGCCGCGGACACCCCGAAGGCCACGGGAGCGTTGGCAGGGCTGCCACATCTCGCGCCGAAAGCGAAGCGGGTCATCTATCTGTTCCAAAACGGTGCCCCGACGCACGTCGATTTATTCGACTACAAACCCAAAATCGGCCAACTCCACGGCAAGCCGATCCCGGACTCGTTCCTCGGCGACAAACGCTTCAGCACCATGACCGGCAAGGCCACGGGCAAGCTTCTGCTCGCCCCGATTGAGCCGTTCAAACAGCACGGCAAATCCGGGGCGTGGGTCAGTGACTTCTTGCCGTACACCGCCAAAATCGCCGACGAACTTTGCTTCGTCAAAGGGATGCACACCGAGCAGGTGAACCATGCCCCGGCCATCACATTCATGCTCACGGGCGGCGAACTTCCCGGACGCCCGAGTCTCGGTTCCTGGCTGACCTACGGCCTGGGTACATTGAACGAGAATCTGCCCGCCTACGCCGTGATGACCAGCATCAGCAAGGGCACGACCTGTGGCCAGATCTTCTACGACTTTTATTGGGGCAGCGGCTTCCTGCCGAGCAAATACCAAGGGGTGAAGTTCCGCGGCAGCAGCGACCCGGTGCTCTATCTCAAGAACCCCAAAGGGGTCTCCGCCGAAGTCCGCCGCGGCGTGCTCGACGACCTCGCCAAGCTCAACGAACTCAAGTTGCAAGAAGCCGGCGACCCCGAAATCGCCACGCGGATGAGCCAGTACGAGATGGCCTTCAAGATGCAAACGAGCGTGCCGGAACTGACCGACTTCAGCAAAGAACCGAAGGACGTGCTCGAGAGTTACGGCCCGTCGGTGAAGGAGCCGGGCACGTTCGCGTACAACTGCCTGATGGCCCGGCGGCTGGCCGAACGGGGCGTCCGGTGCGTGCAACTCATGCACGCCGGCTGGGATCAGCACAACAGCATCACGACGGAACTCTACAACCAAACGAAGGACACGGATCAACCGTCGGCGGCCCTCGTAAAAGACTTGAAACGGCTCGGGTTACTCGACGACACGCTCGTCATATGGGGTGGTGAATTCGGCCGCACGCCGTTCATTCAAGGGAGTTTGGACGACCGCAAACGCTGGGGCCGCGACCACCATCCGTATGCGTTCACCGTCTGGATGGCCGGCGGTGGCGTGAAGCCCGGTATCAGCTACGGCGAGACCGACGAACTGGCGATGAACGTCGTGAAGGATGGTGTCCACGTCCACGATTTGCAGGCGACGATTCTGCACCTGATGGGCATCGAGCACGAGAAGTTGACCTTCAAATTCCAAGGCCGCGACTTCCGCCTGACGGATGTCCACGGCAAGGTGGTGAAGGGGATTTTGGTATGACCGGTTTGTCGGCTATTACCGAAATCGCCGCTGTGGATAGGCCACTTGAATGGCTTTCAGGGCCTCCTCAGTCACTTTGGTGCCGGTGAGTTTGACCCACGCCAACGATTTCAATTTGGTCAACGTTTCCAGCTCTTTGTCGGTCACGTTGGTGCGGCACAAATCCAGTTCGACCAACCGGAGCAATCCCCCCAGCGGAATTAGACACGCGTCGGTCAGGTTCGTGGCGCCCAAATTCAAGTGCGTCAGCGAATCGCAAGCTCGCAACGCCTGGATGCCATCGTCCGTGACCAAACTGGACTCCAGCGTCAGCCGTTGCAAAGTCGGTAGCGATTGCATGCCTTTCAACAGATCGTCGGTGACCGGGGTCTTGGTCAGATCCAACGTGACCAAGTTCGGCAACCCAGCTATCGACTTGAACGCGGTGGCTGTGAGCGGAGTCCGTGCGAGGTTCAAATGCGTCAGTTTTTGCAGTGAACTCAAGCACTTGCCCCCGGCTTCGCCGAACGGGGCGTCGGCGTGATCGAGGCGTTCAAGATGTTTGAAGCCGGCGAGTTCCCCGCCGGTCGAAAATGTGCCAGACAGGTCGAGGCGTTCGAGGTTCGTGAGCTTGGCAAGCTCGCGGACGCCGCGGTCCGTCACTTTCGTATCGGCGAGGTTGAGCTCGCGGAGTTCGAGGAATGCCCCGAGGCCGCGCATTCCGGCATCCGTCACTTTTGCGTGCTTGAGATCCAACCGTTGTAACCGCTTCAGCGGACGGATCGCTTCGATGGCACCATCGCCGAAGAGGCTGAATGGACTCTGGTACAGCGCGTTGAGGCCCAGTGATTCGAGATTCTCAAACCGTTTGAGGTGCTTCAGATCCCCGTCCGTGCCGGCCCTGAGTTCGAGCGAGCGGATTTGTTTCGGTTCGGCGAGCACGTCCAATTCATGGAACTCGAAGTTCACCATCTGGAGCAGGAGAATCTTGAGTTTCTTCAGGTTGCCGAGTTTCTTCTTCCCCTCGGTCGTGAACTTGATGGTGCCGTAAACGTCGAGCGATTCGAGAAGTGGGAGCCGTCCAATCTCATCCAGGAGAATATCGTCGTACGAACTCGCATCCTCGATCCGCAGATGGCGAAGATCCGGAAGGGTGGAGAGCGTGTGAAGATCATCCGCAGGCAGCGATACGCCGGTCGAGATGACACTGGTGAGGTTCTTGGCGTTCGCGAACTGAAGCACCATACCGGGGAAGGTGTAAATGATAACCCCGAACGGCACGTTCACTTCGGGGTAGGGGCCTTTTGGCAGACCGATGATTTTGAACCCGGGCAAGCCGGTCGATTCCATCCCTTCCGTGGCGGGGACGAAGTCCATGCGTCCGTTGGTCGCTGTTCGGATCGTGCCATAAATGGCGCCGAGCTTCTCGAAAGCTATTATCGTTTGCGGATCGATCGCCTGCTGTTTCGGCGCCGGTGCACGTGCGAAGATCGGAGCTGTGATGAACAGTGCAGCGAGTACAACCAACTGAGTACGAATGAGCATGCCGAACTCCGAATGCAGGGTAGGTACCGTTAGTATTTCACAATTGATAATCGCCGTCAACTCGGCGAATGATTGACCGAAAAAGTGCAGTTCGCCGATCAGCGGTTTCCTTTCGGATTATGAATGCTGCCCGCTGGGAACATTTGGAAGGGGAAACCGGCGGATGCTGGCCGACTCAAGAACCGGGGGAGACGCCAATCAAAACGCCAGTATTCGTTGACGCACCCTTGCCGGTTGGTTTGGCACGCTCATTTATTCCCGACGCGTTCAAGAATGACACTGGCTGAGAGAAGCTCTTCGCTCCGAAGGAGTGTCCGATTTTAGCCAGGCCCGGAAGGGCCTGGTCTCGAGCGGGCAATCGTAAGCTCCGAAGGAGCGCTCGGAATCGAAACGAACGCTCCTTCGGAGCTAGGAAATCCGAATCCGTTCCTAGGCCCTTCCGGGCCTGGCTAAAATCGACCGCTCCCTTGGAGCGAAGACTCCGCCGATTTCTAAACAATGTGTCAGTCCGAAGCGGCGAAATTATAAGATGTCTGATTTGCGATTGGGTTGACCTAAACGATTCGCAACGTTTTATTAGTGTGAGTGGCAGCGGACACCGTCACGCCGCTTTGCGTTCGTCCACTTCATTCCATAACGCGGGGCCGGTGCGGATGCGGTCGTCGTCGGCCATGGCCAGCAGTTCCGCCACGATCACCGTATTCATCGTCAGTTCGAGGTCGGCCAACGCACGGGCCACGGGGGCGCCATCGAGCACGCGGTGATCGAAGTGGACACGAACCGGAAGCGTGTGATCCGGCCCGAAGATTCCGTAATTCACCGATGTACTCAGCGGCGAAATCAGGTTGAGCGCCGTCGCCCCGTCGGACGCAGTGACACTGACGCCGAACGTGCCGAAGACGCGCATCCGCCATTTTCGGCTGACATTCGCCGTGTACCACCAAGCGAATCGGCGCAGCGGCCTGGGCATCTTCGTGTACTTGATCAGCCGGCTGAACGAGCGGATGTTCTCGATGGGGTGCGACTTCCAACGGTTCATATGCTGCGTGAGCTGGAGCAGCGATTGCAGTTCCGGATGGCGCAAGCTGCCGAAAAACACAGCCGGTTCGCCGAGATACTCGCGTTCCACGGCGACCGTCGCCACGCTTTCGTCGGCTTGAAACAAATGTGGCCAGGGGAAGGGCATGTAGGCCCGCCGCAATTCGGGCCGGCGGGACGCGACAATGGCGTACGCCTTGGTGAACAGCACCACCCAGGGCGGTGGATCGGCCAGCCGCTTGCGTGCCGCGGCGACGGCGGACACATCGACGCGCCGTTCGACCGTAATCGTGGGGATGCGCCGACCCGCGTGGAGCAAGTCGGCGATCCATCGTCGCGGCAAAGGGAGGGCGATCCGTCGCCCCGTGACCATGGCCATATCGAAGGCGTCCATCGAAGTAGGAATTCGGCATCTTGGTCAGAGATGTCCAAATCGTGCAAGGTGAAACGAATGGCTCAATCGGGTGTAGTCGGGTGCAAGACTCACTTTGCAGAGCAGACCGGGTGTGGTTATAAAATCGGGAATCATTCTGAGACAGACGTTTCGGAAAGCGATTATTAACTCCGCGCCGCCTTGGACTGCCCGGTTTCATCACCGATCAGGCCGTGCTCGACTGGTCGCTTTGGTCCGCGCTTCGGCAGCCGTTTGGGCGGCCCAGCGGTAGCGCCCCAATTTGCCCAACGCCTCGTCGGCCGCCTTGGCATCCCGATTCGAATCCCCGTTCACCCGTTTGACGAGTGCATCGACTTCAATCTCCCGTTCGGGAGAAAGAACGTCGTGCCGGCCGATCATCACGCGTACGAGGGTATCGGGTTTCGGTTTGATGGTCACCGGTAAGAATTCGGCCGTCCGAGGTTCCGAAACGACGTAGAGCACCCGCGTCCCTTCTTCGCCGAACCAATCGTCGCGCCACGTCTTCACCATCGCGCGGGCCTCTTTTTCGTACAAGCCCTGCTCGATCAGCAGAGCCGCGACCGCGTCACCGAGTTTCTCGGGCGTCGACGCGGCGGTGGGTTCCTGGATCCGCTGTTCTGCTCCGGCATCCAACCGGCCGAACGTTTCAAAATAGACCTTGCTGTCTCGAACGCGGAGAAGGACAAAGGCCGGCACCGCGTCTTTCCCGGTGTTCTTCACTTCGCAGAGACCTTTCCCGCAGGAGCGAACCCGAAACGGCATGTTGAAATCGCCGACGCCGCGGTAGAACAGGAACTTCTCCGTTTCACTCTTTTCGTTTTCGGTGATGACGAGGGGCAAGGCATCCGTCTCGCGCGCCGCGAAGTAGCGACCTCGATCCCTGTCACCCGGCAGCTTGGGACGATCTTTCGCGAGCATCTTGATATTGTCCCAACGGATACTGTGTGTCGGCGGCCGACTGGCTTGTGGATACCAATCCGTCATGGCACCTTTCGGGAAATCGACCTCCACGGAGACCGTTTGATCGCGGTCGCTGTAAAAGTACATCACCGGCGTCTCCAAACTGACGAGGACGTCGGCAGGGCCACCCTTGATGTCGCGGCGATTGCTGTGCACGAAGGCGGGCAGATCGCGGTCGTTCGGGTGGAACTTCAAGTTTTTGCCGTCGGAGCCGGAGAAGGTGCTGAAGGTGCCCCATTCATGCACCACGAACTTTTCGGGATCCTTGGACGACGCGCCGCCCACCCCCAGCGTCCATGCGGCCAAGATCGCCGACGCCACTCGACCGAGTTGTAAGTTCCCCATCGCCTACCCTCCCCGAACGTGATGCACCGGTAAAAGTTCGCGATGCGGAGAGTAGGTTACCCTCGCGTTCTCAACGTGAAAAGTTGTTTATTGTTGAATCGATAACCGGGAATGTTGTTTATAATCGGATTGAGTTCCCACCGGATGTACGCCCATGTTGCCGCCGGCACCTACCGTTTCGACCGAACAAGTCGCGGCTTTCGTCGAATTGGCGCGGCGCGGCAGCCTGCGCGAAGCGGCCCGGGACTCGCACGTCACCGAACAAGGATTGAGGAATCGTCTACTCGCCTTGGAGAAGCAGCTCGGCGTCGAGCTGTATCACAAGAGCCGGGGTCGGCGGCTCCGTTCGCCGCTCACGCCGCATGGCGAGGCATTCCTGCCACACGCGCGGGCCTTCCTCGACCGCGTCCGCCAAATGGGCGAACTGTTCGGTACCGCCGGCCCGCGCGAGGT
>JANXWE010000155.1 GCA_025351325.1 Fimbriiglobus sp.
CCGAACGAAACCTCCAAGATCCGTTGCTAGACCCATCGTGGGGACGAATTCGGGAAGCGCCTCGAAGTTGGGGTATAGTATTGGGGACACGATGCTCGATGCTGATCCCGCCCGACATTCCGAGATGCTTTCTTGAAGACCTTCGCCGTGAATTTGCCCGATGAACTGGCCGCCTTCATCGAGACGGCTCTGGCGTCCGGCGATTGGCCCTCGGCGGATCGGCTCTTCGCCTACGCGGTCACGCTGGCCCGCACGGAAGCGATGCTCGGCCGCACCCCGGACGCCGAATCGCTGCCGGCGGCGCCCGCGGCGCCGGTGCCGAAATCGGGCGCGATCCTCGCGGTGGATCTCACCCGCCAGAACTTCGACAGCGCCGCGTTCGTGGCGGGTCTCGTGGACAAAATCCACCGCAAGAAAATGACCCAGCCGCCGGGCGGGTCTTGAGTCACTTCCCGGCGTCGGCCAAGATCAAGTCGTTGATGCGCTTGGCGAAGCCGGCAGCATCCGGCACCTTCGACCCCTCGGCGATGGCCGCTTGGTCGTAGAGCAGCAAGGCGTACGCGGCGATGCGCGGGTCGGTCGGCGACGTCTCGTGCAGCGTCCGCAACGCCTCCACGGCCGCGTTGTCCGGGTTCAGTTCCAGCACCCGTTTCCCACCCGTCGCGTCTTCCCCGAAGCGCTGCATCAGCCGCTCCATGTGGGCCGTCATGGCACCCGCATCGGCGACCAAGCAGGCGGCCGAAGTCGTCAGACGCTTGGTCAGGCGGATGTCACCGACGTCCGGCAACACGCTCTTGAGCGAGGCGAACAGCGGGGCAAACTTGGCCTTCGCGTCGTCCGCGATGCCCTCGTCGCCTTTGAGTTCACCCTTGTCGGCAGCTTGGAGCTTTTTCCCCTTGTACTCGCGCACGGCGGGCACCGCGAACTCGTCGATGGGGTCGGTGAGCAAGAGCACGTCGAACCCCTTGGCCCGATAGGCTTCGAGGTACGGCGAGTTCCGCAACTGGGCGGCGTTGTCACCGGCCAAGTAGTAGATTTCTACCTGCCCTTCGGGCATCGCTTCGACGTACTCGGCGAGCGTCTTCACTTTCCCGGCTTCGGTATTCACGCTGGCGAACAGCAGCAGGTCGGCGATTTTATCTTTGTTCTCCCAGTCGCGGCTCAGGCCTTCTTTGAGGATCGGCCCGAGGTCGTCGTAGAAGGCTCGGTACTTCTCGGGCTGCGTGTTCTTGAGCGCCTCCAATCCTTGCAACACGTTCCGCACGACGTTCTTGCGGATCGTATCGAGGTGCGGGTTCTGCTGCAAAATCTCCCGGCTGACGTTCAGCGGCAGGTCGGCGGAATCGACGACGCCCTTCACGAAGCGCAAATACAGCGGCAGCAATTCCTCGCAGCGCTCCATGATCAGCACGCGCTGGACGTACAGCCGCAACCCGGCCTTCGGCTCGTCCCAATCGAAGCTGAACGGCTTTTTCGACGGGATGAACAGCAGCGCTTTGAACTCGCTCTTCCCTTCGATGGTGAAGTGCAGGCTCTTCGCCGGCGGCGCGTCGTCGTTGCTCAGCACCTTGTAGAACTCGGCGTACTCGTCGTCCTTCACCTCGCGCGGTTGACGGAGCCAGATCGCCTTGCGGTTGTTCAGCGTCTCCTCGACGACGGTCGTTTTCTTCTCGTCCCGTTCGCCTTCTTCTTCGTCGGTGTCCATCACCACGGGGTGCTCGATGAAGTCCGAGAACTTCTTCACCAGCGACCGCAGCTTGTACGGATTGAGGAAGTCTTGGGCATCGTCCTTGAGGTGCAGCACCACGTCGGTGCCACGCGCCGGTTTGTCGGCTTGTTCGATGGTGTACTGGCCCTGGCCGTCCGACACCCAGCGGATGCCGTCGGCGGGAGTACCGGCGGGACGGGTCTGCACCGTCACCGTGTCGGCGACCATGAACGCGGAGTAGAAGCCGACGCCGAACTGGCCGATCAGCCCCGGTGAGTTCGGATCGTTCTTGGCTTTCACCGCATCCACGAACGCCTTGGTTCCCGACTTCGCCACGGTGCCGAGGAGGTCGATCACTTGGTCGCGGCCCATGCCGATGCCGTTGTCCGAAATGGTCAGCGTCTTCGCTTCCGCGTTCGGCGTGATCTTGATTTTCCAGTCTTTGTTGCCTTCGAGCGTCTCGTCGTGGTCGAGCGAATCGAACTTCACCTTGTTGATGGCGTCCGAAGCATTCGAGATCAACTCCCGCAAAAAGATTTCACGGTCGGAGTAGAGCGAGTGGGTAATCAGGTGCAGCAGTTGCTTCAGTTCGGCCTTGAATTCCAGCGTTTCAGCGGACATCGGTGCGGAACCTCGGGGTGCGTGGGTGCGAAGTGTTGTTGTACGGAGGGATCGGCGAGCCGGCCGCGTCAGCGGTCGGAGGACACTGCAACGGCGGGATCGAGGACCGTCAGGCCGGGGAAGCGGGCGAAGTCGGCGACGTTGAACGTCAGCAGGTGCGTCAGGCTGTGGGTCCGCATCGCCGCGACGATCCGGGCGTCGTGGGCGACTTTGCCTTTGCAGTCGTGGGCGACGACCAGCGCCCGCCATTCGGCGAAGAGGCCGGGGGTGTCGGTGAGGACGGGGAAGAAGTTCTCGAGCTTGGCGAGTTCTGCGGAGGTTTCTTGCGCGCTCAGACCCAAGCCGTTATTTGCGAGTGGGCGAGTCGCCACGACCCAGAATTCGTAGTACGATTGTGGAATGGTTCGCAGTTCAAAGCCTTGTCCGCGCAGCACTTTGACTGCGGTATTCGCGGTCGGATACTGCGGCGAAGACGGCTCGGTCAACCTCAGCAAAATATTGGCGTCGAGAATCGTGATCATTCCCCGCACCCCGCGTAGATGCCTTCGCGGCTGACGTCGGCTGCGAAGCCCGGCGGGTACCGATCCGCTCTCTTGAGGACGCTCGCTTGCCATTCGTCGAATTGAACCTGCCACTCTTCTGGAGTGAGGCTCTCCGGCGCCGCGGCCGGACTCGACTCGCGTGCCGCGACTTCGAGCGCGGGCACGGCCAACGCCTCCACGGTCGTGTGCAGCGCGGTCGCCCGGCGAGTGAGTCGCTGGTAAGTCTCTTCGGGGATATCGATGGTCGGCACGGGTCGGCACCTCAAATATCTCAATTGTACCAGCTCGGCGAGCCGGCAATCGGACGCCACGGAAAATGGTTCACCCACCGCTTAAGTAACTTGACAGGGGCCGTCGGTTCGTTCAAAATCATTCCACCAAGTCTCCCAACCAAAGGGAATGCGATGCGGTGGTTTCCCATGTTGTTGCTGCTCGGATTCACCTCCGGAGCCGTCGCGGCGCCGATCCCCAAAGAGGTGAAAATCGCCGGCGACGCCCAGCGCATCCTCGGGACATGGCAATCAGAATTTCTCTCAACGAATGGTGCGGATCAGCAGCCCGATGCCAGTACAAAGTTCCGATTTGAAGCTGATGGAAAATGCGTACGCTTGTATGGTCCCCGAGATAGTCACGACCCCGATTCCGAGTTCACACTCGATACGGGTTCGAGCCCGCGGCGAATGAAATGGCTCCACGGGACCCATAAAACCGAATGGCGTTGCCTGTACGAACTCGATGGCGATTCTTTGAAAATCGCGTTCATCAATGCCGGCGGGGAGATGCCGCCCAAGATCGAACCCGGCCCGAATGCCACGATCTACTACCTCAAGCGGATCAAAGAATAGCCCACCCGCTACAATGTCCGTTTGAGTGCCACCGCCGCGTGGCCGACGGAGCCAGTATGCCTTTCCAAGCTTTCGGTCTTCACCCGTTACTCCAGCGCGCCGTCAAGGAACTCGGGTACACCGAACCGACCCCGGTTCAAGCCGGCGCCATTCCACCGGCCCTGCTCGGCCGCGATATTCTCGCCACCGCCCAAACCGGCACCGGGAAGACGGCCGCATTCGTGCTGCCGATTCTGCACCGCTTGATGGCCCAACCCAAAAAAGGAATCCGCGTCGTCGTGATTTCGCCGACCCGCGAATTGGCGGCGCAGATCGAAGACGCCTGCCGGGGCTTCGCCAAGCACACCGATTTGACGTCCACGCTGATCGTCGGCGGTCGACCCATTGGCCCGCAAGAACGCGCCTTGAAATCGGCCCCCGATGTGGTGGTTGCCACGCCCGGTCGGTTGCTCGACCTGATGAAGCAGAACGCGAACCTGTTCTTCGGCACCACGGTTTTGGTACTCGATGAAGCCGATAGCATGCTCGACATGGGCTTCCTCCCCGACGTGAAGCGGATCGTGGCCAAGCTGACGGGGCGGAAGCAGACGCTGCTCTTCTCGGCGACGATGCCACCGACGATTGCCAAGCTGGCCGGCGAACTGCTGCGGAAGCCGGAAACGATCCAAATCGGCCGGCGCACGGCGACGGCCGTGGGCATCACGCAAGCGGCCTACCCGGTGCCGGCGAATCTCAAAATGGCTCTGTTACGGCACCTGCTGCGGCACACGGAAATGCCTTCGATTCTGGTCTTCACCCGGACGAAACACGCGGCGAAGAAGTTGGCCAAACAGGTGGCCATCGACGGATTCACGGTCGCGGAACTGCACAGCAACCGGTCGCCGGCGCAGCGGACGAGTGCCATGGCCGGTTTCAAACGCGGCGATTGCCAAGTGATGGTGGCGACGAACATCGCCGCCCGCGGACTCGACGTGGCCCACGTGACCCACGTCATCAGCACCGATGTACCCGACGTGCCGGAAGATTACGTCCACCGCATCGGCCGCACCGGTCGGGCCGGTGCCTCGGGAGACGCCTTCATTTTGGTCTCCCCCGACGAAGAAGACTCGCTCGCCCGCATCGAACGGCAGGTGGGCCAGCGTCTGCCGAGGATCACGTTGCCCGACTTCGATTATAAACAAGCCGGCCCGGCGATGCCAACCATGACGGCGGCGCCACGGGGCCCACGCCCGGCGCGGGCTTCGCAAGCACGCGGTGGCAGCAGTCGCGGCAACAAGCCGCCCCGGCGTCGTTGAGTGATGCCCTTGACGAAAACTGATCCCGGTTCCCGGTTGGACTGTTGCCGAGCAGGGTTGGACACTACAATCCTTATTCCTCGCATTCGCGTTAGATCGCCGAACATCGGCTGTCCGAATGTGCTGTTTTCCCTCTAACTGTGGTTGGTTCGGGATCGCGCCGGGCTGGATCACACTCAGGAACCCCTTCTCTTCATGGTCAATCGCAACCTCCTCCGCCAATTCGACCGGGACGACGACGCCGAACTCGCCGAAATCTTCGGCAACGATCCCGATGCATTAGCCACCTGGCTCCCGGCCGACGAACAGAATTACCAAAGCAATAAGATCGTTCAGGGGAAAGTCCTCGAAATCCGCGGCGACATGGTCGTCATCGACATCGGCTACAAGTCGGAAGGGCTCATCGCCCTCGACGAATGGCGCGACGAAGCCGGCACCGCCACCCCGCCGAAAGTCGGCGACAGCGTCGAAGTGTTGCTCGAAACGCTCGAGAGCGAAGACGGCACCATCAGCCTGAGCTACCGCAAAGCCAAGCGTCAAAAAGAGTGGGAAGCGATCCTCGCCAAGCACAAAGAAGGCGACGTCGTGTCCGGCCCGGTCACGAAGAAGATCAAGGGCGGCCTGCTGGTGCAGATCGGCGTCAACGTCTTCCTGCCCGCCTCGCAAGTCGACATCCGCCGGCCGCAGAACATCGACGAGTACATCGGCCAGACCATCGAGTGCTTGATTCTCAAGATCGACGAGCAGCGTCGAAACATCGTCGTCAGCCGTCGCAAGCTGATCGAAATCCGCCGCGATGGTCAGCGCAGCAAGTTGATGACGGAACTCGAAGTCGGCCAGATCCGCAAGGGCATCGTCAAGAACATCGCCGACTTCGGCGCGTTCGTCGACCTCGGCGGCATCGACGGCCTGCTGCACATCACCGACATGGGCTGGCACCGCGTGTCGGATCCTCGCACGGTCGTGAGCATCAACCAGGAACTCGAAGTCTACATCCTCAACATCGACCGCGAGAAGAACAAGATCGCGCTCTCGCTGAAGCACAAGACGCCGTCGCCTTGGCAGGACATCGAGAAGAAGTACCCGGTGGCCACGAAGCACAACGGGGAAGTGGTCAACATCATGCCGTACGGGGCATTCGTGAAGCTCGAGCCGGGGATCGAAGGCCTCGTGCACATCTCGGAAATGAGCTGGACGAAGCGCATCAGCAACCCCCAGGAAGTCGTCAACATCGGCGACCAAGTCGAAGTGCAGGTGCTGAACATCAACCACGAGAAGAAAGAAATCTCGCTGGGGATGAAGCAGTGCCAGCAGAACCCGTGGGACGAAGTGGCCAAGAAGTTCCCGCCGAACACCCCGGTCACGGGCGTCGTCCGGAACCTCACGAGCTACGGGGCCTTCATCGAAATCGAGGAGGGCATCGACGGCCTCCTGCACGTCTCGGACATGAGCTGGACCCGCAAGGTGTCCAACCCGTCCGAGGTGGTGCAGAAGGGCCAGAAGATCACCTGCGTCGTCCTCAGCGTCGACCAGGAGCGCAAGCGCGTCGCGCTGGGCCTGAAGCAGATGGCCAACGACCCGTGGGAAGGGGACATCCCCGGCCGCTACATGCCGGGCCAGAAGGTCATGGGCAAAGTCACCAAGCTCACGAACTTCGGCGTCTTCGTCGAACTCGAACCGGGCCTCGAAGGCTTGCTGCACATCTCGGAGCTGTCCGAGGACAAGATCGAGTCGCCCGAGGAAGTGGTCAAGGTCGGCGATGATATTGAGGTCAAGGTTCTTCGCGTGGACGCCAAGGACCGCAAGATCGGGCTGTCGAAGCGGAACGTCGATGACCCCAACGTCCCCGAGGATGCGGTCATCCCGGACTTCAGCGCCGACGACGACACGTCGAGCCAAGGCAGTTCGGATCGCGGCGGCGACCGCGGCGGTTCGGACCGCGGCGACGCCGGCAAGCCGCGGCGCGAGGAGCCGCGGCGTGACCTGCGCGGCGGCACCGGCGGGGGCGGCCCGCTGATCCAGATGCCGACCAAGCCGGAGTAATCCGGCTGAAGTCTCTTTCTTCTGTAGCTGGCCTCTGTGAGGCCGGACACGCTTCCCACGGGGGAC
>JANXWE010000156.1 GCA_025351325.1 Fimbriiglobus sp.
GGTAGAAGTCGATCCAGTTCACCGTGATCGACTTCGGGTTGCCTTCAAAAAGCGCCTTGGGCATCGGCATCTCGAAGTACCCTCCCTTGAGCGGAACCACCGTCGCCGGTTTGCCGTCGCCGCCGAGGGTGCGAACCCCCATCCAGTACGGACTTTTGGCGTCGAGTAGCATGTCCTCCTTGCCGTCCTTCCACAGCCGCGCGACCGGCTTCCCATCCAAGAGCGAGGCCGACCCTTAGCAGGGCCATGCTCAAAGAACTCAAGATCGCCGACATCACGGTGGGCAGCCGCCACCGCAAAGACATGGGGAGCCTCACGTCCCTGGCCGACAGCATTCGCCGGGAGGGACTGCTCCAAGCCATCGGCGTCACCGAGGAGTTGCAACTCGTCTTCGGGGAACGCCGCCTTCGAGCGACGAGAGACATCCTCAAGAAGCAGACCATCCTGGCCCGGATCGTGGACGTGACCAGCATCCTCGCCGGGGAGTACGCCAAGAACGACATCAGGAAGGACTTCACGCCGTCCGAGCGGGTCGCCATCGCCAAGGCCATCGAGCGGAAAGTCGGCAACCGGCAGGGGCAACGAACCGACAGGGAACTTCGGGGAAAAATTCCCGAAGTTGCCCCAGGCACTCGCACCCGTGAAACCGCCGCTGAAAAAGCGGGGTTCGGCAATGACACGACGTACCGCCAAGCGGCCAAAGTGGTCGAGAACGGCACGCCTAAGCTCATTCAGGCGATGGACGATGGCCGGGTCAGCATCTCGGCGGCGGCGATCCTGGCCGGTGCGAACGCCGACGAGCAGGAAGCCGTCCTGGAACTCGATGAGAAGGCCATCTTGCAGGCGGCGAAGGAGATCAGGCAGCGTAGAGGATTAGACAACGGCATAGGCGGGCATGAACGGCCTTTCCGGGGTGCAACCGACGATTGGCTGACCCCACCGCACGTTCTCAAGGCTCTCGGCAAGTTTGACCTCGACCCCTGCGCCTCGTTGCAACAGTCGAAGAAAACGGCCACCCGTCAATTCACGATCAAGGACGACGGGTTAATGCAGGACTGGTTCGGGCGGGTCTGGTTGAACCCTCCATACGGAGAGCAAACCGAGCGTTGGTTGGCGAAATTGGCGAAGCACGGGAACGGCATCGCTCTCGTCTACGCTCGCACCGAGACGAAGATGTTTTTCGACCATGTATGGGCCAGTGCCAGCGGCATTTTCTTCTTGAAAGGTCGCCTGTCGTTCGGCAGCCCGGACAATTCCTCAGACGGTCAAGCCGGTGCGCCATCCGTCCTCATCAGCTATGATCCAATGGGTTCACGATTCAACCAAAACGTCCTGAGACGCTGCACGTTGAAGGGGAAGTTTTTGGAAATCAAGTGAGGATATATGACATCCACAAACCTCTTCACCGACCTCCCGGCTCACCTGCCCGCCGAGCTTGTCACCAAGTTGCTCGTCGCCGCCGACGTGCGCATCGAACGGATCATCTCACACGGCCACGCCTCGCCCGCCGACTTTTGGTACGACCAACCCCAGGCCGAATGGGTCATCGTCTTGAAGGGGGCGGCGAGGTTGCAGTTCGAGCATGTGACCGTCGAGATGAAGCCGGGCGACTTCGTGAACATCCCGGCCCACCGGAAGCACCGGGTCGAGTGGACGACGCCCGACGAACCGACGATCTGGTTGGCGGTCCTCTACGGAACGTGAGGCGATCAAATGCCCCCTGATGAACGGCTCGTGACCGAACAGTTCCCTCGTGCTTCGCAGTACCACCCGGAGTGGGTGCTGGCGAACGCCAGCGGCGGTGCGAATTCGCTGTGGCTGACGGAATGGCTTGCCGCTGCGCTCGACCTGCGGCCCGGCATGAGGGTCTTGGACCTCGGCTGCGGGCGGGCCTGCTCATCCGTCTTTTTGCGGCGGGAGTTCGGCGTGCAAGTGTGGGCCACCGACCTCTGGTTTAGCGCTGCCGAGAACAGCCAGCGCATCCGAGATTCCGGCGTGGAAGAGGGTGTGTTTCCGCTACACGCCGACGCCCGGTCGCTGCCGTTCGCTCCCGACTTCTTCGATGCGATCACCTGCATCGACGCCTACCCGTACTTCGGGTCGGATGACCTGTACCTCAACTACCTCGCACAGTTCGTGAAGCCGGGCGGACCCATCGGCATCGCTGGGGCCGGGCTGGTGCGGGAGATCGAGGACGAAGTTCCCGAACATCTGCGGGCGTGGTGGACCCAAGGCTTGTGGGCCTTCCACTCTGCGGCGTGGTGGAAGCGGCATTGGGAGCGGACGGGCATCGTCCACGTCGAGGTCGCCGAGGCGATGCCGGACGGCTGGAAGCGCTGGCTCGACTGGCATCGTGCGGTCGCCCCGGACAACGCCACCGAGATCGAGGCGATTGAGGCGGACGAGGGCAGGTTCATCGGCTACGTCCGGGTCGTCGGTCGTCGCCGGGGCGAGGCGAAGCTGGACGAACACTGCTGGCCGAACACGCTGCGAACGCTCGTGCCATTCCAATACACCAAGAAACCGCTGGTGCGAGGCCGGGAATGATGAGCAGCGCCAGGTTCATGACGACCGCCCACCCCGCCCGGTACAGGGACCGCTCCGGCCCGGAGGAAACGACGATCTTGAACGACGGCGTGGTGCTGACGATGGTGGTCCGTGGGGTCCAGTTCCGTGGGCGGGACTTCGACGGCTTCGAGCCGCAGGGCGTGGCCGACCCGGCGCAGTTGGCGTCGTTCACCTTCCAGCACGGGAGCCTTTGCTTCTGCGTCATCGAGGCCGACATCCCCGTGCCGGTCGTCACGCCGACCGGCACGGTGGACGGCTTGCTGACGTTCGAGCTTGAACTCGGCGAGCCGCTGCCGACCGGCCAGATGAACCAGGAACGGCTCGCACTCCGGCTGGCCTTCAACGGGCAGACCTACTCCTCGGACGGGAAGTCGGGCTGGTTCGAGGACGAGATGCTGGACGTGCAGCGGAAGCTGCCGCCCGGCACGTTCATGAGGGCGTGCATCAACTGCGCCTTCTCGGACTACAGCCCCTACGGTCACGGGCTGTTCGGCAACATGATCTGCTTCCGGGCGAACAAGGCGGGCTATCTGGCCCTCCCTACGGGGGCGGACTTCTCGAAGTCCGCTTACTTCGCCGTGCTGCAAACGGTGTCCGAGACGGTCCAGGAAAGCCATCTCTGCCCGGAATTTGAGCGGCGTCAGCCGGGGACCGGGTATCGAGGTTGAACCGTCCTATCCTCTGGTCAGCCGATGTGTCCGAGGTATTACGTCAAGCAGATCGCCTCTGACCCTGAACCCGACGAAGCGGCTATCCGAGGGACGGACATGGCTGAGATTCGGACGATCCGCTACGGCGATGGCCGCTGGTGCGAGCAGCAGTATGCGGACGGCAAGCTGCACGGGACGTGGACCGTCTTCTTTGCGAACGGCCAGAAGGAATGGGAACGCCAACACGCAAGGGACCGCAAGGAAGGCTATTTCCGAAGGTGGGACGAGGCCGGGCGGCTCATCGAGGAGCAGTGGTATCACCTGGATGAACTTCATGGCCGGTGGAGACGGTGGGGCGAGGATGGCCGGGAGGAGGTCGTCGGGGATTTCTACTTCGGCTACCCCCGGCAGGGCTTCGACCGAACCCTGAACGTGGATTTCAACACTCTCATTAAGCCGCATTACGGGCTGGAGCCGGTGGATTTCGCCGGGCGGATGAACAACCTGCTTCCGACGATGCGGCAAACGACCACTCGGATGAAGAAACTCACGCAGCGATCACTCGACCTGCGCCGACGTGGCTCCTTCTGGAATCATGTGAACATTCTCGGCGTTGGTGAAGAGTGGCCTTGCTTCGGGGGCGCTCCCCTCTTCCCCATACTCCAGATCAACTGCGCCGACGTGACCTTGAAGAACAACCCCCTCACCGACTTTTCCTTCGTGACGCTGTTCGCCGCCGCTGGAGGACTGCTAGAAAATCTCGGCGAGGATATTGTCGTCCGTGCTTATGGACGGGATGAGCAACTTGCGGAGGTCGAACTTCCTTGCGATCCGCTCGAACCGCCCAGCAAACTGTTGCTGGCCGACGAAATGATCTCTTATCCCGATGAGAACGATCTGCCGCCGGGGTTGAAGGTGCTTCTTGAGGACTCCGGTGATCCCGAACAAGTCCTGACGCAAGAGGATAGCGAAAAGCTGAACTCTCGGCTGGGTGGTTGGCCGGGCTGGTTGCAAGGTGGTCGGCTCTCTGGCTTCGGCAGGTTCGCCTTTCAAGTTGACTCGCTCGATGTCGAGAATTGGGACTGCGGCGACTGCACCATCCACTATTTCTTTCTGAACAACTCGGAGGGAGCCTTTTCCTCGTGTCAGGAGATGGGCTAGAGTCTACTTCGAGGCGAGCGCCTGCTTGAACGCTTCAAGAAACGCTTCGGGCGGTTGCGCCCCGGACAACGTGACTCTGCCGTTGAGGACGAAGAACGGCACACCTTCCACCCGGACCCGCCGAGCCAGTTCGTCGGCCTCACGGATCGCTTCCTGTCCGCCGCCGCTTTCAAGTACGCCATCGGCCTTGCCCCGGCCCAGCCCGGCCTCGGCCACCACGTCGAGGAGCGTATGCCGGTCGCCGATGTCCCGGCCCTCGGTGAAGTAGGCCCGGAACAACGCCTCCACGACCCTATCCTGAACGCCTTCCTTGTCGGCCATCCAGATGAGCCGATGGGCGTTCAACGTGTTCGGCGTCCGTTCGATCCGGTCGAAGTCGAAATGAATGCCTTCTGCGTACCCGGCAGCGGCGACCTGGGCGTCGAGTTCTCGCGACCGCTCCCAGCTTCCGAACTTCTTGGTGCGGTACTCGCGACGGCTGGTCCCCTCCTGGGGCAACGTGGGATTCAGTTGAAACGGGAGCCAGCGCACAGACACCGGCTTGCCGTGAGCGGCGATG
>JANXWE010000228.1 GCA_025351325.1 Fimbriiglobus sp.
CTTCGGAGAGGGGGCCGGGGGGTGAGGTCTGAGTTAGAATTTGAAGCCGTTCAAATGCCGCCAGAAACCAGAAACGCGTTGGCCGAATTGAGTGGCAAGAGACTACTGTTTCAGTTTCTTCACCCATCCTACGATGGAAGCAGTGGCTTCCGGCGAACCTTTGAATGAAATCACGCCGTTATTGACATTGATCTCGACTTTGGCGGATGCATACTTTTTGGCCTTCACATCGACCGCCACCAGATTGCCGAGTACTTGAGCGAGGTCAGCCGGATCCCAGTTTCCGAAGTCCTTTTTGGTGAACTCACGCGATTCCAGTTCAGCTTCTGGCGAAGTTTCCTTGACCCATTTGGCATCGGGTTTCGACGCTTTCAATGCCTGCAATTCCTTCTCCAACGCAGCGATCTTCGCTTTCAGTTCCGCATCTAACTTGGGCAGCAGTTCTTTGCCGTAAGCCTGGAACACCATCGGTTTCGCTGGAGCGGCCGGCGGGGTTGGCAATGCAGAACCGGGTGCGAGTGGTGCCACGGGAGCGACCGGGGCACCACCAGCTGGGAGAGCCGGAACCGCGGGCACCACCGGATTGAATCCTTTTCCATTTGTTGACCAACTAAAATTTTGCCCATGTAGCACCCGCACATCCGCAGCCGATTTCTTGCGGAAGACGAGCGTCGGCACCAGTTTCTCGCTGGCCCGGAAGGTGACTTCGCCGACGAACGCCCAGCCGGACTTTTCTCGCACGGACAGTTTGGCCTCGAATTCTTCATGTGACGACGGCACCGGTTCGTACTCGAACTTGGGAGCTTTCACCTTCGGCTTGACCGCGTCATCGTCTAGATTCGAGATCTCGGCCACCAGGTCATCTACAGGATAGTATTCCTCGACTTGTCCAGTGACATCTTCAAATACTCTCGCTCGCTCCTTAATCTTGGCGATCGTCTCGGCCTGTTGCTTCTTGAACTGAGCCAGTTGCTCCTTCAGGTTTTCTAGGTTCAGCTCGGCCTTCTCCGCAGCCTTTTTAGACTTGGTCGCTGCACCCGGCGCGACATCACCGGGGACTTGGGCCACGACCGTGCCCGACCAACCGCCACCGACGCTCAAGCCGAGTCCGGTGGCGACGAGCACCCCGGCGGCGAGCACTTTGAAACGCAACAGCATCATACCGGTCACTCCGTACGTGAGAACTTGGATGGAACTGGGAACCACGACACCAGAAGGAAGCCAAGCGAGTGTCCGTGCGATTAGTGCGGCCGGGGCGATGGACACACTCCCCGTGACCCCGCCCAACGCCAGGACACTAGCACTGATGCCCCTCTTAGCGAGGCGACTGAGCAAAGTTTGTTTGGCCCGCGTGAGCCGCGCCGAAAACGTGCCGAGTTTCTGCCCGAGACTCTCGGCCGCTTCGGTCGTCGCCCGCCCTTCGATGCAGCAAAGTACGAAAGCGACCCGTTGCGCGGCGGGGAGCTTCTGCACTTCCTCCGCAACTGCGGCGAAGGCAATCTCCCACGCCGAATCGGCAATGGGTCGATTCGATTCCGGTTGGGCACTCGCCCGTTCGCGCTTGCAACGTCGGGCCATCGCCCGCCGGGCATTTTTGCAGACGCGGAAGGCCACGCCATGCAGCCAGGGGCCGAGCGGGATGTCCGGCTCGAGCGTCTTTGCAGAACGAGCCAACGTGAGGAACGCCGCTTGGAAGGCGTCGTCCGCATCGGCGTCGTTCGACAAGGAGTTGCGGCACTGCCCCCAGACCAACCGGCTGTACCGGGCCACGAGTTGGCCGAAGGCATCGTCGGAATTCTGGTGGACATACCGCTCCAACAAGTCCGCATCCGGGACTTCGTTTTGCAGACGCCTGGCCACACTGGGGAATCGCAACCGGGGCACCGCTTGTCTCCTTCACTCCATAATGTTCGCCGACGCCGATGTTCTGCATCGATTTTCAAAAAAGTTTCCAAACCCAGACGAAGAGGAACGCGGATGACGCGGAAACAAGCGGGATGAAGAGGATCAGAACAAATCTACACTCCACACGGGTCAATCTGAGCTTTTGTGGCGAAACAACCGATGCAATTCAGGGTTAACCCGATGCGCAAGCATCGGAAACCACAAATGATCCTGACCTTCGACACCGCCGATGCTTGCGCATCGGGTTAACCTGTTTGAAGAAAACTCAGTCTTACCCGTGAGAAGCATATTTCTTTCCGATCCTCTTCATCCTTAGCATCATCCGCGTTCCTCTTGTGTCAACAAGACTCCAAGAATCGTGGCTAGACCCAAAAACAGTTCCGACTCACTGTTCCGGGAAGAGTCGGACGCTGTCGATGTCGTACCGGGAACTGTGGCGGTCATCGGGGTCGAGGCTCGGACCGGCCACGCCGGCGCGGCGTTGAATCAGCGCGAAGATCGACGGCAAAATGAACAAGGTTGCGAAGGTGCTCGCCAGCAAGCCGCCCACGACTGCGCGGCCGAGTGGGGCGGTTTGATCTCCGCCGGAGCCGAACCCGAAAGCCATCGGCAGCATCCCGGCGACCATCGCGCAACTCGTCATCAAGATGGCTCGCAACCGGGAACATCCACCATCGAGTGCGGCACGCGGTGCCGAACCGTGCGATAAGCGGGCACGTTCGGCGAAGGTCACGAGCAAGATGGAGTTGGCGACCGACACGCCGAGCGACATGATCGCCCCCATGAACGATTGCAGGTTCAACGTGGTGCCCGTGAAATACAACGCTAGGCCGACCCCGCAGAGCGTGGCGGGCACGGCGGCCACCGAGATCAGCGCCAGTTTGATCGACTGGAAGTACGCGGTGAGCAGCAGGAAAATCGTCAGGATGGCGATGCCCAAACCGACGGTCAGACTTTCTTGAACTTGGTCGAGCGCGTTGAGTTGACCGCGCACGTCGATGGCTCCGCCGCCGGGTAACTTGCCGACTTTCTTCTCCTCGTCGCGGAGCTGTTCGAGCTTCACCCGCGCGTCCGGGGTCTTCTTCACCTCGGCTTCAAAGTGGTTGTCGATGATCTGCTCTTTGGCGGCGGCGATCTCACGCTTCACCGCACGGCCGACGGCGCCGAGATCTTCACTGGCCACGTTGGCGGTGATGCTGACGAACCGGCGCATGTTGTAGCGGTCAATCTCGGCCGGGGTCGTGGTCGCTTTGATCTCGGCGACATCGCGGAGCAGAACACCGCCGGCGATCATCGAACCGCCGCCGCCACTCCCCTGGCCGCTGACCATGTTGCCACCGTAGTCGGTACCGGCCGCGCCGCGGATCGGCACTTGGCCGAGTTCGATCAAGGAGTTCATCCGCGGCGGTGGCACTTGCACCTGCACGATGTAACCCTGGCCGGACTTCTGATCGCGCCAGTAGATCGGCGTCATGTAGCGGCTCGAGGCGGTCGCCGGGATGAGCGATTGGCTAATATTCCGAGCCGTCAGCCCCATCGTGGCGGCCCGGACGCGGTCGAACTGGATATCGGCGGTCGGGTAATCCTGGGCTTGGGTGAACTGCAAATCGCGCAGCTCGGGGATGGTTTTCAAGCGTTCGAGCACGACCTTCGCCGAGGCGAGTGTGCCCTCCATGTTGTTCCCGCCGATCTGCACTTCGATGGGCGTCGCGGCCCCGAAGCTCATGACATCGCTGATGAGGTCGCCCGGCTCGAACGACAACCGCAACCCTTCGGCACGTTTTTCCTGCTGGTCGCTCGGCAGGCCATCGCGTGTCCACGCGGCTTTCAAATAGGCCTTCAACTCGCGGTCGAGAATGTCGCGCAGGCGGGTCTTGAACGCTTCCACGCGGATGCCACTGCCCGGCTTCAGGGCGATTTTCAATTGGGCTTCTTCCGGCCCGCTCGTCCACTGGTGCACGGCTTGAATCGGGTAGTTGTTGGGGAAGCAACCGACGTAGCCGACGGTCATCTGCACTTGGCCGGCGGCTTCGCGGTCGATGATGCGGAGCGCCTCTTGGGCGAGTTCTTCGGTGCGTTCGATGCGGGTGCCAGTCGGTGCCCGCAGCCGCAACAAGAACTGGCCCTGATCGGTCTTGGGGAAAACGGCGGTGCCGAGATCGAACGAAAGCAGGGCGATTCCCAACCCCGCGAGCAGCAAGTACGCCGGGGAGACGAACCAGCGGAAGGCGATCAACCGGGCCAGCGTCCGTTCGTAGTACCGTTGCACCCGGTTGGGAAGCGGGGTGGCCACGGCCTGCTTCGGCAGTTTGAGAAGCCAAACGCAGAGCACCGGCACAAAGGTGCTGGAGAGCAAGTACGACGCGATCATGGCGAAGCCGACGGCGAGCGAGAGCGGCACGAAAAGTTCGCGTGCGGCCCCGGTCATGAAGAACGACGGCACGAAAACGGCGAGGACGCAGAGCATCGCTAGCAACCGCGGCACGGCCGTTTCTTGGTTCCCCTGGCGCACCGCCCGGGCCAGCGAATCGGTGCGGTGCATCTGGCTGTGGATATTCTCGACCTCGACCGTCGATTCGTCGACGAGGATGCCGACGGCGAGCGCCAAACCACCGAGCGTCATCAGGTTAATGGTTTGGCCGCAGAGCCAGAGTGCCACTACCGAGCCGAGCAGGGCGAGCGGAATGTTCAGCACGACGACGATGACGGAGCGCCAGTCGCGTAAGAACAGTAACACCATGAGGCCGGTGAACAGTGCCCCGATGGCCCCCTCGGTGCCGACGCCCCACATCGCCTCGGTGACGATGGGCGATTGGTCGAACGCGAACTGGATGTCGACTTCGGGCGACGCGTCGCGCATCTTCGGCAGTGCTTTTTGCAGTTCGTTCACCACGCTGACGGTCGAGGCATCCGAGCGCTTCATCACCAGCATGTAGACCGAACGGCGGCCGTTGACCAAAGCGTACCCGGCCGTGATGTCGGAACTGTCGGTGATCGTCGCCACGTCTTTCAGGAGCACCGGCGCCGGGCCGAATTTCACCGGAATCTGCCCGAGTTCGTCAATCGGTTTCTGGCCGACCATGGCATTCGTGTTCACCAGTAACATGCGGTCGTCGATGCGAACGTTCCCCGACGGGCTGACGACGTTGCCGTTGGCGAGCGATTCGGTGACTTGATCGAGCGACAGGTTCCGCGAGCGGAGTTGATCGGGATCGACGCTGACGACGATGGCCCGCTGGTTGCCACCGAACGCGGGCGGCGTCGAAATTCCGGGTACGTTCGAGAACATCGGCCGCACCCGCATGGTAGCGATGTCTTGGATCTCCTTGATGCTCAGTTTGTCCGAGTTCAATACCAAGTAGCCGACCGACGCACTGCCGGTGTCGAGCCGGGTGATGAACGGCGGCACCGTTCCCGGTGGCATCATGAAGCGGGAGCGGTTCACGTAGGCCACGGTTTCGGCCATCGCCTCGGCCATGTTCGTGCCGGGGTGGAAGTAGAGTTTGATCAGGGCCACGCCCTGGATGTTCTTCGATTCGATATGCTCGATGCCGTTGACGTAGAGGAAGTGGTACTCGTAATAGGTGGTCAGCAAGCCTTCCATCTGCGCGGGGTTCATGCCGCCGTAGGGCTGGCAAACGTAAATCACCGGTTGATTCAACGACGGGAAGATATCGACTTTCTGGCGATGACTCGCCAGACCGGCACCGATGAGCAGGGCGATCACCGCCACGAGGACGGTGTAAGGGCGGCGGAGAGCGAAGACGATGGGGTTCATGCATCCAGTTTAAGGGAATTCATGTGGCGAACGATGACGAAGTTCAACGCCACCCAAGAATCGGCAGGACGCTGCTCAAAACGAAGAAACCAGCGGAGACGTGAAAAAAAACAAAATGGGGACAACTTTCATTAAAACGATCCGAACCGATGACTGAACAATAGTTTATAATCGTCGGGCGGTCGTCATTCTGTGTGGTGTACTTGTTTCCGCTGCTTCCATTGGTTCCGCAGAGGGGAGGGGGGTGTTCTCCGCGGAAACAAGTACAAGCGTCCGAGCAGT
>JANXWE010000200.1 GCA_025351325.1 Fimbriiglobus sp.
TGGCATCTCGGGCGCTCACGACGGTGGATGTCGGCATCGGCGCCGAAGGAAGTGAACTCGGTTGAGGTTCGACAGCACCATCAGGACGCGTGGAATGGAATACGGTGGCTTCGTCGAAACCATCGCAAAAACGCGCCCGCCATTCGGGCCAGTGTTCAAAACCGGGGTAGCGATATTCCAAAGTTTCGGAGGCGAATCGAGCGGTCGTCAGCAGATCGACCGCGAATGCATTGGCCAGTTCGGCTTGGCTCGCATCGGCTGAAATCAACCCGGAGGCTGCCAAGACTGCCTCGGCTTCGCGCTGAAGTACGGGTGGTATCGATTGCCAAACCTTCCGCATATTCACGGTGGGCAAACGAAGTGCATAGAGCACGCGCCAGTAGTGTGCCAGTTGCTGGCTCCGTGATTGATACCTCAGCCCGCGATCGTTCGGGAAGGTGATCAAGACAAGTTGAGACTGCGCTTCAGCAAGCACGGACTGCGGAAAGCAGCTGCACGCCTCGGCATTGGTTGTGTCGAGAACCAGAGGCAAACGCAGCGACGGCGGAACTCGTTCACCGCGATCCCGAAGAAACCGATGGGCTTGGGCCAGCGCCCGTTCGTTCACGAAACGCCACCCCGGTTCGATCAATCGCAGCCGCGCTTCGAGATCGGCCTCGTCACTCATGGTTCGCTTTCAAACTTTGCGGGCGGGCAACACCGAACCTTGTAAGAAGACCCCGGCCAGCGGTGGCAGAGTTACGACCAGGGAATACGGTTGTCCGTGGAACGGTACCGCTTCCGCTTGTACGCCACCACTGTTGCCGACGTTGCTGCCCCAATACGGGGCCGCGTCGGTGTTCATGATCTCGTTCCAGTAGCCGGGGCCGGGCACACCGACGCGGTAGCCACCGCGGATAACCGGGGTGAAGTTGAGCAAACAGAGGACACGATCTTCACCCGACTTCGGCTTCCGGAGGAAACAGTAGACACTCCCTTGGGCATCGTTCGCATCGATCCACTCGAACCCGCCCGGTTGGGTGTCGAGTTCGTGCAGTGCGGGCACTGCCACGTAGAGCCGGTTCAAATCCCCGACGAGTTGTTCAACACCCGCGTGCGGTTCGTGATCGAGTACGAACCAATCGAGTTGGCCATCGTGCTTCCATTCCTGGCGTTGGGCGATCTCCGCGCCCATGAACAAGAGTTTCTTACCAGGCATGGCGAACATGTAGGCGTATAGCACACGAAGGCTGGCGAACTTCTGCCATTCATCGCCTGGCATTTTGTCCCACAGTGGCCCTTTCCCGTGGACGACTTCATCGTGCGACAGCGGCAGCACGAAATTTTCATTCATCGCGTAGAGCATGCGGAACGTCAGCTCGCCGTGGTGGTATTTCCGGTGTAACGGATCGCGCTGAGCGTACTGGAGCGTGTCGTGCATCCAGCCCATGTCCCACTTGTAGCCGAAGCCGAGTCCGCCCAAATAAGTCGGCCGGCTGACCATCGGGAAGGAGGTCGATTCTTCGGCGTAGGTCTGCACATCCGGGAAGTGCTTGTAGACTTCGAAGTTGAAACGCCGAACGAATTCGATGGCTTCCAGATTTTCGCGGCCACCGTATTGGTTGGGCACCCACTCGCCTTCCTTGCGGGAGTAATCGAGGTACAGCATACTCGCCACGGCATCCACACGCAGACCGTCGATGTGGTACTTGTCGAGCCAAAAGAGTGCCGACGAGAGTAAAAAGCTCCGGACTTCGTGCCGACCGTAATTGAAGACGTAACTGCCCCAATCGGGGTGGTAGCCCTGCTTCGGATCGGCGTGTTCAAACAAGTGCGTACCGTCGAAGTAGCCGAGGCCATGTTCGTCGGTGGTGAAGTGGCTGGGCACCCAATCGAGGATCACAGCGATGCCGGCTTGGTGCAGTTCGTCGATCAAGAACATTAAATCTTGCGGAGTGCCGTACCGACTAGTTGCCGCGAAATAGCCGGTCGTTTGGTAGCCCCACGAGCCGTAAAACGGATGCTCGGTGATGGGCATCAACTCGACGTGCGTGAACCCGAGATTCTTGACATGGGCGATCAATTTCGGTGCCAAGTCGCGGTAGTTCAGCGAGTGGTGTTTCTCATCGCGGATCCACGAGCCGACGTGGAGTTCGTAAATACTGATCGCCGCTTCCTGGGCACTTTTCGGGCCACGGCTCGCCATCCACGATGTGTCGTTCCACTGGTAATCGAGATTCCAAACCACCGAGGCCGTCTTCGGGGACACTTCGCACAGCACCGCGAACGGATCGGTCTTATCGACGGTGTATCCATTAAACTTGCTGGCGATGTGGAACTTGTAACACTCGCCTTGGTGATTGCCTGGAATGAAGCATTCCCAAATACCACCCGAACCGGTGACCTGCAACGGATTGGTTCCGCGATCCCAGCCGTTGAAATTGCCGACGACCGCGACGTATTGCGCCGCCGGTGCCCAGACAGCGAACTGTGTGCCGGCCACACCATTGCGGGTGGTCGCGTGTGCCCCGAGTTTGTCGTACAACCGGACGTGGCTTCCCTCGTTGAACAGAAAGAGGTCTTGTTCCCCGATCCAAGTGGGTTGGGGTTTAGCAACAATGGCTGCGGTCATAGCGGGCGGCTCGATCTCAGTTTCAGGTTTCAGTCTACAGATAATCTGGAATCACTGAGAAGCTACGGCCCATGAGTCGACATTGTCGGTTGGGACGGGAATTCCGGCCGGATAACGTGAATCTCCAGCACGTTGCGATGATCACGCACCCGCGAAGAGGTCATCCCAACCGCCGGCATCGAGAATCCGTTCGACGAGCAGCTCCAGTTGGCCCATGTCAGTTCGGGACTGTAATTCTTTCGCAGTCACTGCCGGCGGCGGGCCGAACCGCTTGGTACCTTGGCGGAGGATCACCGATCTCAGCCCGTCGCATCGACCCTGATTCAGGCCTTGACTCAAGCCTTGAGTCAGACCCTTAGAATGGCCTTCTTCGAGGATGGCCTGATAGGTCGTCGATTCTTCCATCAACATGTTCAACCTCCGGTAAGTTTCCGCGACTCGTGCTTTCTCATAACGCAATCCGCACAGCACATACGATGAACCCAACAACACTTTCGCAACCGATTCTTCGATCCTGTTGTCCCGTAAACTATTTTTGAACCGATCCAATGCGTCCTCAAGCTTGAGACTGGCTTCATCCGTCAGCATGGAGAGCGGACTGAGCGACAGTCCGCTTCCGAGCCAAAAATCGACCGACCGCTCCCAAACTTTTTCTACTCGGTAGTGGAACTCGGCAATCAAACCGCCATTCACGTCGTGCCGCTGATAAATCCCCGTTTGATCGCTCGCCAACGCCTTGGGACGCAACAGGATCAAAACCGACACGACTGGTAAACTATGCTGGTGATCAATCAGCGTATTGTACCGCATCAAATCGCGTGGAATGCCCGTTCGAGGATCAGCTTCGAGTTCCAAGTGGAGCAGACTCGGTCGGATCCCATCGATCCGAAATAGTTTGTCGGCCTGGAGTGTCGTAGCAAGGTCGGTGTCTAACACGACGCTAGGCCCGGGAGGAATTCCTACCAACCGCGCGAAGCCGTCAGCCCAGTCGCCCGGTCTCAAGTCAATAAGAGCATTCAGCGTGGCATCGAATGGCTTGGCCAAAAAAAGTCCTCGGGTTGTTCGCTCAACTGGTGACAGCCCCTTCGGACGCACTCACCACGAGGCGAGCATACTTCGCTAACACGCCGCGTGCCACTCGCACCGGTGGTTTCGTCCATTCGGCTTGGCGCTTCGTATGCTCGGCCGGCTCGATGTGCCACGTCAGGAGCTTGGCGTCGGCGTCGATGGTGATGGTGTCTCCATTTTGCAACAGTCCAATCGGGCCGCCGACCCAGGCTTCGGGGCAGACGTGGCCCACGACCAAACCGTGCGTGCCGCCGCTGAAACGACCGTCGGTGATCAGGCCAACGGTTTCGCCCAACCCTTGCCCCATGAGCGCCCCCGTGATCGATAGCATTTCCCGCATCCCCGGGCCACCGACCGGGCCTTCACCCCGGATCACGAGAATATCCCCGTGAACCACTTTGCGTGACTGGATCGCTTGGAAGCAGGCTTCTTCGCCATCGAATACTTTGGCCGGGCCGGTGATCGTACGCTGCTTCAACCCGGCGACCTTGGCCACCGCCCCTTCCGGAGCGAGGTTTCCCTTCATGATGACGATGTGGCCACGGTCGTACATCGGCTGCTCGAACGACTTCACCACCACTTGCGGTTTGGCGTACACGCTCGGAATATCTTTAAGATTTTCAGCCAGTGTCAGGCCGGTGACAGTCAGGCAATCGCCGTGCAGCATTCCGCGGTCGAGCAACGCTTTCAACACCGCAGGCACGCCACCGACTTTGTAGAGGTCGAACATCACGAACCGGCCACCCGGTTTCAAGTCGGCGAGGTGGGGAACCTTGGCCCCAATGCGGTCGAAGTCGTCCAGCGTCCAGACGACTTCCGCTTCGCGGGCGATGGCCATGAGGTGCAGCACGGCATTCGTGGAACCACCCAAGGCTAGCACTAACGTATAGGCGTTCTCCAAGCTCTTCCGGGTGATGATGTCGCGCGGGCGGATGTTCGCTTCCACACAGCGGATCAAGGCGATCCCGGCCTGGAACGATTCCCGTTCCTTGGCCGCGCTGATGGCCGGGTAGCTGCTGTCGTACGGCAGCGACATCCCCATCGCTTCAATGGCCGACGACATGGTGTTGGCCGTGTACATACCGCCGCAGGAACCGGCACTCGGACAGCTTTCGCACTCGATTTTGTGGAGTTTCTTTTCGTCGATCTGCCCGGCTTGAAACTTTCCAACCGCTTCGAAGATCGACACGATGTCGACCGTCTCGCCGTCTGGGCCGATGCCGGGAAGGATGCTCCCGCCGTAGACGAAGACGCTCGGCACGTTCAACCGAGCCATCGCCATGAGGCAGCCGGGCATGTTTTTATCGCAGCCGCCGAATGCCAGGAGGCCGTCGTGGTTCATCGCCCCGGCGACCGTTTCGAGGCAATCGGCGATCACCTCACGGGAGACGAGGCTGTACCGCATCCCCATGTGGCCCATCGAAATTCCGTCGGACACCGTCGGTGCCCCGAAAATTTGCGGGACACCGCCGGCGGTGCGAATCCCTTCGATTCCCTTGCGGGCCAAACGATCAAGGTGGCTATTACATGGCGTGATTTCCGAAAAGAGGCTGGCAACGCCGACCATTGGTTTGGCGAAGTCTTCGTCTTGGAAACCGACCCCGCGGAGCATCGCCCGGTTAGGGGCACGGTTCGGGCCAGATGTGGTAGTCAAGCTTTTGCGTATCGTTTCGTCCGGCATCGGTACATCCTGATTGAAAAAAAGCTCTGGGAATGAGGCGGGCGCATCATTCTCGGGTCGTGGCAAACTGGCGAAAAAATACCGGTAAATCCGGCGATATCGATTTGCACAATTCGCCGGTGCGTCGCATATATCTTCGTCGCCAGAACGCGGGGCTCAAACATGCGACGGAAAAAGTTTCCTTCGCCCCCACGCTTCTAGGCCTGTTGTACAAAACTGGAGAGTCGCATGAAGAAGCTTCTGAAAAACGCAGTCGTGTTCCTGAAGCGTGAAGATGGCCCGACGGCTGTCGAATACGCCGTCATGCTCGCTCTGATCGTCGTGGTGTGCATCGCCGCCATCACCGCCATCGGTGGTGCGTCGAACCAAACGTTCAGCCAAGTCGGTTCGGCCATCAAGCCGAGCTGAATTGTCTGAATCTTGAACGGGCCTGTGCTTCCCCTATTTGGTGGGCGCGGGCCATTTTCGTTTCTACTCATATACCCCGGTCAACACCATGAGAATATTCGCGCGCAAAATCCTCAAATTCACGAAGCGGGAAGATGGCCCGACGGCCGTCGAATACGCGGTCATGCTCGCGTTGATCGTTGTGGTGTGTATCGCCGCCATCACCGCCATCGGCGGTGCGTCGAATAAGACGTTCAGCCAAGTCGGTTCGGCCATCAAGCCGAGCTGAGTCGGTGGTCAACAACACGCATCCAAAGCTCACCGGTCAGATCGGTGAGCTTTTTTCGTTTCATGCTAGAATGGATATTCCAATGTTACCGCGTCTGAGGCCGTCCGATGCTCAGCCCCTTCCCAGGAATGGATCCGTTCCTCGAAACCCATTGGGGCGATGTGCATACTCGCTTGGCAACATCGATTAGCATCGAACTCCGAAAGCAACTTCCAAGTGGGCTGAAAGCACGTCTTGAAACATCCGTCGTGCTCGAAATCGTGGATATTGAGCCAGTCGATCTGATGGCTGACGCTGAAGACAATGTGATTTATCCCGATGTTGGCATTTACCAAAACAATCCAAGCGCAACGTCGTGTGGAACCGAATCGGCAGGAGTTGTCGTAGCTGAACCTCAACTTGTCGCTCCACGTTTCGTACCGCAAAAGCGTCATTCGGTGCAAATCCTCGATGCCGAGAAAAAGATGCGTTTGGTCACCGCGATCGAGATCATCAGCCCGGGGAACAAGATCGGGCTTCGGAATCGGGTGGAGTATCAAACTCGCGCCGAGCGAATTCTGAATGCCGACGCGAGTTTGGTGGAAATCGATTTGCTCCGCCGCGGGCACCATGTTGTGCAGTCGCGCCCGCAACCTGGCCAATGTCACTACTCCATCGCAGTCTCTCGAGCTTGGAAACTGAATCGGGTTGAATTCTACCCCGCTCGATTCGACGTCCCACTGCCGACAATCCGAATTCCCCTGCGTCGGAACGATGGCGATGCGATTCTCGAATTGCAGAAACTGATCGCCCAAGCCTATTTTGACGGGGCTTACGAAGATACGGACTACTCTCAACCATTGAAGCCACCGTTCTCCGCCTCCGAAAAGAAATGGTTGAAAACGCAGCTCAAGAACCGCCGTGAATAGAATGACCTCCACTCGTGTGAATCACTCCGCTAAGGTTGCCTGATGCCCAGTCCGTTCCCCGGTATGGATCCGTTTCTCGAAGCACACTGGGGCGACGTGCAGACCCGTTTGGCGGTTTCCTTCGCGGTGAACCTGCGGAAGCAACTCCCCGGTGGACTTGTGGCACGGGTCGAAGAATCGGTGGTTCTCGGAATCGACGACGACGATTCGCCTCCAACCGACACGGCCACCCAAATCGTACCGCGGACGCAGCGCTCGGTTCACATCTACGACGCCATGATGAAAATGAAGTTGATCACGGCCATCGAATTGATCGGCCCGGCCAACAAGGTCGGAGTGAAGAATCGGGAAGCGTATCGGACCCGAGCCAGCAAAGCATTGGAAGCCGGTGCGAGCTTGGTTGAGATCGATTTGATCCGCCAAGGGGAGTATCTGTTGTGCCGCCCGCAAACCGATCCGGACGGACACTATTCGATCTGTGTTGTGCGGCCGTGGGACGACGCGAAGGGCGACGTTGTCGCAGCCCGCTTCGACGAGCCGTTGCCGACAATCCCGGTTCCCCTGCGAAAGAAAAATCCCGCCCTGAAACTCGATTTGCAGCGGTTGCTGAACCGGGTCTATCGCGACGGGGGCTATGAAATTCTCGACTACACTCAGAGCCTCCATCCACGGATGACCGTCGTCGAAAACCGCTGGTTTCAGTTGCAGCTCAAGAATCGCAATCGATAGAATAATTGGAAGTTACATCCTCAAGGCGACCCCGATGCCCAGCCCATTTCCCGGTATGGATCCGTTCCTCGAAGCCCATTGGGGCGACGTGCATACCTCGTTGGCAGTTGCCATACGGAATGATCTCCAGCATCGCCTTCCCGACTCGTTGGTCGCTCG
This sequence comes from Fimbriiglobus sp., assembly GCA_025351325.1. Lineage (GTDB taxonomy): Bacteria > Planctomycetota > Planctomycetia > Gemmatales > Gemmataceae > JALHQU01. Next base: position 7,833 of record JANXWE010000200.1, read on the forward strand.
CGTCGAAGAATCGGTATTACTTGAAGTTGTTGACGATGAGCAACCCCCATCGAAACAGGGACGCAGCTACCCCGAAGTCGGCCATTTTGATACCGACCATTCACAACTCGGCTCCCAAGAATCAGACGGTGGCGTGGCCGTGGCCGAACCGATCATCAGTACCACTCGACTCATACCGCGGACGCAACGCACGGTGCACATCTACGACACCAGTCGGAAAATGAGACTGGTCACGGCGATCGAGCTGATCAGCCCGGCGAACAAAATCGGATCCAAAAACCGGGAAACCTATCGGTGTCGAACCGATTTGATTTTGGAATCCGGCGCGAGCTTGGTCGAGATCGATTTGATCCGTCGGGGTCAACATGTCTTATATTGTCCACCCTTTGAAGAGGTCGGGCACTACGCCATCTGCGTGGTACGGGCTTGGAATACGACGCGGTCCGAAGTCTACCCCGCTCGTTTTGATGCCCCGTTGCCGACGATCCGTATTCCTCTTCGCCAGCAAAATCCCGACGCCATTCTCGAATTGCAGAAGCCCTTGGATCGAGCTTACATCGACGGTGATTACGAAGACACGGACTACACCCGGAAGCTCAAGCCACCGTTCTCCGCAGCCGAGAATCGCTGGCTCAAAGCTCAGCTCAAGAAGAGAACCTGACCACTCACTTCTCGGCGAGCAGCTTCTTCAAGATTCGGGTCATGTTCTGTTTGTCTTCCGGTGCTGGCGTCGGCACCCATTTGCCGTTCCGGTCGAAGATCACATAGCTCGGGGTGGCGACGGCGTCATACTGAGTTTGCCAAGCGTCTTGGGTCGCTTCTTTGTCGTCGACGATCAAGTTCTGGGTGTCCGCTCCTTGTTGCTTCAGGAAATTGAGAACATCCGCTTTCTTCTTCAATTCTTCCCGGTAAGTGTCCAGCGTGATGCAAACCAGTCCGTCGGCCTTCAATTCCCGGTGCAATTCCACGAACTTCGGGAATCGTTTGACGCACGGGGCGCAGCCGAGAAACCAGACGTCAATCAGCACGACTTTCCCTTTATGGCTAGCAATCACCCCGTTGAGTTCGGCAATCGTGACGGCGTTCAATTCCACCGGCTTGGCCGTATCCGGTGGTGGAGGTGGCGGTTCGCATCCCACCAGGATGCCGAGAATCAGAGCGGCCGTCGGAGGCACCGCTTGCCAAAATGTCAGACGTTTCATCGGGTTCACTCCGAGATGGATTCGAGCGGGCCTACACGAGAACAGTAAGAACGTCTATTATAGAGGTACGTACTGACTTCCTTACCGCTTCCTGCCGAGCGTTGACCCCATGCCGACGCCGACGTCGAATATTCGCAACTTTTGCATCATCGCCCACATCGACCACGGGAAGAGCACGCTGGCCGATCAGTTCCTGCTAAAAACCGGGACGATCGACGAGCGGGACATGCGCGCCCAGACCCTCGATAGTATGGATCTCGAACGGGAGCGCGGCATCACCATCCGCATGCACCCGGTGACGTGCTACTACGAACACCACGGGCAGAAGTACGAACTGAACCTGATCGACACCCCGGGTCACGTCGACTTCAACTACGAAGTCTCGCGGTCGTTGGCCGCTTGCGAAGGGGCCGTGCTGCTCGTCGATGCCTACCAAGGGGTCCAAGCTCAGACAGTGGCCAACGCCTTCTTGGCGATGGATGCGAACCTCAAGCTCATCCCGACGCTGAACAAAATCGACCTGCCGCACGCCCGGCCCGACTTCGTCATCGGCGAGATGGAAACGGCCGTGATGACCGTGCCCGAGGAGGTCATGAAGGTCAGCGCCAAGGCCGGCTTGGGGATCGAAGAACTCCTTGGGACGATCATCGACCGCGTTCCGCCACCAGCCGGGGATCTTGCCGCCCCGCTGAAAGCCCTCGTTTACAACAGCCACTTCGACAGTTACAAGGGCGTCGTGGCTTACGTCCGCGTGATGGACGGCGAAATCAAACCGGGGATGCGGATCCGGATGATGCGGGCGAACCGCGAGTACGTTGTGACCGAAGTCGGCCAATTCCGTCCCGGCCAAGAGAAGTGCGACAGCCTCGGCGCCGGCCAAGCCGGGTACTTCATGGCCAACGTGAAGACCATCGGCGACGTCAACATCGGCGACACCGTCACCGACGCCTTCAACCCGACGGCCGAACCGTTGCCCGGTTACAAAGAACCGAAGCCGATGGTCTACTCGGGCCTCTACCCGGTGAGCAACGGCGACTTCGAAGACCTCCGCGAAGCCCTCGGCAAACTCAAGCTCAACGACAGTTCGTTCACCTACGTGCCCGAAGTATCGGACGGCCTCGGCTTCGGCTTCCGCTGCGGCTTCTTGGGGATGCTCCACCGCGAGATTATCCAGCAACGGCTCGAGCGCGACAGCGAACTGAACTTGATCCAAACCGCGCCGAACGTGACCTTCGAAATCGAAAAGACCAACGGCGACATCATCCAAGTTTACGGCCCGCAAGACGTCCCCGACGGGGGTGGGATCAAGGAGTTCCGCGAGCCGATCTGCAAGATCAGCTTTCTGATTCCCGCCGGCAACATCGGCGACATCATGGGCATGTGCACCGAACGCCGGGGCACTTACGTCCGCACCGATTACCTCAGCCAGCAGCGCGTCATCATCGTCTACGAGATGCCGCTCGGGGAAGTCATCTACGACCTCTACGACAAGTTGAAGTCGGTGACCCACGGCTACGGCACCATGGACTACGAAGTCACCGGCTACCGCCAGGCGGATTTGATCCGGCTCGACATCCTCGTCCACGGGCAGAAGGTCGACGCGCTCAGCATCGTCGTCCACCGCAGCGTCGCCGATCGGCGCGGCCGCCAGGTGCTCACGAAGCTGCGCAAAGAAATCTCCCGGCACATGTTCGAGGTGGCACTGCAAGCCGCCATCGGCGGCAAAATCATCGCGCGGGAAACCATCGCGGCCATGAAAAAGAACGTCACGGCCAAGTGCTACGGCGGCGACATCAGCCGGAAGCGGAAACTCTGGGACAAGCAAGCCGAAGGCAAGAAGCGCATGAAGGCCATCGGCCAAGTGGAGGTTCCTCAGGAAGCGTTTTTGGCAGTGCTGGAAGACGATTGAGCGAGAGACGATATGCCGACGCTCATCTTGACCCCTCGATTCACAGAAGATTCTCAATCCCTATGGCGCGCCGCCGGACAATTGGGCTGGAGAGTCGAGCGCTTAAAAACCTGGCGCGTGCCGGACGACCTACTCACCGTAACCGAACCGGTTTTATACCTCGAAGCGCTGTTCGGGCCGACGCTCGCTGAGCAATTTTCCAAGCGATTGCTCGAACCGCCAATCGATTGGCTGCCACGTTTGCCACGCGAATATCGTTTGCGCGAAATCGAATTGATGACACTCGGCCAGGCACGGACGATGATACGACCTGCGTTCATCAAACCCCCGAACGATAAGAGTTTCCCTGCTGCCGTGTACACAGGTCCGATGCTGCCGACTCAATATCCCGACGACATGCCAGTGCTCGTTTCCGAGATCGTCCAATGGGAGAAAGAGTTCAGGTGCTTTATCCTGGATCGGGAACTGCGAACGTATTCCATATACCTGCGTGATGGCCAACTCCAGGGCGAGAATGAATTCCGGAGCACCGATCTCGAAGATGAAGAATTGATCACCTATGTGGAAGCGATACTCGCCGATGCGCGGGTCGAACTGCCGCGCACGGCTGTTCTCGATGTGGGAGTGATCGCTGGGAAGGGTTGGGCCGTGGTCGAACAGAATTCGGCTTGGGGTTCGGGAATTTACGGATGCGACCCTCGAGCTGTACTAGAAGTTCTGAGATTCGCCTCAGTAGATATCTGACTGGTGAAAATGCTCACAACTAGCAATCGAAATTGCATCGAAGTGGATCGCCTGTCGGATATCTTCGTCGTCCAACTCGGGATACTCGCGCCGCAATTCTTCGCGGTCGGAATCCTCCGTTCCCCAACGTGTTATCTGTGTCATAATACCCTGAATTCCTCAAGGGGACGGAATCAGCAATAAGCTGGAACGGGACTATGACTGACCTGACCTCCCAGCCCGTGCTTCCCGATGAACTATCGTTCGGCCGGATGTTCCGTCGCTTCTATCAAATCCTCACGCTGGTCTTCTGCCTGTTTCTCATTGTCCGCACCACGTTCGTCGAACCGCACGGCGTCCCGACGGGAAGCATGGCCCCGACGATCTACGGCCATCACAGGTCGTGCCCATGCCCTCGGTGCGGTTACCCGATCGTCGTTGGCTCGCCGGTGAACGAAGCCCAAGCTAACCCGCAATACGCGGCGTATTGCCTCAACTGCGGTCTTTCGCGGATCAACCTTGTGCCGTTGTCGGACGAACTCTCCGGTGACCGTTTACTCGTGGATCGGTTCGTCTTTCGTGTCCGGTCACCGCGTCGCTGGGAAATGGCAGTGTTCCACACGACGGATGATTCCAAAATCCCATATGTCAAGCGCGTCGTCGGTCTGCCCGGCGAAGCCATTCGCATCCACGATGGCGACGTTTACGCGAATGGCGAACTGCTCCGCAAACCGCTCGACGCCGTGGACGAGATGAAGATTCCGTTCTTCGATATGGATCACCCACCGCAGCCGATGGGCTGGGCATCACGGTGGGTCGTGGAGCCAATGACCACACCAAAACTGCCGGCGGTCGCAGTGCCAAAAACGGTCGTCCCCATTGAAGACATCGTCATCGAGAGTCGTCTTGTGCTCGATGCCAGTTCCAGTTCGGAAACGACGCTCGGTTTGAGTTACCGGCATCGCAACGTCGATACCGGGGTCGATGACATCATCCGCGATGATCATAATTACAACGGTTCACGGGGTGTCCCGAGACCCGTCCACGATTTCATCGTCGAGTGCGAAATTGAGGCTGTTCGTGGGTCGGGTTCACTGTCGTTTCGACTCGGCGATGGTTCCGACACCGTCCGACTCGATCTTGCGGTGGGGGCGACAAAACCACCGAGTTCGACACTCGCGCACGATGGTGGAACCGCTCCACGGAGTTACCCTGGTTTATCACTTTTACCCGGTCAACGTTATCGGCTCCAACTGGCGTTCGTCGACCGCCAGGCTACGATGGTGATCGATGGGGTTACAATCGGCGAACCTCTGGAAGTATACGCCGCGAAACTGGATGGTGCAAATAATTCCACCGCATTTCTCAAAGACCGTCTGGGGACCGTTCGGCCGTTGCAACTGGAAGCCCGTGGGGTATTGGTGGTGCTCCGCCATTTGAAATTATCGCGGGATGTGCATTACCGAACCGAAGGAGAGAACGCGATCGCCACGGCCTGGCAATTGAGTGCCCGAGACTATTTTATGCTGGGGGACAACTCGCCCGCTTCGGAGGATAGCCGTGCTTGGAGTCAGCCGGGCGTGCCAGAAGACTATTTTATTGGTAAACCATTCCTCATGCACCAACCGCTGCGAATCGGCCGGTTGATTCTGAATGGGAAAGAACAGCGCTTCCAGACCATCGACTGGGAGCGATTTCGGTTCCTGCGATAACCCGATACCGAACGAGATCGAGCGAATGATCACCGCCACGAAGCCGATGCTTTCCAAGAAACCCCGTAAAGACTCCCTGCGGGAACTCGTCGAGACCGTCGTCTTTGTGGTGGTACTGGTACTGGTTCTGAAGTTGTTCGTCGTCGAGGCGTTTGTCATCCCGACGGGATCGATGGCGGAGACGCTGCTCGGCTACCACAAAAAAGTAGAATGTGAGCAATGCGGGTTCAAATTCCCTCTGAACGCGAGCGAGGAAGTCGAAGGTCGCAAAGGGATCAAGCTCCCGATCATCGGCTATCACTGCCCGAATTGCGACTTCCCCGGCAGGCTGAAACTGAATGAATTCGATTCGGGAGCGGGGAAATACTACCGAACCGAGCTCGATGCCACGAGCGGGGATCGCGTGCTGGTTCACAAGTTTATGTCGATCGCGAATCGGGGCTCGGTGGTGGTGTTCAAATACCCTTCCGATCCGCAGGTCGATCATGTGGCACAGAATTACATCAAACGGCTCGTCGGCGTCGGTGACGAAACGATTGCCACGCATCGCGGGAAGCTGTTCCTTCACAAAACCCTCAAATATCCGGCGGATGAGTATCCGATGCCGGAAAACCCTAAAGACCTCTGGAATCGCCGGTACAGTTTCCAATCGGCGCCCAATGCGATGGCGGCGTTTGAACAAGCCCAGAAACTCAGCTTCCCCGAAGGGGTGGATGGGTTCGAGTTGATCCGCAAGCCGGACGATCAACTGCTGGCCATGAAACGGATCGTGTATGACAACGACTTTCACGCTCAAGATTTGATCAAACTCGGTGTGCCACCGCGTTGGAAGTCGAGCGGGGAGGGTTGGGGTGCCGCGGAAACCGATCAAAAGAGTTACAGCCACACGGGCACGGAACGGGGCTTTTTAAAGTACAGCCATTTGGCGCTGAAAACAAAAACGTTACGCGATAATTTCACTGGCAAATCCACTCGTGTCCGCGATCTCGAATTGCCTCTGAAACCGACATTCATCACAAACTTCATGGGCTACAACGCCGGAGTTCCTGGGGCTTTCACCAGTTCCAACGACGGTGCCGAAAACGCCGATGACAACGACCACTGGGTCAGCGACTTGTCGGTGGAATGCAAAGTTAACATCGCGGATCCGGCAGCCTCCGTGATCCTCGACCTGGGTCGCGGGCCGAGTCGATTCCAAGCCCAGTTTGCAAACGGCACCGTCAAGTTGGTTCGCACCGGCGCGAACGGCAAAGAGATGACGACCCGGCCGACGCCGATGACGAAAGCGGGCATCTACGATTTGCGCTTTGCGAATGTCGACTGTCGCTTGCGGGTATGGGTCGATGACAAAGCCATCGACTTCGGTCAAGAATCGGAATACCCGTTCGATTCCTCCAGCACGACCTTTGAAGAAGGGGACAAGCGCAAAGAAGGTTGGACGACGGCCAACGATATCAAGGAACCGGCTGCCATCGAAGTTCAGGGCAACGTAACTGTTTCAAAAATTGTCTTGTACCGCGACACGTATTACACGCACCCTGAAAATAAAGAAGCCGAGTTCGAGACGTTTTATGTTCAGCCTGGGCATTTCCTTTGCTTCGGGGATAACAGTGCCCAGAGCCACGATGGTCGCGGTTGGGGTTTGGTTCCCGAGCGGCTGATGCTCGGCCGGGCGGTCTTCACCTTCTTCCCGTGGTCGCGTATCGGCTTCATTCGCTGAGGATTCGTGAATGCTATCGGGCGAAACGCAAATTCGGGTGCGCTACGCGGAGACCGACCGCATGGGACTGCTGCACCATGCGAATTACCTTGTCTTCTTCGAGCAGGCACGCACCGATCTGCTCCGCAGCCTTGGGACAAACTATCGCGATCTCGAAGACCAAGGGTTTTTCTTGGTCATCACCAAGGTCGAAGTGAAATACAAACGGCCGGCCCACTACGACGACCTGTTGACGATTCGCACCACCGTGGTGAAGACATCACCCGTGCGACTCGAACACAAGTACGAAGTTTTCGGCCCGACCGGTGAGTTGTGTTGCGAAGGCGGCACGACCCTTGCCTGCGTGAATGGCGATGGCAAAATCCAAGCGATGCCGGCTTGGCTTTCGCAAGCCAAATAATGGAATCGGAAGTCCCAAGAGGATTGCAGCGTGCGGCGACTCTGGATCCACCACATACTCCCCCTGCTGTTCTGCGCCATGCCCCCCACGGCGGCGGTGCTGATTTTCTTCGCCATGCCCATCGCCGCCCGCGACGAGTACCTCAATCGCTTGCGCGACTCCGCCATCGATTGGATCATCCTCGGCATCGGCGGCTTGCTCTTCGCTTTCCAAACGATACTCGCCTGGCGGGCGATGCGTTGGAACGACGACCAGCAAGATTTCGATTCGAGCGGCGACGACTGGTTGAAGCACTTGGCCCAAGCGGCCGAGTGGTTCCCTCTTTTGGGGCTGATCGGAACCGTCGCCGCGATTCTGCAAACCTTCGGCTCGTTCGGCGTCGGCAGTCGCCCCACCGCCGAAGAAGTGATTCAGAAGTACGGCCCGGCGATCACCGCCACCGGCAGCGGCCTGTTCATGGCGCTCATGAACATCTTGCCGACGTGGATGGTGAACACGGGTCAAATGCTGATTCGTAAACTCTCCGGCCCGCCCGTGGTGATCCTGTTCAAATCGGCGGTGGACAAGCCGGGGGCGCGGTCATGATCGACCTGCCGAAGCGTTCGGTAACGCGCTTCTTCGTGCCGTTGATCGACGTGCTCATTCTGTTATTCTGCATGTTTCTGCTGCTGCCGTTCGTGAGCCGCACCGAGGAAGGGTCGACCGATACCAACAACCCGGACGACGCGGTGAAGTTGAAAAAGCTACTCGACGCGGCCCAAGATAAATTGAAGTTGCGCGACGAGGAAATCCGGCAGTTGATGGAGGAACGGTCGAAGATCGCCGATCGGGCCAGCGTGTGGGTTTTGGAAATCGACGGCGGTGAAACGGAAGGTGGACGCGGGAAACTCTACTTCATCAGCCAAGATGGCCCGAAAACGGAACGCCGGGAAATCAAAGATCAGGCGGGTGCGAACCTGTTCATCGCCCGGGCCAAACAAAAGTCGGGTGCGAAGCGGCCGTACTTTTTGATCCTGCACCCGCGAACGAAATCACGGTTCCCAGACGCGCCACAACTGAAAATGTACAGTACGTGGTTCCAGAGCGAAGAGCACACGTTCGACAACCCTTGGGCCACGAAACCGGAGTAACCCGATGCTGGGCGTATCCCTCACCGATTTCTCGAAGAACAGTATCGCCGCGTTGTTCACGGGCTGCTTGGCGGTGGCCGGCGGCTTCCTCGCGGGCTACTTATTCGGGGCACTGCTCGCCTTTGCCTTCGACAAATACGTGGTTCGCCGCGCGTCGCCCCACGGCTTGCACAAAGTGATCCGTTACAGCGTCGGATTGATCGTGGCCATTATTGTGGCCCTGCTCGTCTTCCGCGGTGGTACCGGTGGTGGGGATGGCAACGGCGGGTCGGGTACCGGTGGCACCCCTGGCGAACGGACCCCGGACACGGAATCGCAACCGGACACCGCGAGTCCGCAGAACACGAAGCCCGAGCAGTCTAAGATTCAAATCGACGAGGTCGTGTCGGTGAAGATTTTCGGCGGGGCCGACGTGGAAGCGGGCACCGAGCGATTCTTCCAAGTGGACAACGATGCTTCGGACGGGAAAGCCGTGATGGTCGATCTCGGTGGCGTTCAAGCGCGGGTTCAGACTCGACGCAAATCCGCCAAGGGTCAAATCGTGATCGTTTACGATTTCGCGACGACGGCGAGCCAAGAGACCACGGGGTTCAACATTTTGAACGGCGCCCGAGACACGTTGGGTGCATCGCTGTTGTCTCCCAAGCAGTACCAAGAGTTATTGGCTAAACAGCCATGATTTCACGCTTGCCGACGCCGAGGAGTGCGGAAGCCGACGCTCTGCGCATCGTCTTTTTTGGAACCCCGCGCTCCGGGAAATCGTCTCTGCTGGCGGCCTTCGAACGGATTGCTTCCACCGAGGCCGAAATGGAGCCGGTGCCGCTGAAACACGCGCAGGAAGCCGATCCCATCCGCCGCGAACTCATCCCGCAAATTGTCCTCGTCGATCTGCCCGATGCCAACCTCGTCGCCAAAGCGGTACTCTTACTAGACTGCGACGGCGAAGCGTCCGCGAAACTGTTCAACCAACCCGGCGAACTCGAACGGACGATTGCCCGCGGTGAACTCGCCGTGGCTATTCACAACGCCGACGCGCTGGTGCTGATCGTCGAAGCCCGCTCGAACGAGGGCGAAATCGAGGCGCACTTGATCGCCTTCGAGGAATTTCTGAAGTGCTTGCGAACCGGTCGTTCTTTCGACCGCGAAGTGGGTGGTTGGCCGATTTTCCTCACGTTGACCAAATGCGACAAACTTTTCGAACCGGGCATGTCGACACAAATTTGGCTCGAACGGGTCGAACGGGAAAAAGAGACACTGGAAGCGCAGTTCGTCGAGCGCTTCGAAGAATTGATCGAGAAACCGGGTGATGTCTTCTCGTTCGGCAGCGTGCAACTGTCGATGGAAGCCACCTCGGCCAACCTTCCCGATGCCTTGCGTGACCCCGCGTACAACCTCGAAAATGGGACGCACAATCTCGATAGCTACGTCCCGAAAGTGCTGCTCGCCGCCGGGGAATTTCGCAGCCGTACCCGCGCCGCGCGTCGACGATTAAAATGGACGGCCAGCGGTGTGGTCGCACTGCTCGCGTCGATGGTGCTCCTCATGCTCGGGTTGTTCGTGGCGGGCGAAGCCAGCCCACTCGAAAAGTTGGCATCACGGGTGCAAACGTTGCAAACGCAGAACGAGCCGGCCGCGCTCCGCCTGTCCGAGAAGAACATCGACAAGCGCAAAAACGAACTGGAACTGATCCGCGACAGCCAGGATTTCCCCCGCCTCCCGGTCGGTTTGCAGCAGTTCGTGCAATCCCGCCTCCAAGAGATCGAAGCATATCGGGTCTACAAATCGGAATTCGCCGCCCCGCAATTCGCCCCCGCCGACGTGCGGACGTTCGGCATGTACCAGCGCTTGCAACATGAACTGGAAACGAAGCTTGCACCTCCGCCCGAGCAGGCCCAGCTCTGGAATGAGACGGAAGCCGTGCGCCTGCGGCAGAAATGGCGCGACGATCTCCGCCTACTCGGGGAATACGAAGACCGCGTCCACTCCTGGTACCGGCAACTCATCGTCGAAGCGACGGATTTGATGGTGAATTCGCAGCAGCCCGGCTGGCGCCAACAGATTGATCGGATCGTCCGCGAGGCCGGCCAACCGACCTTTTCGCCACCGGGTACCGCTCTGCAAAATTCGGCCCCGCTGCCCCTGCCCGGCTCCCAACGGCTGCTGATCACGCGCGGGGAGCCGCTGACCTTCGGCGACGTGTACCGCTACGAACGCGCCGACTTCGCCAAGCGCGATTGGGAGCTGTCGGAACGCCGGTTGCTCGATCTGCGCGATCTCACCGATGCTGTTGGCCTGACGGTCAACCCCGACGAACCGACCGCCGTGCTGATCCTCCCCGAACCCAGTGCCAATCTGAACGACTCCCGTTTGCTCGCCGGCCAACGACTCGACACGTTGAATAAACAATTCCCGCGTGCGGCCGAAGGCCGTGCGTATTGGCAAACCACGCTGTACCCCGAACCACTCCAACAAGAGCTGTCGCGCCGTTTGCGCTTGGCCGCCGAGACCGGCTTGCGGCACGTGCGTCTATTGCTCGACAACGAACTGAAATTGGGCAATGGCCGGGTCGATACACCGGCCGATTGGCACAGACTCGTTGATTCTCCGAAGTGTTTGCTGCTCCAGTCGGAACTCAGAAGTTGGGGTCGGTTCTTACAATTGTTGCTGTCGTGGAGCGACCCCACACGCGGGGAAGCCGACCCCGTGGCCGAGTTGACCGAGTTCTTGAAAGCCGATCAGTTTACGCTGCCGATCTCTGCGGTCGAAGTGTCCGTGCCGAATTCGCTCCGTGTTCAAATATTCACTCCCGACGGCGTCTTGCTGTTGACGTCCGGTTCTCGCACGTTGAGGTTGAAGCTTTCGGACGAGGTGAAGTCCGATGCGAACGGCAGTACCTACCGGTTCGTGCCGGCGATTCCCCTGACCCCGTTGGAATACCGACCGGGTGAAAGTTTCACCGCCGAACTCCCACTCAAGGCGGGTACGTCCAAATACGTCCTCCGCTGGACTCGGAGCCGAACGACGACGTTCGCTGTCGAGAAGTTGTTTCTCGATCCCGATCTCGAACGTCTTCAACCGGCTGAGAAGCCCCAGCGCACCACCGGGATTCGCGTCAAAATTCTGCCCGAGAAACCCGGCGGACTCATCCCGGAGTTGTTGCCGACGCTGACCGGCGTAAACTAACGGAATACTCCATCGCTCCGGGCTTTCGACCTATGCACATTCTCGATATTTTGGCACGCGATGCGACCACGTTCAGCTTCGAGTTCTTCCCGCCGAAAACCGATGCCGCATCCGATGAACTCTTCGGCACCATCGCGCAACTGCAAGAACTGAAGCCCTCGTTCGTGTCGGTGACTTACGGCGCGGGTGGCACCACTCGCGACCGCACCCACGACCTTGTCGTGCGGATTCAACGCGAGACACACCTCACGGCCATCTCGCACCTGACCTGCGTCTGCCATTCACTTGCCGAGATGACGGGAATCCTCGACCGCTATGCCGAAGCCGGCATCGGCAACATCTTGGCGCTCGGTGGCGATCCACCCAAGAACTTGGCGAATCACGACCGCAGCGGCGACGCCTTCCACTTCTCCAACGAGTTGGTGCAGTTCGTGCGAAGTCGCCAAACGCCAGATCCGCGCGGCTTCGGTATCGGCGTCGCCGGCTTCCCGGAAGGGCACCCCGGCACGCCGAACCGCTTGGTCGAAATGGACCATTTGAAACAAAAAGTCGATGCCGGTGCCGACTACATTTGCACGCAATTGTTCTTCGACAACCGCGACTTCTTCGACTTCCGCGAACGCTGCGACTTGGCCGGCATCCGCGTGCCGATCATCGCGGGGATCATGCCGGTGGGCAGCAAAGCGGGGCTGATTCGCATGGCGGAATTGTCGGCCGGATCGCGGATTCCCGCCGGGTTACTCCGCGGCGTCAACCGCTGCGCCGACGATGCGTCGGTGGCCAACTTCGGCATCCACTGGGCGACGGAACAGTGCCGGGGATTGCTCGATCAAAATGTGAAAGGGATCCACTTTTACACGCTCAACAAGTCCGACGCGACCCGACAGATCTATCAGAACTTGGGCGTGCGCGATTCGGCAGGGTTGCGGTAACAAATTAAGGCCCGGTCACGTCATCGTAACACGGGCCTGAAGCGAAGCAGATTGAACTCACCCGCCGCAAGAGCTGCAGCCCTTCGAAGCGGACTTGCAACCCATCGCGCTGACCGCGGTGAGGGCGGCGGCGGCGAACAGCAGAGCGAAGAAGAATTTACGCATCGGAAACCATCCTTGGAAAAAAGAATTTGGCTTCACTCGTGCCCGGAAATCGTTGCACGAGTCTTGCAGAAGCATAGAACCTATCGGGAAAAACCAGAGCATCGACCGACCGATTTCGCAAGGTCACACACTGGAATTGGCGTCCGAATACGGAAGTTAACGACGAATCCGATTATCCGATCCTCGACCTAAATCCCGCAATCTTCCGAATCGCTTCGGGATAGGCTTCGCACTCTGCCGCTTGCACCCGAGCCGCCAAGGTGTCCGGCGTGTCCGATTTCAACACGGGAACTTGTCGCTGCAACACGATCGGCCCCGTGTCGTAGGTGTTGTCGGCAAAGTGGACGGTGCAGCCCGAAACCGTCGCCCCGGACGCCAAAACCGCTTCGTGGACATGTCGGCCGTACATGCCCGGCCCACCGAACGCTGGCAACAGCGACGGGTGGATATTCAGCACCCGATTCTCGAAATCGGTCGGAATCTCAAGAAGATGGAGCCAGCCCGCAAGAATCACGAAATCCGGTTCCGTAGCCCGGACGGCAGCAAAGATACGCTCGGAAAAAGTCGCTGTGGGTTTCCGTTCGATTACAGTTACCGGAAGGTGGGCTTGTTTGGCCCGTTCAATTCCAAAAATGCCAACGCGACTCGCCACGACGCCTACGATGGTGGCAGGGAGTTCCGCAGCACGTGTCCGATCAATGAGATTTTGAAGCGTGGAACCCGAACCCGAGATCAACACGGTGAGTCGGAGTGACGGTTTTTGCGAAGCCATATGTCGAACTCTTCTGGTTCTCGGAACCGACTTGTTTTATGCTGACAGAGTTGAAATCGTGTCCCGGTGGGCGGAAAATTCGGATGGATGCTTTCTTCCCAGAACTGACGCGATCGTTCGACCCGACGAAGCCGCTTGGATACCTCAACTTCTCCGATGGCCGGGCCGACCCGCGCTTTCGCAAACTTTTAGCCGATGTGTTCGAACATTTGTTGGCGGACCACGACCCCGCCCCTTGGACGACCACCGGCGCCTGGCTGTTAGCCGCAGCGGCCGATTTGGAGAAGTCAGGCTCCTCTGCGTTCCAAGATCTAAGCCGTGCCCGTGAAGTCGTCCGATTGGGTTTCGGCGACCTGTTAACGGGCTACCGCGAACACCACCGCGACTTACTCGGCCATCAACCCGACGCCGCACTGTTCACCGCCTTCTTCATGGCCCGCTGCTGCGAAGCGGTGATGCCCGAACTCGCCGCCGGCACCCCTGCCCTCTCGGTGATCCCGAATTGCTTGTTGAACCTCAACGACTTCGTCGGCTACCGGCCGATCGCGATCCTGGAAACGAGACCGCAGACGGATTTCTACCCACATGAAAAAGTCTCGGCGATCCCCCTCTATTTCCGGGGCGTCGGTGTCGCACCGGGGCCGTATTCCGAAGTGGTGCGGGCCGCACTCGAGCTTTTGCACGGCACGGAGAAAGACCTCCTCGAAGAGGCGTGCCTCGATCCCGACCGGTTGGACGTGTTGGCCATCGACCCGCGGGCGACCGATCATTTCCACCCCGTGACCAAGCGGCCCAACGTGCTGTTCGGCGAATGGGATCCTCACAAGATCGACGGACAGGGTTACTACCGGCGCTTCGTGATTCGCCAAGGTACCCTGGATGCCCTCGTGAACTGGGCGACGCGCGGAACGACCGGTGTACAACGCACCCTCGATCCCGAACGGTTGATCGAAGCGTCCGCGGTGTTGGCCGGCACCATCTTGATGGGTTCGGGTATTTCGGGTACCGGCCCCACACACTACGATTCCACGGTGACACTCACGAAGCTCGTGGGCAAGATCGCCCGCTTCCGCGACAAGTTCTACCAGAAGTTACTCGACGGTTTGCCCGGTCAACACGGCGAGAAACTACGGGCCGAGTCGGCCAAACTCAAGCAGCCCTTCGGCAGCGTGCGCCAGTCGTTGAACCAGGCCATTGCCGGGGAACGGGCCTTCCACTTGCAAGAACGTCGCCTCGCCATTTTTTTCGCGGCGATGGGTTACCCCATGGCCGCGCGGCAGCGGGCGATCACAATCCCCGCTGCGACCACCCGGCTGATGGCCGAGATCCGCTTGCGCCAGACGGCTGCTCAATTCGCCGTGCGGGCCGGCGAACTGACGAACGTTCCGACGCTGCTGTCCGAAGCCGAAGACATTTTGAAGCGGGGCATCGACTGCGGGGCGTTCATCGATCCGTGGAACATCCTCGGCTACCAGGGACTTTTCCCGACCTTTGCCGACCGCGGCGACACGGTGCGCGACCCGCGCGCCGAGGAACTGATTCTCAACGTCGGCCGGCAGTTCGATGGTTACGCCGCAGCACTCTCCGCCGCATCGGCAGCCCAACAAGACAACCTCGTGCAGCAGCTCCGCCGCGGCATGGCACGGCTCGCCGAGTGGTGGGATCAATTCGCAACGCCGACCGTCAACGATCTGCCGAAAGTCTACGGGGCCGAACGGGCCGAAGCCGCCGAGCACGTCGCGCAAGCGCTGCGACTTTGGACGTCGGGCGGGGCCAGCGATCCTTCGTTCTGGCGCAAGCACCGCGAAGGGTTCCGCACCCCCTCGGCGTATTCGCAAGTCATCGAAGCGTTGCTCGACCAGGGAGACTACAAGGCAGCGTTGGCCCTGTTGGTCACCTGGTTGAGCGAATCCGAAACCGTGCCGTTGCAAGATCCCTCGGCGTCGTTTTTCCGACTCGCCTTCGCTTGGTTGCGCGGCGTCCTCGGTGCCGAGGATGTGCCGGTCGCCGAACGCGGGCCATTGGTACGGCGGTTCTTCGAGTTGCTCGAAGCCAACGCCGACGACCGCTGGCAGGTACCTGAAATCTTCGGCGAGTACTTGGATGACGACGAAGAGTTCGAAGACGACGAGGATGATGACGACGAGGATGATGGCGACGAGGACGAAGACGATGAAGATGGTGAAACCTTCGACTCCGCCTACGAAGGAATGACCTATCAAGATTCCACCGACGACGGCAACGAAAGTTCGTTGGCGGACGATGATCCCGCCGGCTACGCCGAGGGTGATTTTTCCCTCGACGGTGATGTGGAACCGGCCACGGAACGGCTGCGCTTCCTCGCTACCATCGCTCGGCTCTGGCAACTGGCAGCAAAGCCCGAGTTGTTTCCGCGCACCGATGCGGTCGCTGCGACGCTCGTGTCGGAATGGGTGCGGATGGCCCGCGAGAATTTCAGCCGACTCGTGAAACTGGCGCAGTTCGTGTTCGAAGTGGAACTTCCGGAACCGGTCGGTGGCGTCGAAAGTCTCTCCGAATACGACCGCCGCCGGGGTGTGAAAGGGCAACTGCTGGAAGCGTCGGTGCAGACCGCCGTGGAGACTGCCGCCGCCGTGCGGTCCCTGGCGGCGATCCAAGCCCGTTTGCCGGAACTACCGAAAAGCTCCCTCGGCCCGACGGCCGACATTCCCGCCTGGGAAGCGGTGGCGATCCGCCTCGAACGGAACGTCGCCAACGGGGATGCCGGGGGGGTGCGGCGGCTGCTGCCGATGTTCATCAAACTGTTCGGCCAAGAGCCGTTGCTCGTCTGCCCACCGTCGGATGGCGGCACGCCGGGCCAAGCGATCCGCGCCCAGATCGCCCAACAAATGATGGAGTCGTTGCTGACCCGGTTACCTCGTTTGGGACTACTGCGTGAGACGTACCACCTCACGCGGCTGGCCCGGCAGATGGAGCGGAACGAAGTCCCCGAAGGCCGACGTGTGAGTTCATTCGACGTGCTGTTCCGCACCGCCGTCACGGGCACGGTCGAAGCGGTGCTCAGCGCCGCCCGCGATTGGGGCGACGATGCCGGGGAAGATGGCCCGTTGGCGGCGGCGCTCCAACAAATCAGCGAATCGTACCAGAAACTCTGGCTCGAACACTCGCAGACGCTCCGTCTTTCGTCCCTGGAAGTCGTCCTCGACCGCGACGATTGGGACGACCTTCGCGAGTTCATCGTTCGGTACGGTAGCGACCTATTCACGGTGCGTTTCGTGACCTTGTCCAACGTGCGTGGCGTGCTGGCGCAAGGCGTGGCCGACTGGCTCGAACGCGAGTCGGTTCAAGCGGAAGGCGATTCCCGCACGAAGTTGCTCGACGATTGGGAAGCGGGCAAGCTCGACAAACCGAAGACGGCGCACCTGTTCGAAATCGTGCTGAATTCGCTGGTGGAACACTACGACGAATACCGCGACTACAACACCACGACGACGCAGTCGGATTACGGCGAGAACCTGTACATCCTGCTCGATTTTCTGCGCTTAAAAGCCGGCTACGACCGCTACGCCTGGCGGCTCCGGCCGCTGATTCTTGCCCATGAGGTGCTCTGCAAGCGTGGTTACGACCGCCTCGCCAGCCGGTGGCGCGACTTCGTCGCCGAGCGCACGTCGCGGTTGGCACAGGAACTTCTGACCGACCTCGGCAAACGTGAAGCGGAGCATGCGATTCGGTTGCGGACGATCCGCGACCGCCTCGAAGAACGCTTTGTGATGCCGCTCAAAATCGACCAAGCGGCCGGACGGGTAGCGCGAGCGGCGATTGCCGCACGCGATGGCTTGCCTGAGGATAACGCCGCGTTCACTGGGCTGCTCGCCGCGATTCAACCGTTGGCCGAATCGCCCGTCGGCGTCGGTTTGGACGTGCCCGTTTGGATCCGCCGGCTCGAAGAAGAACTGCGGAAGGTTCGGTTCCTCGATCCGCAAGACGAGGACGATGAACCCCGGGAAGACTTACCACGCGAGGAACCCGGAATACCACCGCAAGTGCGCTTGGACTTCGACGAATTCCGCAGACAGATCCGTGATTGGGATGCCCCGCTGGGGCAGTGATGTTCTTGAATCACACATTGTGCGACTGTCGCGTGGCGAGCAGTTTTTCCCAGAGCAGGAGTAACGTAATGGTCTTGGCGTCCTGAATCTCGCCTCTCAGGCACATGCGGACGGCGTCGCTGAGCGGTACCGTAACAGGTTCAATTTGCTCGTCGGCTTCCGGCCGCGGGGCACCGACCGTGAGACGTTCCGCGATGAACAAATGGAGTTTTTCGTCGAGGACACCTGGCGACGCATACATGAAGCCTCGGTACGTCCATTCGGTCGCGGAATAGCCGGTCTCTTCGGCGAGTTCGCGCTTC
This sequence comes from Fimbriiglobus sp., assembly GCA_025351325.1. Lineage (GTDB taxonomy): Bacteria > Planctomycetota > Planctomycetia > Gemmatales > Gemmataceae > JALHQU01. Next base: position 26,071 of record JANXWE010000200.1, read on the forward strand.
GCACAGGCTTCCAACGCTTCATTTGGTTCCACGGTGCCGGCGGGGACTTCCCAGAGCGTTTGGCCAACGCTGAAACGGTAATTCCGGATCAACACGACGTGCTCGGCATCCAGAACCGGCAAAATCACCACGGCACCGGGGTGCAGAATCAAATCACGCCGGATGGTCTGCCCACTCGCGGTGACCAAGGTGTCCACGGCGACCTGAATCCGCCGGCCGACATGAACGATTTCGCGGGTCATCGGCTCTCTCCCTTTCGATAACGGGCCTCCGATGCTACCATAAGGATAGATCGAACCGCCGACCCTCCTCGACAGGCTCCTACCGATGCGCGATCCGATGAGTTGGGCGCTGCCGATCTTCCGACTGTTCGGCATCCAAGTCCGCGTCCACTTACTGTTCTTCGTGGTGACGCTGGGACTCTTCCTCAGGCAAATCTCGTTACCCGGCGACATCGTCTGGTGGGGCGATGTCTTCCTACTCACAGTCGCCCTGCTCTTCGGTATCATTCTGCTCCACGAATTTGGCCACTGTTTCGGCGGTCGGGCCGTCGGCGGCGACGCCGAGGAAATCTTGATCTGGCCGCTGGGTGGCTTGGCCTACGTCGACGTTCCGCACGATTGGAAAGCCCACAGCTACATGATTGCGGCCGGGCCGTTCGTGAACGTGATCATCTGCTTTCTCACGGCGGTCATCATCGGTGGGGCCGGATTCGTACCGTCGTTCAACCCGGTGGCCAACCCGTACATCTCCGAGATGCGGAAGGTGAAAGACGACCGGATTTACACGAGCCAGTACGGCCTGCGGATGTACTTGCCCGAGAGTGCGGAGAGTGCCCCCGGGTACGAAAAGACCATCGTCGGCAAGCCGAACGACTTGAACGACGTAGCCGTAAAATCGCAGTACGAGCGAGCGTTGGCACCGGGCTGGATCGTCTGGTTGAACCGCACGTTTTGGCTGTCGTGGGTTCTTCTGCTCTTCAATTTGATCCCGGCGTATCCGCTCGACGGCGGGCAACTGTTACAGGGGTTGATCTGGTGGCGCCGCGACTTCCGCACGGGCGTCACGGTGGCGGCCTATGTTGGAATCGTCTGTTCGATACTCATGTTCGTGGTCACCATCGCCACGAACGAGTCCCTGCTGATCGGCCTCAGCCTGATGATGCTGTTCGCGTGCGTGTTGAAGTTGCGCAGCCTCGACATGGAAGAAGGCGCCTTCGGAGACTTCAGCAGTGGCTACTCCAGCCTCGATCAGGACGAGGACGCGCCGAAGCCCAAACCGAAGAAACAGAGCTTCGTGAAGCGCTGGTTGAAAGCCCGCACCGCCAAGCGCTTGCGTCAGGAAGCGGCCCAGCGCCTGCAAGACGACGAGCGGATGGATCAGATGCTCGATAAAATCGCCCGCAGCGGTAAGCTGTCGTTGACCGACGAAGAGCGACGATTCATGGAACGCGTCAGTGCACGGTATCGAAATAAATAATTAGGAATTTGAACCGCGGAGACGCAGAGACGCGGAGGAAGGCAAAATCCAGAACACGAAAGAGGATGGGGCTAATAACTGGCGAATCGCCCCACCCTGTCCTCTTTCCTAATTGCTTCCTCCGCGTCTCTGCGTCTCCGCGGTTAATCTCTGGAGTCCAATCTTTGACGACCTTGATCGAACCCCGGACGTTGCAGGGGTTCCGCGATTACCCGCCCGCCTTGATGATCCCGCGGGAACGGGTACTCCAGACCGCCCGTGTCGTTTACCGCAGCTACGGCTACGCTCCCATCGA